>JAEZBZ010000156.1 GCA_023412745.1 Pseudomonadota bacterium | reverse complement strand
TAGTTAGTTAGGACCAGGCGCAGGCCGGTAGTCAAGAGGGATTGTAGTTGAGATTCCAAGTTGTGCGCCAATCGAGATTGGCGGCAGGCCGTCGAGGCTTTGCGCCCAAGGCGTCAACCCTGCCGGCAGCGTGGCTTTGCGTGGCTGCCGAATGCCCCGTGGGGCTGTCAGCCGCCATGGAACCATTCGCAAGTGCTGCCGTTGCGGTAACAACAACCTTTCGTCTGGTTGCAATCCACGCGCATGGAGATTGGCTTTGAGCATCACGACTCAAAACGGCGTCCTGGTGGATATCGAAGCCCCCAGAGACGTATCGATCCGCGTCCCCCTTCACATCACGATCAATGGCGATCTGTTCGATCTCGACGTGCCACCGTGGCTGACGCTGCTGGATCTGCTGCGCGACCGGCTCGATCTGACCGGCACGAAAAAGGGCTGTGATCACGGCCAATGTGGCGCCTGCACGGTGCTGATCGACGGCCGCCGATTGAAGAGCTGCCTGACGCTCGCAGTCATGCACGATAGTCGGCGCGTCACCACGATCGAAGGCCTGGGCGACGAAACCGCGATGCATCCGCTGCAGCGGGCGTTCGTGGAGCACGATGCCCTGCAGTGCGGGTACTGTACGCCCGGACAGATCTGCTCGGCCGTCGGCCTGATCAATGAAGGTCGCGCGCATACGCGTGAACAGGTCCGCGAGCTGATGAGTGGCAATCTATGTCGTTGTGGGGCCTATCCCAACATTGTCGATGCGGTGATGCAGGTGCTCGACGCCGAAACCGCGAATGAGGACCGGAGGGATGGATCATGAGACCATTCAGCTATATGCGCGCTCACGATGCCGACGAAGCCGTGCGCGAGGCATTGGGCGAGAACGTCAAGTTTGTCGCCGGCGGCACAAATCTGCTCGATCTGATGAAGGAGGATGTGGAACGGCCGATGCGGTTGGTCGACATCAATCGCCTGCCATACGACCGCATCGAGGACACCCGTAACGGCGGCATGCGGCTAGGCGCATTGGTTCGCAATTCCGATGCGGCTTATGATGCGCGCGTCGAGCGGCACTATCCGCTGCTGTCGAGCGCGTTGTTGGCCGGCGCCAGCGCGCAGCTCAGGAACGCAGCGACAATTGGCGGAAACCTGATGCAGCGTACGCGCTGCTTCTATTTTTACGATACTGGCACTGTCTGCAATAAGCGCCAGCCGGGAACCGCATGCGGTGCCATCGGCGGGCTCAATCGCAATCATGCCATCCTGGGCGCGAGCGAGCAATGCATCGCCACACACCCTTCGGACATGTGCGTGGCGCTGGCGGCGCTAGATGCGACCGTTCGCGTCATGAGCCGAGAAGGTGAGCGCCTGATCCCGATCAGTGAATTTCACCGTCTTCCGGGGGATGCGCCCGAGCGGGATACGAATTTGCAGCAAGGCGAATTGATTACCGGCGTCGATCTGCCAGCCGATCGTTTCAATCAGAATTACAGCTATCTGAAATTGCGAGACCGGCTTTCGTTTGCTTTTGCGCTGGTTTCGGTGGCAGCCGCGTTGAAGCTTGAGGACGGCGAAATCTCCGACGCCCGTATTGCTCTGGGTGGCGTGGCGCACAAGCCCTGGCGCGATTTTGATGTTGAGGCCGATCTGCGCGGTGTCCGGCCCTCGCGCAAAGCGTTTGAAACTGCCGCGAAGCACATTCTGCGCGAGGCCAAGGGGCAGGGCGACAATGATTTCAAGATCGCGCTGGCGGAAAAGGCCATCGTGCGGACCCTTGAGCAGGCCGCGGCGGGCACGCCGCAATCGCAGACCGATAAGCGTATTTCCTGAGGAGTTTCCCACATGGCGATCGATGCCGGTATCGGCGCACCGCTCAGCCGTATCGACGGTGCTTTGAAAGTCAGCGGTCGTGCGCGTTATGCGGCCGAGCATCCGACTCAGGATCTGTTGCACGGCGCCGTCGTGGCGAGTGTGATCGCCAAAGGCCGCATCGCACTGATCGATACGGCGCCTGCCATGGCGGTACCGGGTGTGATTGAGGTTATCACGCATGAAAACCGGCCGCATGTGGCCTGGCTCGACCGCAGCTATAACGACGAGGTCCGCCCGCCCGGATCTCCATTCCGCGCGCTTTACGACGAGAAAATCTATTTTAGTCAGCAGCCGGTTGCACTGGTTGTCGCCGAAACGCCCGATCTCGCCCGCTATGCGGCGCGATTGGTGCACGTTGAATATGACGAGGAGGAATCGGTCACCGATCTGGATACGACATTGGCGCAGCGCTTCACGCCGAGAAAGCAAAGCGGCCATATCGCCGGATTGAAAAACCGCGGCGATGCTGAAAGCGCCATGATGAATTGCGCAGCCCGCGTATCGGAAAATTATAAAGTCCCCTACGAGCATCACAATCCAATGGAGATGTTCGCGACCACCGTGATCCGCGACGGAAATGGGCAATACACCGTCTACGATAAGACGCAGGGTTCGCAGAATGTGCAGACGTATCTGACGAACGTGTTCGATGTGAAGGCCGACGACGTTCGTGTCCGCAATCCATTCGTTGGCGGTGCGTTTGGTTCGGGGCTGCGCCCGAAATATCAGGTCTATCTCGCGATGATGGCGGCGACGATGCTGCAACGTTCTGTGCGGGTCACGCTGACCCGGCAGCAGATGTTCGTGCTGGGATATCGGCCGAGCTGCGTGCAGAACGTTTCTCTCGCCGCTGGCAAGGATGGAAAGTTGTCCGCCCTGGTCAATAAGGCGACGGCCGCCACGTCGCGATATGAGAATTATACCGAGAATATCGTCAATTGGGTCGGGTCGCTTTACGCCTGCGATAATGCGTCCTTTGACAGCGGCGTTGTTGCGCTCGATTTGCCGACACCGTGCGATATGCGCGCGCCGGGCGCCGCCACCGGTATGAACCTGTTCGAAATCGCCATGGACGAAATGGCCTATGCGGCAGATATCGATCCCCTGCAGTTCCGTATTATCAATTATTCCGATGTCGATGCCATGCACGGCTCGCCATACACCAGCAAGGCTTTGATGGCGGCGTATCTGGAAGGCGCGCGGGCATTCGGCTGGGATCAGCGCAGCAAAGCGCCGCGCTCGATGAAGGATGGGCGTGAGCTTGTCGGCTGGGGCATGGCGACCGGAATTTGGGAAGCGCTGATGGTTCCAGCGACGGCGCGCGCCACGCTCCGCGATGATGGGCGATTGGAAATCGCATCGGCTACGTCCGATATAGGCACCGGTACTTATACGATCATGGCCCAGATAGCGGCGGAAGAATTAGGGCTGCCGCTGGATCAGATCATCGTCAGATTGGGTGATTCAAATTTGCCGACAGCGCCGGTGCAGGGCGGTTCGTTCACTGCATCGTCGGTCGGTGCGGCGGTGCAGATGGCCTGCCGGTCGATTGCCGAGCGGCTACTGAAAGAGGCAGGCAAGATGTCCGGCCAGCCGCTTGGTCCTGTGACAATGGATCAGGTCGAATTTGCGGATGGTTGGATACTGGTCAAAGGCGATCGCTCGCGGGCGGTCAGGCATTCCGATGTGGTCCGGTCCTCCGGCGAGCAGATATTCGAGGCAGAACAGACCGCCAAGCCCGCGATCTTCAGCAACTTGCGCAAATCGCGTCATACCCACAGCGCAGTATACGCTGAGGTCAAAGTGGACGAGGAACTTGGCGTGGTGCGCATCCCGCGCATTGTTTGCGCGGTTGCCGCCGGCCGCATTCTCAATCCGAAAACCGCGCGCAGCCAGATTATCGGTGGCGTCGTGATGGGCATTGGAATGGCCTTGCACGAGGAAAGCGCCGTGGATCATCGGATCGGACGGTTCATGAATCACAATTTCGCCGATTATCATGTTCCAGCTCACGCGGATGTGCAGGACATCGAGGTCATTTTTGTCGACGAGCCTGATCCCGAGGTTTCTCCGCTCGGAATAAAGGGTGTTGGAGAAATAGGCACTGTCGGCACTGCGGCCGCGGTCGCGAATGCAATTTTTCATGCCACCGGCAAGCGTGTGCGCGAGCTGCCTATAACAATTGATAAAATAATGTAGAATTGTCGATTAACTGTTCGTTATTGCTGCGTGCCTGTCGGGACATTGTGTATTGCCGCAGAACTCCGTGTCGCATCAATCCGGCTGAAATGAGGAGGTTATATTAACGCTAAATCAATTTGCCATCTCTATATCGGGACGGAGTTAGGGGAGATGGCATCGCTGGTGTTTTGATGATGCGCGCGATTGCCTGCCCGCCGGTTCGTGCGTGGGGCAGCTATGAGTGTTTTGTCGAGTGCGCGCAAGATTGATGCCGCGCAGGAGTATTCGTTTCCGCAATATTTTAAGGAGCCGGAAGCATCGGCAGCTGCAATCGTGGAGGCCGAAGCCGCCCAGTTGCGTCAGGCAGCCAAAGCGGATCTCGACGCGGCTGCTCGGATCGCGCTTCTGAATGAGACCTTCCTGAAAGGGCCCGCTTCGTTCGATGTCAAGCCCGAGGGAAAGCCGGATAAAGTGCCGGCCTCACGCGCTCATGCTCTTAAAGCGTACTGGCAGCAGCATAGCCGTGTTTTGAAAACGCTGATCGGTTTGCTTGTTGTGCTCGCGGCCGGCTGGGTGCCGATGCGCAGCCTCCTGCAGACCACAAGCACGGAAGCTGTCATCAATGCACGCCTCGTTACCTTGCGTGCGCCTATCGACGGACAGGTGCAGTCTGTCGGCAATCCGTCGGCAGGCACCCCATTGGCACCCGGCGCGGTGCTGGTGAACATCGGGAACACACGTGCCGAGCGGGGACGTCTGGATGATTTGCGCCGCCTGGTTGGCGAGCTCGAAATTGAAACCAAAAGCCTGCTCGTAAAGCGGAACCAATTGGAAGCGCTACGGACTGAACTCAGCGCGCAGACGCGTGCTTTCCAGGACGGGCGGGTCAATCGGCTGGAAGCCCGCGTCGCGGAATTGCGCAGCGAGCTTCAGGCGGCGGCCGCGCGGCGCGAAGAGGCAAATCATGCCTTGGAGCGGGCGAGAGCGCTGGCGCAAAGCGGAACCACATCGGCGGCAGTTCTTGAAAAGGCGCGCCGCGATGCCACGATTGCGATCGAAGCCGAGGCCGCGCTCGGACATCGTTTGGTTGGCGAGGAAGTCGAACTCGCAGCGCTGCGCAACGGCGTTTACGTCGGCGACAGCTACAACGATCGCCCGCAGTCCCAGCAGCTTGCCGACGAAATCACGATGCGTCTGAGCGATGTCGTTGCGGATCTCAACCAGCGCGAAGCGCGTCTGGCTGCATTGCGCAGCGAATTCAAAAGCGAGGAGATGCGCTACAACGCGCGTGCCTCCGCATCCCTGACGGCTCCGGTCAATGGCAGCATCTGGGAAGTGATGACGGCGCCGGGCGAGACGGTCGTGCAGGGGCAGGAACTCGTGCGAGTCCTCGATTGCACGGGCTTGGTCGTGACCGCGACGGTTGGTGAAACCGCATATAACGATCTGCGCGTCGGCGATCCGGCGAGCTTCCGGTTCAGGGGCGAGTCGGTGGACCATGCCGGGCGCATCATCAGTCTGACCGGCTTTGCGAATGCTCCGGCGAACCTCGCCATCCAGCCATCCGCGCTGGCCAAGGAGCCTTATCGTGTGACCGTGGCGCTGCCCGAACTCGCACGGGCCGGTGAGTGCCGTGTGGGGCAGACGGGTCGCGTGACCTTCAACAAGTGAGGCGCGCGCCGTGCCGGTGCTTCTGGAAATCCTGATGCCGGGCATTTTTGTTATCGGCCTGGCGCTGATGGTATTGCCGTGGCTGCGTGCCGATGATGAGCGCGCGCGCGCGGCGATGGTTGCCGTTATGCTGGCTCTGGTCTGGCGCTATATGATCTGGCGCTGGCTGGCCACGTTGCCGCCGATCGGACTGACACTCGATTTCGTCGTCGGTATCGCGTTCGTTCTTATCGAGACGCTGGCCGTGACCGGTAGCACCATCGGCCTGATTTTTCTGACCCGCCTCAGTAACCGGTCACCGATGGCCGATCAGAACGCCGGCTGGCTGCGGACACGTCAGCCTCCGCCGCTCGTCGATGTTTTTATCTGCACCTATAACGAGGATGAAGCCATTCTCGAGCGCACGATCGTCGGTGCGCTCTCGATGGATTACGCGCGTTATCGCGTTTGGGTTCTCGACGATGGTCGCCGCCCTTGGTTGCAGGAACTCTCGGGAAAGCTGGGCGCGCACTACCTGACCCGCCCCGATAACAGTCATGCCAAGGCCGGTAATATGAACAACGGTTTGCGGCACGTTGGCCAGCTTGCGGAGCCGCCGGATTTCATCAGCATTCTCGATGCCGATTTCGTCCCGATGCCGCAGTTTCTGCGCCGCGCATTGAGCCTGTTCCGCGAGGATGATGTCGGTATCGTCCAGACGCCGCAGCATTTCATCAACCCCGATCCGCTGCAGACGAATCTGTCGATGGCGCGCGTCTGGCCGGACGAACAGCGCTATTTCTTCGATGTGGTGATGGCGTCCAAGGATGCCTGGGGCGCGGCCTTCTGCTGTGGCACGTCGTCGGTCATCCGCTTCAAGGAACTGCAGCGCATTGGCGGCTTTCCGACGGATTCGGTCACCGAAGACTATCTCGTCACGTTGAAGATGAAGGCCGCCGGCTTCCGCACGGTCTATCTCAATGAGCGGCTTTCGCTCGGCCTCGCGCCGGAAGGCCTGAAGGAATACATCACGCAGCGCAGCCGCTGGGCGCTCGGATTTGCGCAGATCTTTCGTGGATCGTTGGGACCGTTACGCCGGAACAATGGCCTCTCGGTCACCGATCGCATCAGCCTGATCGAGACGTTTCTCTATTGGTTCGCCAGCTACGCGTTCCGGCTGGCCGGAATTATCATCCCGATCCTGTATTGGTTTTTCGACATTCTGGCCGTCCAGGCCGATGTTTCGCAGATGCTGTATTACTATCTGCCGCACTTTGTTGCGCAGCTCGTTATCATGGGCTGGATGGCGCAGGGTCGCATCATGCCGATCATGGGAGACGTAACGCAGTTGCTCGCGGCACAGCAGATCGTGCAGGCAGTGGTGCACGGGATCGTGAAGCCCAAAGGTCAGAAGTTCCACGTTACGGCAAAGGGCGGCGATCGCAGCAAGCAATTCGTGCAGTGGCCGCTTTTGCGCGTGTTTCTCGCTTATCTCGGCCTGACCATCGGTGGCGTGCTGTGGGCGTTTTTCGTTGATGACGGCAATAAGCTGCGCGACTCCAGTGCGCTGTGTTTGTTCTGGAGCTGGTACAATATCGTGGTGCTGACGATTGCCTGCGTGGTCTGTGTCGAGCAGCCTCGCATGCGCGGTTCGGAGCGCCTCGCCTCGCACGATGATGCGATCCTCGATATCGGAACGCAGGCATTTTCGTTCCGCGTGCTCGATATATCGCTCGGCGGCGCGCGGCTTTCGGGTATCGCGCCTGCATCAGTCGGAACAGAGCTGAGTTTTACGCTGGATAACGTGCGCGTATCGGGGACTCTCGTCAGAGCCGGAGAGACAGAATTCGCAATTCGGTTTGACACCACATCCGAGGCGCGCGTCGATCTCATTCGCCTGCTGTATTCTGGTCGCTATTCGGCCGCGGTTACCGAAATCAATCCCGGGCGGGTTGCCGCCGCGGTGCTCGGCCGGGTCATGCGGTGATGCGAGGTCGCGCCTAGGTGCCAAAAACGCGGGGTCGTAGTCCTGCGTGGAACCATGTGATCATCGAATAGATGTCGTACACGGGAATGCCAGCCGCTGACTGAAGGACGGCAGCGTAGGGCGGCATGTTCGTGCATTCCAGCACGATTGCGCCGACGTCGGGGTTCTGCGCGATCAGTGACAGGCCGGCCTCGACGACATCTTGCTCGGCCAGCGCGATGTCCATATCGGTCTTCTTGGCCTTGATCAAGATGCGGAAAAACTCCCGGCCATTTTCGGTGCCCGCGATCGGCGTGTCGTGCGGCACGCCGGCGGCTTCCAGATGCGCCGGTGTCAGCGATGACGCCGACACCGTCACGATGCCGACGCGTTTTCCGGGCGGTAGCGTTGCCTGGACCCAGGGCACCTGCATCAGCGACGATGTCGCTACCGGCACTGACACTGCGGCCGCCAACTCCCTCTGGAAAAGGGAGAGAAACCCGCAGTTGGTTGTGATCGCTTCAGCGCCTTGAGCAACGAGATCCCTGGCTGCGGCGATGAAATCCGGCAGCAGGCCGGGAGCGCCTTGCAGCACGACCTTCTCAGGACTGGCACCGCTGACAACGCGATAAAGCACGGGGAATGGCCATGTCGTCGCGTTGCCCATGTCGCCGGGGATGCGCGGGAACTTCGCGGCCAGCATGAGGATGCCGAGCGGGGCGCCATAGATGGCCTTACCACCTCGGGCGATACGCGACGTCGGCGTGCTGGGAATCGCGGGCATTGCTCTCTTCCCGATATCAGGTGCTGATCAGAGATAGCGGCGCGGATCGAACGGCGTCAGCGGTATTTCAGGTTCGCGGCCGCTGATCAACTGAGCGACCAATCGGCCAGTACGTGCCGAGCCGACAAGGCCGATATGCCCGTGGCCGAACGCGTAGACGACGTCGGATGTGGAACGTGCATAGCCGATGCACGGCCGCCCGTCCGGCATGCTGGGGCGAAAGCCCATCCAATAGCGAATGCGGTCAGCCGGAATGTCACGCGGCAGCTTGGGATACATTTCGAGCAGATGATTGCGCAGAATGTCGGCGCGTTTCCAGTTGGGCGCGGCTTCCAGTCCGCCAATTTCGACCTGCCCGGCGCAGCGCAAGCCTTTGTCCATCGGATTGACGACGAACTTGCCTTCGCCGTGCATGCAGGACATGCGCGGACCGGCTTCCGCGTTCTCGATCATCAGGTGATAGCCGCGCTCGGTTTCCAGCGGCAGGCTATCGCCGATGGATGCGCTGAGCTGCTTGGAGCGCGCGCCCGCAGCGACGACCACGGCATCGCAGGCAACTTCTCCTTTGTCGGTCACCACAGAGACCACCTTGCCGCTCTCGACGCGCAGTTTCTTCGCGCTGGCCGAGACCATCTCGGCGCCGCGCGACTGGGCCAGGCTGGCCAGTGCGCCAACATAGCCACCCGGATCACGACAGCGGCCGGCTTCTTCGACCACGATGCCAAACTGATAGCTGGGATCGAGATCGGGCTCGCGCTGGCGCATTTCGTCCGCCGAGACTTCCAGCCAGTCGATGCCGAGGCTTTTGCGGATCTCCCAGCCGAACCTGTCCGCCTCGAACTGCTCGCGCGATTTGTACACATGCATGACGCCGAGGCGTTCGATCAGGTGGCTGACGCCGGCTTCCTCCGATAGGGCCTTGTGCAGGGTGGGGGCGTCGCGCAGCAGATCGCGCAGCGCGCGCGCGGTTTCCTTCACGCGGGCTTCAGTCCACCCCGAGCCGAGATACTGGGCCAGCCAGGGCAGCGCCTTGGGCAGGTAGCTCCAGCGGATAGCCAGTGGTCCGAGGGGATCGGCGAGGTATTTGGGGACGTGTTTCCAGGCTCCGGGCGTCGCGGGCGGTATCACGGAATGCGACGAAAGCCAGCCGGCATTACCGTAACTGGATGCCTGTTCGTCGCCGGGTTTGGCTGGCTCGATCATCGTGACACGATGACCGTCTCGCAAGATCTCGACGGCGCTGACGGCACCGATGGCGCCCGCGCCGATGATGGCCACATGACGACTGCTGTTCTGGCTCATGATGTGCGACCTGTTCGGGTTTGCCGGATAAGGAAACGGCCGCCTGATGAAATCGGCGGCCGTTGAACTCAAACGATCTGGTTGTGAAGCTTTGTGTCGCCCTTCCAGAGCCGGTCGAGATTTTCCAGCAGGATATCGATGACGTTGTCTTCGTACTTGCGCGTCTCGCCTGCCGTGTGCGGCGTGATGAAAGCATTTTTGGTCGTCCACAGCGGCGAGGAAGCCGGCAGCGGCTCTTCCGCCGTCACGTCTATGCCGGCGCCGGCGATCTGGCCGTTGTTGAGGGCTGCGATCAGCGCCGCTTCATTGACGCACGGGCCGCGCGCGACGTTGATGAGATACGAACTCGGCTTCATCTGCGCGAACGCTTCTGCGTCGATGAGGTTGCGGGTCTCATCTGTCAGCGGGCAGGACAGGGTGACGTAATCTGCCTGCGGAAGCATGCCCTTCAGCTCGGAAATTGCGTGCACGGCATCCGCGCTGCCCTTGCCGGCGGCGGTGTTGCGGCGGAAGCCGATGACATTCATTTCAAACGCTTTCGCCAGCCGCGCGATGCGATCACCGATATTGCCGGTCCCGATGACGAACAGTGTTTTGCCGGCGAGTTCATCCTCGCGCTGCGTCAGGTCGCTGATCATGCCGCGCCAGAAATTCTTTGCCTGGTTGTCGCGTGCCTCGGGCAGCTTGCGGCTCATCGCCAGCATGAGCGACAGCGCGTGATCCGACACCGCACGCGCATTGATGCCACTGCCGCTGGCCAGGCGGATGCCGCGATCGGCGAGCAGCTTGCGATCGAACTGGTCGGTGCCGGCCGCGCACACCTGAATGAAGCGGAGCTTCTTGGCGCGCTCGACGAGATCATTCTTCCACATGCCCGACAGTACCAGCACATCGGCTTCACTGATGCTGGCGTTGAGCTCGTCCTGGCTGACAGCATGGATGTGGCGAATGCCGGTGTTGCGCTTCGCGAACTGCGGCCCGAGCTGGTAGGCAACGTGCGCAAAAACGATGGTCAGATCTTCCTTCTTCGGGATCAACGATGTTCTCCTGATGCGCTGAGCTTCTCCGTTATGCATGCATAACCCGGAGAGGTGCCGCTTTTCCAGCCAAAGCCGTGGGCACGCGCCGCGAGGATGAGCGAGGACGACGGGGGAGCGGGAATTCGGGGGCTGTAAGGTGCGGTAGGTATACCGCACCTGCGGGCGGCTTCGCGTGTATGCGGCCTAATGAATAGCGGGCCCGCCGGCCTATTTCTTCAGTCTGAAATGTATCGGGACGCTGAATTCGAGCGTTTCGCCAACCACTGCCGGCGGCGGTCGCGGGAGTGGCGCTGCGCGTTGCAGCAGTTCCTGAGATTCCTTGTCGAGCAACTTAGAGCCGGAACTGCTCACCACCTCGACCAGGGCGACGTGACCGCTGCGATCCATGATGAAGCGCACGATGGCCTCGCCCTCGATCCCGCGCGAGCGCGCGGCAGCCGGATACCGCTTGCTGCGGTTGAGGTGCAAGGCAACCGATCTCTGCCAGGACAGGACAGCCCGCGCATCGGCCCGGGATGTTCCAGCCTGCGGAGCTTCAGCTTTCTTTTCGACTGGCGCTTCGATAGGCGGCGGCGCGCTGGCTTGTCTGTCTGCCCGGGCGTCGGTCGGGGATTGAACTTCCTGCTGGGCTTGCTGCTCGGTGGCTTGGTCCGGCGCGTCCTTAACTTCCTGCTGCTTCTGCAACACGACCTCCGGTTCCGGCGCGGCCGATGGCAGATCCTCCACGGGGGTTTCTTCCGCGACTTGTGCAACCTGCTGCTGGACTGCTGCCGGCGTCGCGATGCTTTCGTCCGACAGCCGACCTACAGGAACATGGATCGGCTCCGAGAGGTCCGCCGTCATCTGGGGAGCAACCTCGATCGCGATGGCGCCGTAGGTCTCGTCGTTGATCTCGACGTGCCACTGCCGCATGGCGTAGCTGGCCGCGCCTGCGTGGAGCGCAGCAATCAGCACGCCGGCGCCGATCCATCGGCTGAGACGGCGCGCGCGTGGTTCCAGCAGATCTGCTGCAGCGGTCATGGCGCTTGCTGCGGATTGTTTCCAGAAGAGGGTTGCGAAGATGGCGGCGACGCTGCGCCCGCAGCAGGCACGCTGGCGCCGAAGCTCTCAAGGCCGACGAGGGCGATTTTCAAGTAGCCGGCAGTACGAAGCACGTTGAGCACGTTCATCAGTTCGCCGTAGGGGACGTTCTGATCGGCGCGCAGGAACAGCCGCTTGTTCTTGTCGGACTGGGTCGCAGTCTCGACGGCGTGCGTGAGCTGGCTGCGCGCAATGGATTCATTGCCGATGCTCAGCGTCAGGTCGGGCTTGATGGTGAGAAAAATGGGCTTGTCGGGTCGCGGCTGGGGCGCTGCTGCCGATACCGGCAGATCGACATGTACGTCGACGGTAGACAGCGGCGCCGCCACCATGAAGATGATCAGCAGCACCAGCATGACGTCGATGAAGGGCGTGACGTTGATCTCGTGCGATTCAACGATATCGTCACCGTTGTCTTGGACGCCGCCGGCCAATGTCCTACTCCGCAGCCTTGAGGGAACGAGGAACGTCGGTAGTGATGCGGTCGAGATCGCGCGAGACCAGCCGCTGCACGTGCGCTGACGCGTCGCCGACCAGCAAGCGGTAGCCGGCGATCCAGCGCGAGAACTGATTGTAGATGATCACCGCCGGGATGGCGGCGACGAGGCCGATAGCGGTGGCCAACAGTGCTTCGGCGATGCCGGGCGCGACCACCGCGAGGTTGGTTGTCTGTGCTTTCGAGATGCCGATGAAGCTGTTCATGATGCCCCAGACGGTGCCGAACAGGCCGACGAACGGTGCCGTCGAGCCGATGGTCGCCAGCATGCCGGTGCCCCGCGCGATGGACCGTGCGGCGGAGGCTTCGATGCGTCCGAGGCGCGAGGCGACGCGCTCCTTGACACCATCGGGGTTAAGACTGTCGCTGGACAGGCGGACCTCCGCGGCGGACGCGTCGAGCATGGCCCTCAGCAATCCAGGCCGGTTGCGCAGATTGCCGATCGCTTCGTGCAGCGATCGGTCGCCGGATATGCGTGATAGGGATTTGCGCAGAGAAGCACCAGCGCTGATGAGTTCCAGGCTTTTCGCCAGCCCGACCGTCCAGGTGATCAGCGAGGCGATCATCAGGCCGATCATTACCGCCTTCACCACGACGTCTGCGGCTTGATACATGCCCCACGGCGTCAGATCATGGGGCAGCGTCGCGGCTGCGGGGGATCCAGGTGTAACGGTGGGAGCCGGGGCGTCCGAAGCCGCCGGCTGAGCGGGTGCTGCAGCCTCGGATGATGGTGCTGCGTCGGTTGCCAAAGGAGCAGCCTGATCAAGTGGTATCACCGGATCAGCGGGTTCAGGCACAGATGCGGGAGCTTCGGCAGGCGGTGGCGCAACCGGCGCTGAAGCGTCCTGCGCCCAGCTCGCCGTCGCCAAGAATGTGCTTGCAACGCACGCGGCCAGCGTCATCCACGTGCATCGGCGACGCGAACATGACGCAGTCCATGCCGTCAGGGAGGCGATGAGAGTCGTGATGGTTCGGACCCGGAAGGCATCATCCCTCGCGGATGCTCCTGCACACTGCCTCATGCCTTGACCTTACCCCGCCTGCACGGCCTCTCGAATTTCAGAAGCCCGCAGTATCTGTCGTTGATCGCGATTAGCCCTGTCGCTCCAGGACCAGACAACGGGCAAACCGCGGCCCGCTAGACAGGCTAATCCCGAGAGCTAGGTCAATAATAATAGTTGAATATTTTTGTCAAGTTTAGGTCAGTGGATGTCCGGCCCGGCAAATGCGCACGGCACGTGCGATTTATCGTCCGTGGCCTGGATTTTGGGTAAACGTCAGGGCTTGCGGTATTTGCTTAAGGTGCCGCCCTTCATGATCTTGCCGGGCGCCGGGTGGCCGACCAGTTCCTCCGCCATGCGGGCGACGTCGACCAGGGCATCGAGGTCGAACCCGGTCTTGATGCCCATTTCCTCGCACATGAAGGCGAGATCCTCGGTGCAGATGTTGCCGGCGGCGCCCTTGTGTCCGGCAAACGGGCAGCCACCAAGCCCGGCGATGGACCCGTCGAACTCGCGCACGCCCATCTGCAGCGCGGCGTAGGCATTGGCCATGGCGGTTCCGCGCGTGTCGTGCAGGTGCAACCGAAGAACTAGGTCGGGCCAGCGATCGCGCACCTTTCCGAGCAGGCTCTGGATATGACGCGGATTGGACCAGCCCATGGTGTCGGCGAGGCTGACGTACTTCAGTGTCGAGCCGTGCGCGTCGAGGATATCGATCAGCCGCGCGATCATGCCGACGACGCGATCCTCCGGCACCTCGCCCTCATAGTTGCAGCCGAACGCCGCCATGATGCCCGCTGAATCCGTTTCGACACCCGCGGCCTTGTAGGCGGCGATCCATTCAGGAAGCTGCGCGAACGTTTCGTCGATGGAGCGGTTGGTGTTGCGCTTCACGAACGTTTCGCTGGCAGTGAGATGGACCTTGCCGTCCAGGGCGACGTTCTTCACCTGCGTCGCCCGCTCAAAGCCGCGCAGGTTCAGCCACAGCGCGCGATAGATGACGCCGGGCTTCGGATCGATGCCGTTGAACACGGCATCGCTGTCGGCCATGGCCGGAACGGCTTTCGGATTGACGAACGAGCCGGCCTCGATCTCCCGCGCGCCAGCCGCGGCCAGCGCATCGATGAGGCGCAGCTTCTCTGCCGTCGTCAGGATCTTCGGCTCGATCTGCAAGCCGTCGCGCGGGCCGACTTCCATGATGTGAACGGTGGACGGCAGGTCGGTCATGGCGGGGCTCCCCAGGATCTCTCGTGCCCGCTATGGCGTCCATGGTTCTGCGACGCGGCGGGCGACAATGATGTTGCGCGCAACTTATCGCGATCCGGCCGGAGGATCACGCGTTACCTGCGCAGTGCTGGATCGCGGATTCAGCGGGTTTTCTTGGTGATGACGGCCTGCCACGGCTGGTCGGCCGCGCTTTTCACGCTGGCGGCGCGTTTGACGGGGGGTGACGCGTCTTTGCTGGAGAGGTTCGGACCGCGCGGGGATTCCGGTGCGCTATCCAGCGAGAGCTGGCCGGTGACCGACAGTAGCGCATAGGATGCCACGATCAGATCGCGTTCGCTGGCTGCGAGGCGGACTTCGCTGGCGACCAGATCGCGCTGGGCGTCGAGGCCTTCCAGCGTGGTGCGATTGCCGAGCTTGATCTCCTGGCGTACGCCATCGAGGGCTCTGCGGCTCGCCTGCACCGCCTCGCGCTCATAGCGGAGCCGCTCGCGCCCCGCGGCCAGACGCGCCCATGCGGAAGAAACACCGGCGCGCACCTGTTCGCGAATGCGCCGCGCATCCTCGGCTATGCCGGTGTTCAGTTCACGCGCCTGTTTGACACGTGCGGTGGTCTCGCCGCCATCGAAGATCGGAACATTGACGCGCACGGCAATCGAGGCGCTGTCGCGGTCAACCGTATCCGAGGACGATGAAAACCCGCGATCGCCTTCGATGCCGCCGCGCAGCTTGACTTGCGGCAGTCCATCCGCCGCCAGACGATCGACGGTATGGCGCGACGCCTGCTCCTTGAACTCAGCGACAATGGAGGCCGGGTTCTTCGCTTCCGCGTCCGCCATGGCGGTCTGGACGTTTTTCGGCAGCCGCGATTCCGGCACGCTTGGACGCTCGAGTTTACCTGGTACACGCCCGATGATGCGCTCGTACTCCGACACGCTGACTTTGCTTTCAGCTTTCGCAACAATCAGGTCGGCGAGGGCCTGTGCATGGCGTGCGCGCGTCTGCGCGACGTCGGTCGCGGTGCCCGCGCCGCGCTTCAGGCGTTCCTGCGCGGCGGTCACTTCCTCATCCAGCATGGCCTTGCTGCGCGAGCGCAAGGCTTCGATCTGGCGATCGCGCACGAGATCGGTGAAGGCGATCGCGGCTTCGAGCAGGACGGATTGTTCGGCGACGCGGACCTGCGACGTGGCGGCGCCTTCGCCGGCATGTGCTTCGGCGACCGCGCTGCGCGTACGTCCGCCATCATAAAGGGATTGTTCTGCGTGCAAACCGTAGCCCCAGCGGCCACTCCAATTATCGTCGAACGATCGCGATCCGGAACTGGTGGTGCTATTGTCGCCCGCGCTGAGGCCGCGATTGCCAGTACCGTAACCGATGTCGCCGAATGCGTTGAGGCGGGGGTAGTAGCCCGAGCGCGCCACGTCCACACCGGCGCTAGCGGCCCGCTTACGCGCTTGCTCGGCCTTCAGCGCCGGATGGCGCGTTGCCGCCGCCGCCATGGCTTCGGCGAGTGTTTCGGCGATGGCGGGAGACGCGATCAGGCTTGCGGACATGAAGGCAGCGGCAATCAGAACCAGCGATATCACTCCGCTGCGCCGTGTCAGGAATGATGCAAGGCCGCTGTCTGTCGCTATTTGCCGCAAATCGTCATTCCTCACGAAACGCATGCGTGATCTGGTCCATCAGCGGCTTGGTCAGGTAGCTCAGCACCGAGCGGCGCTCGGTCTCGATCAGCACGTCGGCGGGCATGCCGGGTAGCAGCGGCTTGCCGTGCAGATGCTGCCTGGCGTCTTCGCCAAGCACCACGCGCACGAGGTAGTAGTCGCGGGTCTTAGTTTCGTCGCGGAGGAGGTCGGCGGAGACCTGCTCGACGGTCGCTGCCAGCGATGGTGTGGTGCGCTGGTTCATGGCCGTCATGCGCACCTGCGCCGATTGCCCGACGCGGACCTGATCGACGTCCTGCGGCGCTAGCCGCGCCTCGATCATCAGGCCTTCCTGCGACGGCACGATCTCGCCGATGGTAGCGTTCGGCGATATGACGCCGCCAAGTGTGTGCGTGACGAGATTATGCACGCGGCCGGCGACGGGGGCCCGGATTTCCGCCCGCGAACGCCGCGCCTCCACTTTCTCCTTCTGGCTGGTCAGCCGCGCGATATCACCGGCGAGGCTTGCCGCTTCACGCTGCAGCGTCGCCACGCGATTGTGCGCGACGAGCCGCTTTTCCAGAAGTTTGAGAAGGTCTTTCAGTTCATCTTCGATCAGCTTGATCTGCGAGGACCGCGCCGCGATTTCCGAGTCCAGCCCGATGATTTCGCGGGTCATTTCCTTGACGTTGAGCGACACCAGCAGCGCGCCTTCCCGGACCACATCGCCATCGCGCGCGTGCAGTTTGGCGACGACGCCGCCATCCAGATGCTGGATCGCGCGCCGCTTGCCTGCCACAGCGACGGTCCCGCTGGCGATCACCGCGCCGCTGATCGAGGACAATGCCGCCCAGCTGCCGAGCCCAACGCCGAGCACCAGCGTCACGACCAACGACAGGCGGAACAGTCGCCCGATGTCGGCGTCCGCTTGTAGATATCCGCGATCATCAGCCGGCGTTGGTCGCGATTTTGACTGAAGCGCTGTTACCATTGCGGGGCTCCGTATCGTTTTGCGCGCGTGGCTTGCGCAGGATTTTCCCGGGCGGACCGAACGCGACCTGGCGGCCGTCGTTCAGCACCAGCACCTGATTGACGGCGGCGAGCACGCTCTGGCGATGCGCCATCACGACGACCGTGCTGCCGGCTTCACGTGCGCGTTTGATCGCGGCGACTAGGGCCGCTTCGCCGTCGCGATCAAGATTGGCGTTGGGTTCGTCCATGACGATCAGGGCGGGGTTGCCATACAGCGCGCGGGCAAGGGCGATGCGCTGGCGCTGTCCCCCCGACAGGGCGACACCACCCTCACCCACGCGCGTTCCGTAGCCGTCGTCGAGCCGCAGGATCATCTCGTGCACGCCAGCGGCAGTGGCTGCCGCCAGCACGGCACGAGGATCGGGACTGGATTCGAGACGGGCAATGTTTTCGACGATCGTGCCGTCGAACAGCACGACATCCTGAGGCAGATAGCCGATGTGACAGCCGAGCTTCTCGGGATCCCATTGGCAAAGTTCCGCCCCATCGAGACGGATTTCGCCATGGCGTGCCGGCCAGACGCCGACG
>JAEZBZ010000039.1 GCA_023412745.1 Pseudomonadota bacterium | reverse complement strand
CCTATAAGTCCGGCAAACCGGCGCTGGGTGTCGGGCTCGGCAACGTGCCGGTGATTATCGACGCCACGGCCGATCTCGACGATGCCGCGCACAAGATCATGCAGTCAAAGACGTTCGATCACGCCACGAGCTGTTCGTCGGAGAACTCCGTGGTGATCGTCGATGCGGTGTACGACAAGGCCATCGCGGCGCTGGAGAAGCAGGGCGGGTACATGGCCACGCCCGCCGAACGCGAGCGCATCGTTTCGCGGCTGTGGGTGGACGGCAAGCTGAACCGCAGCGTCATCGCGCAGGGGCCGGATGCTCTGATCAAGGTGTTCGAGCTCAGCGACAAGGCCAACGGCTGCCGTTTCGTGATGGCGGAGGAAACCGGTATCGGCAAAGCGCACCCGCTGTCGGGCGAGAAGCTGTCGCTGGTGCTGACGGTCTATCGCGCCAGGGATTTCGCGGATGCCAAGCGCCTCGTGCGGGACATCCTCGATTATCAGGGGCGTGGCCATTCCTGCGGCATCCACACGCAATCGCCGGAGCATGCGCGCGAGATCGCCGAGGAAATCGATGTGGTGCGCGTGCTGGTCAATCAGGCGCACACCTTCGGCAACGGCGGCGGTTTTAACAATGGGCTGGCCTTCACCCTGTCGATGGGCTGCGGCTCGTGGCAGGCCAATTCGCTGTCGGATAATCTCAACTGGCGCTGCTTCGTGAACATCACGCATCTGGTCACCACGATCCCGGAGGACAAACCGGAAGAGGCGGATCTGTTCGGCAGCTACTGGGCCAAATACGGGAAATAGCTTCTCTCAAGCCACCCACGCGCAGCCCATGGGAGCAGAAGGAAACGCCATGAATTTCGAGGAATACGCCGCAAAGCCATTGCTGCGCGCGGTGGGCGTCTGCACGCCCGGCAGCGCGCTAGCCGAAACACCGGAGGAAGCGCAGGCCGCTGCCGCCGAACTAGGGCCGTGTGTGATCAAGGCGCAGGTGCCGACCGGCAAGCGCGGCAAGGCCGGCGGCATCAAGCTCGCCAACTCGTCGAAGGAGGCGCAGGCGTACGCCGCCGCCATTCTCGGCATGACCATCGGCGAGCATACGGTTCGGCGCGTGCTGGTCGAGGCGCAGGTACCGATCGCGCGGGAATTGTATGCTGCCGTGCTCAACGATCCCGAAACAAAAGGCCCGCTGCTGCTGTTCTCGGCGGAAGGCGGCATGGACATCGAGGAGATCGCCGAAAAGCATCCCGATGCGCTGGTGCGGCTGCCGGTCGATATTCGGAAGGGGCTTGACCGGTCGACGCTGGACGCGGCTTTGCCAAGGACGCTGCCGGTCGATCGCAGTGCGCTGATTGCCGTTCTGTCGAAGCTTTACGACGCGTATGCCGCCAACGATGCGGAACTGATCGAGATCAACCCGCTGGTGGTGACGAAGGACGGCGACCTGATCGCGCTCGATTGCAAGTTCGTGCTGGATGACAGCGCGCTTCCACGCCACGCGGCGCTGGCGGAAAACGGCACGCCTGACAAGACGACGGAACTCGAAGCCCGCGCCAAGGAGCTTGGCCTCAAGTTCATCGAGCTGGAAGGCAACGTCGGCGTGCTGGCGAACGGTGCCGGCCTCACCATGACGTCCATGGATGCCGTGCGCCATTTCGGCGGGCAACCCTCGAACTTCCTGGAGATCGGCGGCGAGAGCTACACTAAGGCCAAACCGGCGCTGGAGCTGGTGCTGTCCAATCCGCAGGTGAAAGCGCTGTTGGTCAACTTCTGCGGAGCGTTCGCCCGCACCGATGTGATGGCCGAAGGCGTCATCAGCGCGTGGCAGGAGCTGAAGCCGGACATCCCCATCGTCTTCACCATCCACGGCACCGGCGAAGAAGAGGCGATCGCGATGGTCAAGGAGCGGCTCGGCATTACGCCGCACGATCTGATGGATGACGCGGTCAAGGCTGCCGTCGCGGCGGCGAAGGGAGCACGGGCATGATCGTTCGCGGCAACGAAAGTGTGCTGGTGATGGGCATCACCGGCAAGCAGGGCACCTTCTGGGCCGACAAGATGCGTGGCTACGGCACGCGCATCATCGGCGGCGTCAACCCGAAGCGGGCCGGCGAGACGCATCTCGATCTGCCGGTGTGGGCCAATGCTCGTGACGCGGCCAAGGATACCAAGATCGACTGCGCGGTGATGTTCATTCCGCCGATGGGCGTGAAGGCGGCGGCGCTCGACGCCATCGAGGCGGGCATCTCGAAAATCGTCTGCCTGACCGAGCATGTGCCGGTGCACGACACGATGTATTTCCTGGCTGCCGCGCGCGAGCGAGGTGCCCAAGTGATCGGGCCGAATACGGCAGGGCTCGTCACCACCGGCGAAAGCTTCGTCGGCTTCATGCCCGCGTTCAACGAGCGCGTGTTCAAGCCGGGTGATGTCGGCGTCATCTCACGGTCGGGGTCGCTCGGCACGCTGCTGTGCCTGAACCTGGTGCAGGCGGGGCTCGGCATCTCCTCGTTCGTTGGTATCGGCGGCGATCCAATCATCGGCACCACGACACGGGACGCACTGATCTCTCTCGACAAGGATCCGCGCACCAAGGCTATCGCGCTGGTCGGTGAGATCGGGGGTGCGATGGAGGAGGCGGCGGCTGAGTACGCGCGCACGATGCGCAAGCCGATCGCAGCATTCATCGCGGGCGCTGCCTCGCCGCCGGGCAAGAAGATGGGGCACGCCGGCGCGATCGTGATGGGCGACAAGGGCTCTTACGCCGGAAAGAAGGCAGCGCTGGAGGCCGCAGGCGTCACCGTGTGCGCCACGCCCAACGGTGTGCCGGAGGTGCTGAAGGAGCGGCTTGCTGCCTGAGCGTCCGTCATCATCCACCGCCATGAGCGAGTTCCTTTTTTGAATTTTCTTCTGTTGTGTCATTGGTTGTGCGGCCGCTAACGGCCACTAGGAGGCAGCCGAACCTGTCCCAAGGGGACACAACGATGTCCAAGCCACATATAGACGCTGCCACGATAGGCCGGCGATTGAGCGACGTGTTTTTCGTGCTGGACAAGAAGCCGGCGCAGGTCGCCCGCGAGACCAAGATTCTTGAGACCGCGCTGAGCCAGTATCTGGGCGGAAAGCGCGCGATAACCGTGCGGGCGGCGCTGGTTTTGTGCGAGCAATACGACCTGACCCTCGATTATATTTATCGAGGCGACATGTCAGGCATCCGCTCCAAGGTGGCGGACGCATTGAGGGCTCTACGCGGCGCACGAGACAACCCAAACTGAGCACGCTGAACACCTGTCCAACCTCGGCTCGTGCGTGCTGCGCTGACTTGCCAGGATCGCATCGTGCGACAAGATAAGAGAAGGCGCTGGCGCGCACGAACGCCCGCCGGTCGCAACAAAACGCGAGGAGAGATGGCATGACACAGCGTCCGATCGAGCTCTACTACTGGCCCACGCCGAACGGCCACAAGATCTCTATCATGCTGGAGGAATGCGGGCTTCCCTACGAGGTAAAGTTCATCAACATTGGGCGCGGCGACCAGTTCGCGCCGTCGTTCCTGAAGATCGCCCCGAATAATCGCATGCCGGCGATCATTGATCCCGATGGTCCAGGGGGTGAGCCGATCTCCATCTTCGAATCCGGCGCCATCCTGCAGTATCTCGGCCGCAAGACCGGCAAGTTCTATCCTGCAGATGAGCGCAAACGTGTCGATGTCGAGCAGTGGCTGTTCTGGCAGATGGGCGGGCTCGGGCCGATGGCGGGCCAGTGCCACCATTTCCGCAACTACGCGCCTGAGAAGATCCCGTACGCTATCGACCGCTACACAAACGAGGTCAATCGCCTCTACGGCGTCATGAACAAGCGACTGGCGGATCGGGAGTATCTGGCCGGCGACTATTCTATAGCGGACATGGCGAGCTTTCCCTGGACGCGGTCGTACGCCAACCAGGGCCAGAACATCGCCGACTTCCCGCATCTGGAAGGTTGGTTCAATCGCATCCAGGCGCGCCCGGCTGTGCAAAAGGCAGTGAAGGTCGGAGCGGAGGAACGCGCGAAATGGAATCTCGCGACCGACAAGGATGCGCAGAAGGTGCTGTTCGGGCAGAAGGCGCGCTGACGGCGAGGTTGTCTGAAAAGTTCGCGCTCACGCGCGGGATGTATGCCTGAGTGCGAGATTCAAAACGGCGCTGGCGGCTTCAGGAAGCTTGCCAGCGCCGTTTTCACATCAGTTGGTCACCATCAATCGCGCCGGATCCGGCTTGCGTCCTGTGACCCGTTCGAGAGCAATGGCCGTCAGCATTTTGTCCGACATGGATTTCTTGCCGAAAAGAGCCTGCGGGTCTGCGCTGTCGATATCCATACCGCCGCCAGTGACGTAGCTTTTCTGGTAGCTATAGAGCGTCGCCGCGCGATCCTGTGCACAGGCAGAGCACACCAAGGCCGCTGCCAGGATGACAGAAGTTCTTATGAGCATGGATCCCCCATGATCCGGCCGTCCTCTCAGTTTGTCGCCCGTGAGAATGGCCGCCGTTCTGTTGCTGCCACTCTAGTCGATCGAGTCGTTGGGGCAAGTATCGGTAACGCCACCTGAACTGCGTCTGAACGGTCACGGTGCTGGCGGAATTTCGTCGCGAGAGTGCAATAAACTTGCCCTAATCGCCGCAATATGTGTGCGATTTGCTGATGCTAGCGCGCTGTGTTGCGATGCTGCGACGGGCTGATTTGCCGCGCCGATGATGCGGCCCAGGGCGACAAAATAGTCGCGCTATTTCCTGTTGAAAACTGGGTGCGTGATTTTGTTGTCGATCGCCGCAACCGGCGCTCTTCGTCAGAGATTCGCACGGTTTGGGCCGTCGCTTTGGCGAACCCGTCATGTTCTCCGAGCGTGCACAAAATTCCGTTACTTTTGTTTCTGTTTATGTCTTGTTTATATCTGACATTTCAAAAATAGAATAATTCCATGAAATGACGTCGCGTTTTTATTCGAGCGGGCGTTTTTATTTACCAATCAATCATCAGATTGCGGAGATATTTCATGGCATGGGCGCGGTGTGGCAATCGGGGCCTGGTTTGTATGAGGTACTGCGTAGGGAGAGTGGGGGATGTCGAGTGTGGAGGCCGCCTTTGCGAGCGGCAATAGCGTAGCTGCTGATATTTTCTTCGAACTGGGCCTGAAGTATTGCGCCGGACGCGACGTGGCGCTGGATCTGATCGCCGCTCACAAGTGGTTCAACATCGCCGCGCTGCGTGGCAACGTTGAAGCCCGCCGCTATCGCGCGGAACTGTCGAGCGAGATGTCGCGTCGCGATATTTCGACGGCACAGCGTCTGGCGCGCGAATGGCTGGCGCGCAACTGAGCGTTTCCGCTCAGCAATCCTGGAACAGTGAAATCATGCAGTTCCAGCTTTTCTTCATGGCGCCACCGACAGCCGAGCCGGTTTTGTCGAGCTGATCCTTGGACGCTGTCGCGGTGCGCCGCGCCAGTTCCTCCACGGTTTTGGGGGGCCCACTGGATTTATCGGGGGCTGGTGCCGCTTCGATCGTGCCGCTCTGATCGCTTTCCGCTTGCGCGGCGATCCCGTCGATCGGACCTGACAGCGATACCGTGCGCTCCATGCCGATGCAGGGCTCGGCCGATCCGCGACGTGTGCGGCACTTCTGGTGGCCACCGGCTTTCGACAGCTCTGTGGTGCAGATGAACTGCAGGATGCGATCGCCACCTTTATAGCGCGCAACGCCATCTGCATCGTGGACCGTGCAGCGATAGACAGCTGGCGGACCGCTGCAGGATACACAGATTTCGTTCGCCTGGGCCGACAGCGCCATCGCGAACGTCACCACGAGGACTGTCAGCGGGAGCGCGTGCAGAATCATCGCGTTGGCGCCTCCGTTACACAATGTATCCTTGCGGACAAGGACGAGCTTCGCTCAATGGTACGGAAAGCGGGCATCAGTGCGGCAGAGGCCGCGCCGATGCCCGTAACTCGCAATTCAGGGTGTGCCGTTGCGCCCATGTGCGCGATAGGCGGGACGCTCGCCCAAGCGATCATAGTAGGCCGCGACAGCCTTCAGATCAGGCTTGTCGAACGGGATCGAGAACCAGCGATTGACGACCAGCCCGGCCGGCACGTCGGCGAGCGTGAAGCTGTCGCCCATCAGGTACGGGCCATTGGCAGCCAGATGCTGGTCGAGAAGCTTCATCTGGTTGTTCCACTCGTTGACCGAGAATTCGATCTGCTTTGGATCCTGGAAGGCCGGCTGCTTCACGATCAGGCCAAGAAACGGCGCGCGGGCGCCCTGGTAGAGATCGGTCTGCCCCCAGTCCATCCAGGCATCGACCTTTGCGCGCTGGACCAGATCGGTCGGGTAGAGATCGGTGCGGCCGTGCTTGGCGGCGAGGTAACGCGAAATGGCATGGCTTTCGCGCAGCACCAAGCCTTCATCGTCGACCACCGGTACCACGCCGAACGGATTAAGCTTGAGAAATTCCGGCTCGGAGGTGGCGCGGAAGCCGCGCCCCCAGTCTTCCCGCGTGAAAGGTACGCCGACTTCATCGGCGGCCCACAACACCTTGCGCACGTTGATCGAATTGGCGCGACCGTAGATTTTGAGCATTACGCTTTCTCTCCCTAGTGATGTCTTATGGCAGCAGGACGGTCGAGCCCGTGGTCTTCCGGGCTTCCAGGTCGCTGTGCGCCTGGGCGGCATCCTTGAGCGCGTAGGTCTGGTTGACCGCGATCTTGACGATGCCCTTGCTTACGACATCGAACAGGTCATTGGCGCTGGCGACCAGATCCTCGCGCGAGGCGGTGTAGGAAAACAGCGTCGGGCGCGTTGCGTACAAAGAGCCCTTGGCGGCGAGAATGCCGATATCGAACGCCTGGATCGCGCCGGACGCGTTGCCGAAGCTGACCCACAGGCTGCGCGGCTTGAGGCAATCTAGCGAGCCGGGGAAGGTGTCCTTGCCGATCGAGTCATAGACTACGTCGACGCCCTTGCCGTCGGTCAGCTCCTTGGTGCGCTTTACGAAATCCTCGGTCTTGTAGTTGATGACGTGGGTGCAGCCGTTGTCCATCGCCAGCTTGGCCTTTTCGGCGGAACTGGTGGTGCCGATAATGGTGGCGCCGAGGTGCTTGGCCCACTGGCAGGCGATCAGGCCGATGCCGCCGGCCGCCGCGTGCAGCAGCATGGTGGTGCCGGGGCCGACTTTGTAGGTTTCCTTCAGCAAATAGCGCACGGTCATGCCTTGCAGCATCATCGTTGCGGCGGTGCGATCGTCGATGCTGTCCGGCACTTTCACCACGCGATCGGCCGGGATCAGCCGCTCTTCCGAATAGCTGCCCATCGGGTTGGCGTAGGCGACCCGATCCCCGAGCTTGAATTCCGTTACCCCCGCGCCGACGGCGGTGACTTCGCCGGTGCCTTCCATGCCGATCACGGACGGCAGGGCGATCTTGTACAGGCCGGAGCGGTGGTAGGTGTCGATGTAGTTTAATCCGACCGCGCGATGCTTCAGGCGCAGCTCGCCGGGACCGGGCTGCCCGACCTCGACGGCCTCCCACAGCATTTTCTCAGGACCGCCATTTTCATGAACGCGAATTGCGTGGACCATGCAGCAATCTCCTCGTCAGTCGTCGGTTGGTGGACCGCGCGCATGGGATAGTTTGCGCGGCGCCATGGATGCTGTATCGATGGCGCGCAAAATTGCGCCACATCGCCGCCATTCCCGGGTTCTATGGGCTCAGCGGGTTATTCACAAGAGGGCGAAACATGATCGTCATGTCAGCTG
>JAEZBZ010000356.1 GCA_023412745.1 Pseudomonadota bacterium | reverse complement strand
GATCGATCCTGCTCGAGGTCGAACGCGCGTTCAACCTGCCGTTCTTCGACCCGACGCGCGGCGGCGATCCCCTGCTTTGGCAGCACCTGTTCTGGCTGTTCGGGCATCCGGAGGTCTACATCATCTTCCTGCCCGCCGCGGGGCTGATCTCGACCCTGCTGCCGGTGTTCGCAGGTCGGCCGCTGGTTGGCTATCACGCGGTGGTCGTGGCCGTGGTCGCGATGGCGTTCCTGTCGTTCGGCCTGTGGGTGCATCATATGTACACCGTTGGCATCCCGCATCTGGCGTTGGGCTTCTTTTCGGCTGCCAGTGCGCTCGTAGCCGTGCCAACCGCCGTGCAGATCTTCGCCTGGCTGGCGACGCTGTCGCATGGCCGCCCGCGGCTTTCGATCCCGATGCTGTATATCTTCGGCTTCTTCTTCGTGTTCGTGATCGGAGGCCTCACTGGCGTCATGCTGGCCATGGTGCCGTTCGACTGGCAGGCCCACGACACGCAGTTCGTCGTCGCGCATCTGCATTACGTGCTGGTCGGCGGCTTCGTGCTGCCTATGCTAGGCGCTGCCTATTATTACCTGCCGCACGTCACCGGACGGCAGCCGCTGCATCACCTGTCGTCTGCCGCGTTCTGGCTGATTTTCATAGGTTTCAACATCACGTTCCTGCTGATGCACCTGACCGGCCTCAAAGGCATGCCGCGCCGTGTTCACGAGTATCGCCCCGAATTCGGCTGGGAAACGCTGAATTTCATTTCCTCGATAGGCGGCTTCATCATGACAATGGGCTTCGCGCTGGTGCTGCTCGACCTGATCCTGCTCATGCTTTTCGCGCCGCGCACGAAGCGGAATCCGTGGCGCGCGACGAGCCTGGAATGGGCGATGGCTCTACCGCCACCGGCGTACAATTTCGGCTCTCTGCCGGCCGTCGATCGCCCTGCCGACATGCTCGACCCTGATACGATTGCGCCGGAACTGGCGGCCGGACGCGGATATCTCGGCGCAACGCGGCATGGCTGGATGGAGGTGCTCGGCGTCAACATGATCTCCGGACGCGTCGAGCACATCGTCGTGCTGCCACGCTCGACCTTCCTGCCGCTGATCACGGCGCTCGCCACCGGCGCGTTTTTCATGGCCATGCTGTCCAAGCTCTACTGGCTGGCGCTGGTGATGTTGCCGGTTGTGGCCGGCATCTTCCTGCTTTGGACGCGATCCACTTGGCTCGGTGTCAACGCCGAACCGCTGCCGATTGGGCGTGATGAAACCGCCAAGCTGCACGTTTACTCCGACGACGCGCCATCATGGTGGGCCATGGCATTCACGCTCGTCGCGGACGCCACGCTGTTCTCCTCGCTGCTGTTCGGGGGATTGTTCCTGTGGGTTTCGGCACCGGGCTGGCCTACGGCGCATGCACCCGACGACATCGGGCTGATCATACCCGTATTGGGAATAACCACCGCCCTCGTCACCACGCTGACCGGACGCAGAGCCGTGACCGCGCAGCATGGCGAACGAGCAAAATGGGCGGCAAACTGCGGCCTCGCGCACGGGCTCGGCGCGGCGCTGTTCCTGTGGCTCGCCCTCATCCCCGATCGCACCGCGCACGCGCTGAGCGCCACCACCTTCGCCGTGCTGATCTACGCCGCGATCCATCACGCCCTCGGTGTTCTGTTCGCGGGCTACAGCATTACCTGCACGCGCGCTGCGGATATCGAAAAGCCCCGCGACCTCGATCTGAAAATCGCGCGGCAATGGCATGACTACACTGCCGCCGCAGCGCTGATCGCGCTGGCGTTCGTCGCTGTCATCACCCGGCTCGGCAGTACGGGCGCCGTGCCATGAAGCAAAACGGCGGCCCGACGCAAGTTCTGCTGATCGCCGCCGGCTTCATGGCATGGAGCGTCCTGTTTCTGCTGCTTTACGGCGTACAGGCCACCGGCTGCCGACTCGGCTGGCAATCAACCAACGTGATCGCCGGTCTGACGTTACAGCGCATCGTGCTGGTCGCGCTGTTCCTGATTGGTCTTGCGGCAACGGCGGTCTTGTGGCGCGCACTGCGGCGGGCGGCGGCGGCCCAAAACGCGCAAGGCGCCGACGATAGTCCCTTCGTCCGGCGCATCGCATCCGACAGCGGCGCAGCGGCCCTCGCCGCCGTGGTGTTCTGTTTCGCAGGCGTGTTCTGGCTGACGGCCTGCTGAGAAACGACGAGGTCCAAGCCTTCTTTGAAAGGCTTGGACCTGAGCGCGCATCATTGATGCGTGGAACCAGGACTAGCTGGTGAACGACTGGATGCCGGTGATCGCGCGGCCGAGGATCAGCGCGTGGATGTCGTGCGTGCCCTCGTAGGTGTTGACGACCTCAAGGTTCACGAGGTGGCGGGCGATCGGATACTCATCCGAAATGCCGTTGCCACCCAGCATGTCGCGCGCGACGCGGGCGATATCCAGCGCCTTGCCGCATGAATTGCGCTTCATGATCGAGGTGACCTCGACCGGCGCAATGCCCTCGTCCTTCATGCGGCCGAGCCGCAGGCAGCCCTGCAGGCCGAGGCTGATCTCGGTGACCATGTCGGCCAGCTTCTTCTGCATCAGCTGGTTGGCGGCGAGCGGACGGCCGAACTGCTTGCGATCCAGGATGTACTGGCGCGCCGTCGCGAGGCAGGATTCCGCCGCACCCAGCGCACCCCAGGCGATGCCGTAGCGGGCCGAGTTGAGGCAGGTGAACGGCCCCTTCAGGCCGGTGACCTCGGGGAACATTTCCTCTTCCGGCACGAATACGTCGTCCATGACGATTTGGCCGGTGATCGAGGCGCGCAGGCCAACCTTGCCGTGAATGACCGGCGCGGACAGCCCTTTGGCGCCCTTTTGGAGCACGAAGCCGCGGATCTTGCCGTCGTCGTTCTTGGCCCACACGACGAACACGTCGGCGATCGGCGCGTTGCTGATCCAGGTCTTGGAGCCGCTCAGCAGATAGCCGCCGTCGACCTTGCGCGCGCGCGTCACCATCGAGCCCGGGTCAGACCCATGGTCGGGCTCGGTGAGGCCGAAGCAGCCGATCCATTCGCCGGTTGCCAGCTTGGGCAGGTACTTCTTGCGCTGCGCCTCGGTGCCGAAATCGTATATCGGCAGCATGACTAGCGACGACTGCACGCTCATCATCGAGCGATAGCCGGAATCGACACGCTCGACCTCGCGCGCAATCAGGCCGTAGCTGACATAGTTCAGGCTGGCGCCGCCGTAGGTGTCGGGAATGGTCGGACCGAGCAGGCCCAGTTCGCCCATCTCGCGGAAGATCGACGGATCGGTCTTCTCGTTGCGGAAGGCCTCCTGGACGCGCGGCAGCAGCTTTTCCTGGGCGTAGGCACGGGCCGTATCGCGGACCATGCGCTCATCCTCGGTGAGCTGGGTCTCCAGCATCAGCGGATCGTCCCATTCGAAGACCGGCTTGGAGGCCGATTTTGTTCTGTCCGTCATCTCCTGCATTCCCTTCGGTCTCCATCGCTTCAGGTGCCGAGCGTGGCTCGGATGTTGGCGGGTCACACGCTGGCTAAGTCAGGTCCGGCAATGTTGTATCCAGGGAAAGCACCAGACACCAGTGCGGTTCAAAATTGGCGCCCATCGGCCAGATGTTGGCCTTGTAGTCCTCCAGCAGCACCGCTTCGTAGCGCTCGAACCAGTTCTTCCTGCACAGCACGAACTTGGAAGCCGCAGTTATACTCTCCCGATCGACGATACACAGCACCGTCATGTCTGCGTGGCGTTCAAGGTACTGATGAACGGCAAGCACAAGGGTCGGGTAGCCCGGATGCAGCATGTCATCCAGGATCAGCAGCCCGCCGGGGGCCAGAACGGCCGTCGCCAGTTCAAGATCGCGGCTCAGGGCATCGCGGGTGTGCTCGCCATCGATATGGAAAAAGCGGATATCGCCGCCGCCGAGCATGGCGGTTATGTCCTCCGGCCGCATGTCGTGGCTGTCGGCTTTCCAGGTGATGCGTGAGGCATCCGCCAGCCCGTACTGGCGGCAGTTCTCCTCGAAGTGGTCGAGAACGGCTGGCGTAGGCCAGTCGAAGCGGTCGATGCCGAGTGCGCGCTCGCCGTCCGCCAGTGCCTTGGCCATGGCGATGAAATAGCGGCCCTGGAACGTGCCGATCTCGGCCACGTGCCCTGTCACGCCCAGCGCGGTTTGTATCCGCATCAACCCGCATCCGATCGCGGCGGCGAACTGCGAAGACATGCCGGGCACTGCGTTGTATCCATCAATCAGATAGCGATCGACGGCCGCGATGCCGGACTGCGCCTTGAGCTGGTCGGTCATGAGTGTCTCCCATCAGCGAGCAGGCATGTACGAGCAGACTTGCGCGCGGGACGTTCGCACCGCTCCCGCAGGGGTAAAGCGACCGCGCCGCACCGGCAAGCGGCAACCGGCACCGCACATCAATTACATTAAGGCAGCGAAGACCGAACGGCGATCACGGCGCCTTGCCGGGGCGCGGTGGGAGTGCCTTCAGATAGGCCGCCATGGCCTGGCGATCTTCCGTGGATAGCTTCGCCATGTTGGCGATGACACTGGCCATGCCGGAGCCGACCGAGTCGTACTCAGGCGTAAATCCGGATTCGAGCAGATAGGCGATGTCGCTATCGGACCACGACGCCAGTCCGTCCTCATGGGGCGTGAGATTGCCCGCCCAGCCCTTGCCGCCCTCGGGATCGGGCCCACCGGCGAAGCGGCGATCCGGCGCAATTGCCCCAACCGCGTTGCGCGTGCTGTGGCACTCGACGCAATGGCCCGGCCCTTCGACCAGATAAGCGCCGCGATTGTAGGCAGCGTCACGATTGGGATCGGGCGTGAACGTCTTGCCGTCGACGAAGGCCAGCTTCCACAAACCGAGGCCGCGCCTGACGTTGAACGGGAACGGCAGCTCGTGCGGCGCCGACGGTGTCGTGTCGGCCGGTAGCGTCTTCATGAACGCGTACAGGTCACGCACATCGGCGAGGCTCATCCGCTGGTACGACGTATAGGGAAACGAAGGATAGAGATGCTCGCCGCCGCGGCCGACGCCGCGCAGCATGGCGTTGACGAATTCCAGCTCACTCCACGCGCCGATGCCGTGCGTCGGGTCTGATGAGAT
>JAEZBZ010000318.1 GCA_023412745.1 Pseudomonadota bacterium | reverse complement strand
TATTGTGCAAGCTTGGCCAAGACGGCCCCTCCGTCCAGCGCCCAACATGTGCTTGTGTTGCATCACATCGGCTTGCTAAGCTTTAAGTTAAAGTAGTCCGAATTTCGGGGGGGGAATGGGCGACGTTTCAAAGATCGCCCTGGACTTTGTCGACCAGGTCTCGGACCTGGGCGATGAATTCGAGGTGCGCGAACTGTTGCTTCAATTCGGCAGGACATTCGGCTTCGACTATTTGATCGTTTCCGAACTACCCGAGCGCGGCTTGCCTAATGTCCATCTGTGCAATTGGCCGCGCGAGTATTTCGACTATTACTGCAAATACTTATACCGCGATGATCCGTTGGCGCGGCACGCTCGCCGTACGACCGAGCCGTTTGTCTGGTCGGACGTGCACTGGGATCGATGCAAGGGGTCGCCTGCGCAGCGGGTGATGGATCAAAGCACGGAGTTCGGGCTCGCGGACGGGTTTGTCGTGCCGATCCTGGGCGCGAACGGCGATCAAAGCGCCATAGGTCTTGCGGGAAGCCAGGCGAGGCTCGAGGATTCAGACCGCCGCGCGCTGCATCTGATGTGCGTCTATACTCATCATGCCATCCGGTCGATCCGCCAGGATGGCAGCAGGACGTGCGCGCGTGAGTTGACGGCGATCGAGCGGACGGTTTTGACCTCTCGCTTGCTGACCCGCGATTACGGCATGATGAGTGAGGTGCTCGGCCTTTCCAAAATGGCCATTGAAAGCGTTGCGGCTGGCGTCTGCCGGGCATTTGGAGTGCCGGATGCGCTGCAGGCGGCTTGCAAGGCGCGGCTTGCCGGCGCGATCGATCTTTAGAGACCGAAGGGAGCCCGACATGGCACAAGCCAATCGAAGGTCTGCGCAAGCCTGGGGGCAGGGCTCTGAAGAGGTAAATGGCTGGCGGCAGGGGCTATCCGAGCCGTCGGCGCCTTGTTCTGTCCATGTTGTCACTGCCGAAAACAAGGGCTTTTACCGGCGCGGCCTGGAAGAGAGCTTCCGCCTGCGGCATCAATATTTTTCGGTCGAGAACGATTTCCTGCCTAGTCAGAGTTCGGGCCGGGAGACCGACGAATACGACGCCGACGACGCGATCTACTTCCTGGCTTTCGAGGATCACAGCGAGCGGTTGGTTGGCAGTGTCCGGCTTCTGCCGACCGTGCGCAAGATGCCATTGAAGGAATATGTCGATCTGGCCGGCGGCTATGACGTGCCCCGCGCCCCGACCACCTTCCATTTTTCCCGCATGGTCGTTGTCCGGGACAGGCGCGAGGGAAAGCCGCTGAACTTCGTGCGGGCGTCGCTACGCTGCGCGGTGCTGGAATATTGCCTCGATGAAGATATCGACCTGCTGACCTTGATGATGCCTATGGCTATGTTGCCGACGTTCCTCGCGCATGGCTGGAATCCGGTGCCGCTGGCGTTGCCGGAGGTTTATCGTGGCCTATCGATAGTGGTGGCGACGGTCGATGTCACCGAAGTTGCTCTGAAGCTTACGCGCGAGGAGGCGGGGATTGCCTGCAATCTTCTGATCAAGCGCAGTATTACGCGTCCGGCGATTACCACCAAGCCGTACCCGATGAGGCTGTCCTGATCCCGGCCAGCCCCCGCGGAACACTGGACGCCCCGCCATTTCTGAAGTACGCGCTAACGAAACGTCCCAAACGCAGGGATCCGCGAGAGAGGAACGCCAAATCATGACGAGCACGAACAAGGTCGCCCTGATCACGGGGGCGGGCAGTGGAATCGGCCGGGCCGCGGCGCTGGCACTTCAGGCGAATGGTTTTGATGTCGTTCTCGCCGGCCGCCGCAAGGAAGAACTCGACAAGACCGCAGCGCTGGCCAAGGCCGGTGGCGGTCGTATGCTGGCCGTATCGACGGATGTGTCCGATGCCGCCTCGATCAAGGCTTGCTTCGAGGCCTGCGTTAAGGAATTCGGCCGGCTCGACGTGCTGTTCAATAATGCCGGCATGGGCGCGCCCGCGATGCCGATGGAAGATCTCAGCGTCGAGCAGTGGAAGCAGGTGGTTGACGTCAACCTGACCGGCTCGTTCCTGTGCGCGCAGGAAGCCATCCGCATCATGAAGGCGCAGAGCCCAAAGGGCGGCCGCATCATTAACAACGGTTCGATCTCGGCCCATGCGCCGCGGCCGAACTCGGTCGCTTACACATCGACGAAACATGCGATCACCGGCCTGACCAAGTGCATCTCGCTGGATGGCCGCAAGCATGACATCGCCTGCAGCCAGATCGACGTCGGCAACGCCGATACGGCGATGGGCGGCCGCATGAAGGCTGGCGTGCCGCAGGCAAACGGTACCACGGCGCCGGAAGCTGTGATGGATGTCGAGCATGTCGGCAGCGCAGTCGCCTACATGGCGGGCCTGCCACTCGATGCCAACGTTCAGTTCATGACCATCATGGCAACCAAGATGCCATTCGTTGGGCGTGGCTGATGCCTCCCTGACGACCTGACGCGGAAGCGGCATCGCGCTGCGATGTCGCCCTCCGGAACGGTCATCAGGTGATGCGGGCCTCGGCTCATAGATGCTAATGTTTCCAGACCGGGCCCCGGTGCATAACCGGGGTCGTTTCATGACCGGGGATGAAAATGGCGAACGTCGTCGTAGTCGGCGCCCAGTGGGGCGACGAAGGCAAAGGCAAGATCGTTGACTGGCTGTCGGAGCGCGCGGATGTCGTCGTCCGCTTTCAGGGCGGTCATAATGCCGGCCATACGCTCGTCATTGGCGGTCAGACATACAAGCTGTCGCTGTTGCCGTCGGGCGTCGTGCGTCCGGGCAAGCTCGGCGTCATCGGCAACGGCGTGGTCATCGACCCGTGGGCGCTGGCCGAGGAAATCGAGCGCCTGAAGAAGCAGGGCGTTTCGGTGTCCCGCGATAACCTGCGGGTTGCCGAAAACGCGACGCTGATCCTGCCGCTGCACCGCGAACTCGACCTGATCCGCGAGGGCGCGGCGGGCGATGGCCGCATCGGCACGACCGGGCGCGGTATCGGTCCGGCTTACGAAGACAAGGTCGGTCGTCGGGCGATCCGCGTGCAGGACCTGAAGAACCTCGACACACTCGGCGCCAAGGTCGATCGCATCCTGGTGCACCACAACGCGCTGCGGAAGGGGCTCGGCCAGCCGGAAATCGCCAAAGACGACCTGATGGCGGAGCTGACGGCGGTGGCGCCGAAGATCCTGCCGTTCATGGAGGTCACCTGGGAACTGCTCGACCAGAAATGGCGCGGCGGCAAGCGCATCCTGTTTGAAGGCGCACAAGGGGCGCTACTCGACGTGGACCACGGCACCTATCCCTTCGTGACGTCCTCCAACACGGTTGCGGGACAGGCGGCGACCGGCTCGGGCATGGGGCCCCGTTCGGTGGGCTATGTGCTCGGCATCGCGAAGGCCTATACGACGCGCGTCGGTTCCGGGCCGTTCCCGACGGAGCTCGCCAACGAGCTCGGCGATGAGATCGGCCGCCGTGGCCATGAATTCGGCACGGTGACGGGCCGCAAACGGCGTTGCGGCTGGTTTGATGCCTGCCTGGTCCGGCAGGTGACGAAGGTGTCCGGCATCGACGGCATCGCGCTGACCAAGCTCGACGTGCTCGATGGCTTCGACGAACTGAAGGTTTGCATCGGCTATATGCTCGACGGCGAACGCATCGACAGGCTTCCGGCTGGCCACAACGCGCAGGCACGCGTGCAGCCCATCTATGAGACGTTCGAGGGCTGGAAGGCCTCGACCCGCGGCGCGCGCTCGTGGGCGGATCTGCCGGCGCAGGCGGTCAAGTACGCCCGCACCATCGAGGAACTCATCGAGTGCCCGGTGACGCTGCTGTCGACGAGCCCCGAGCGCGACGACACCATCCTCATGCGCGATCCATTCGCGGATTGAGCCGAGACCATTGTGGCAGGCGGGGAGATCTCCGCCCGACCGCGCGATGATCAGGCGCCCGCGATCAGGCCGCGGAAGTTTGCCAATGCACCGGGCTGCAGCTCGGCGCCCAGGATGCGGGCGGGATTGACCGGGCCGGGCAGCGTGATCTGTCCCGGCGCCACGCGCACGAAGCCGAAGCGCTCGTAATAGGGCGGATCGCCGACAAGGAGAACGAGCTTCACGCCGGCTGTTTTGGCCAGTTCCAGGCCCTCGGCAATCAGCCGGCGCCCATAGCCTTTGCCCGCGTGCTCCGGTTCGACCGCCAGCGGCCCGAGCAGCAACGCGCCGGGCTGGCCGCCGACAGTCACCGCGGTGAAGCGGATAGCGGCCACCATGTGGCCATCTAGGACGGCCTTGAGGCAGAAGTCGGAAATGTCCAACGTGCCCTCGCGGATGCGATAGGCGGTGCGGGTGAAGCGGCCAGGGCCGAACACGCGGGCATGCAGGGCGGAAATCCTGGGCAGGTCGAGCGGCTGGACGTGCCGGATCTCGATATCGAGGGCCATGGGCGGTTACTCTTGCAGGCGAACTTTCGGGACCTGGTGGCATGGTCGCAGCATCGTGCTGCGGGGCGCGCAACGGCGCGCATCGAGGGTCAGCCTCGTCGCAAGTCACACACCGGCACTGTCTGGTCGCTCATCATGGCGCGATTGCTCTAGCAGGCTCGCCCATGCGGGTCCAGTGCGCGCTTTATCTCGGGATAAACCGCTTACCACGTTTCGGAGCGCGGTGTGGCATCGAGGATCTCTGTCAGGCGGCGGCGTACCGGGGCCACGACGCCCTCGGGCAGCGCATCACGTGGAAAGAAGCCCTGCTCGGCGATCTCGTAGTTCGGCGGCGGAATGCTCGGCTGGGTCCAGTGGCGCACCGCGAACAGCACGATGTGATCGGACGGGAACGAGCGGAAGTTGGTATAGACGCCGATCAGTTCTGGCGGTGCGCTCAAGACAACGCCGGCTTCCTCTTGCAGCTCGCGCGTGAGCGTGGTGACGACCGGCTCATTGCGCTCGACGCCGCCGCCCGGGAAATGCCAGCCCGGCCGATAGGTGTGCCGGATCAGCAGAACGCGATCGTCCGCGTCGAGCACCACGCCCTGGGCACCCATGGTCAGCCCGCGTGTCATGCGCCAATAACGCTGCACGATGCGTCGCGTGATCCTGGGCCAGGGCAATCCGGGTCTCCTTTGCGGCGGGGCTGCAGCGCGCCAGATGTTGGAACGCGCGCCAACCGATACATGCTACCAATGATCGAAACACCCTGATCCCGTCGAGAGCTGATGCAGTCCGAAACGACTTTTGCCCATTTGTCCGATGTCCATCTGGCGCCGCTGGCCGGCTTCTGGCCGCATCACTGGAATGCGAAGCGGCTGCTCGGGTACGCCAACTGGACGGTGCGGCGGCGCAAGACGCATTTGCGCGAAGTGGTGGACCGGCTGGTCGCGGATCTGCGGCATCAGCATGTCGATCACATCCTGGTCAGCGGTGATCTGGTGAATATCGGCCTGCCGCGCGAGTACGAGAACGCGCTGGCCTGGCTGCACGCGCTGGGGCCGGCGGAGGGCGTGTCGGTGGTGCCCGGCAATCACGACATCTACACGCGCCTGCGCGGTCATCCGGGCGTGGCGCGATGGGCTGCTTACATGGCGTCTGATGACTGGGGCGCGCAGTTCGCGCCGGGGCCTGGACCGCGTTTCCCGTATGTCCGGCGCATTGGCGACGTGGCGGTGATTGGGTTGAATTCAGCTGTGCCGACGTCGCCGGGCGTGGCCGCGGGCCAGGTCGGCGGCAGGCAGATCGAGGACGCCAGCGCAATTCTGCGGCAACTCGGCAGCAAGTCGCTGTTCCGACTGGTGATGATTCATCATCCGCCGGTGCTGACCGAAATCCGCCCGTCGCGCGATCTTAAGGATGCGGCGGCGCTCGAAGCGGCTCTCGTCGATGCCGGGGCGGAACTGGTCGTGCACGGGCATAACCATCGCGACATGGTCTGCTGGCGGCAGGCGCGCAGCGGTCCGATGCCTGTGGTCGGCATTGCGTCAGGGTCCATCGGCCGGTTGCATCACCATGAGCCGTTGGCGCGCTATAACCTGTACAAAATCAGGCGGTCGTCTGCGGGCGCGTGGCAGATCGAGCTGACCGGACGGGGACTGCGGGAGCCTGGTGGCGTGGTGGTCCAACTCGAGCACGGCCTGCTGCAGGCGGGCCACGTGCCGAAAGCCCAGGTGGATTGATAAATTTTCCTCATCATCTGCGGAGTATTCATCAGCTTGCCGAATAGCGAATTGTGCCATAAGAGCGGCTGACAACGGCTGCGAGGCAAAATAGCATGACGACTGCGTCCGTGGCATCCCGGCGGTTTCCGGCCTGGGTCATCATTCTCACTGCGGGCATTATCGTTGGCATGGCCATGGGCCTGCGCCAAGTGATGGGGCTTTATTTGCAACCGATGACGACGACGCTCGGCATCGGGCGCGAGCCGTTTTCCGACTCCATGGCAATCGCGAACCTGGTATGGGGCGTCGGTGCCATTCTCGCTGGCGCGATTGCCGACAAGTACGGAGCGGGCCGGGTCATCGTCGCCAGCGTTTTGTCGACCGCGACCGGCCTGTATGTGATGTACACTGCGCAAACGCCGATGGATCTCTGCATCAGCGGCATCCTGCTCGGTATCGGCGTATGCGGCACGGGCGTGTCGGCGCTGGTCGGCGCGGTTGGCCGCGCGGTGCCGCTGGAGAAGCGGACGGCGGCGATAGCGTCGCTCGGCATGGCGGCCGGCATCGGCGGCTTCGTGGCGTTTCCCTACACGCACGTGCTGATCGAATGGCTCGGCTGGCAGAGCAGCCTGCTCGTGCTGGCGGCGACGGCGCTGGCCATGCTGCCGTTGGCGTACGGTCTGAGCGGCAAGCCTCAGGCACAGTCGGCGCTGGTCAAGCCGCAGTCGCTGAGCGAGGCATTCCGGGAGGCGTTCGCGCATCCCAGTTTCTGGCTGCTGACGGGCGGCTTTTTCGTCTGCGGCTTCCACGTGTCGTTCTATTCGGTGCACTTGCCGGCATTCGTCGTCGATAAGGGGCTCGATGCCAGCGTCGGCGTGTGGGCGTTGATGCTGGTCGGCATCGCCAACATCATCGGCACCTATATGGCCGGCCAATCAGGCAGGTTCGTCGAGAAGCGGGTGGGGCTGAGCTTCATCTACTTCATGCGCTGCTTCGCCTTCCTCGGACTGCTGTTCCTGCCGATCAACGGCGCGGTGGTGATCCTGGTCAGTGGTCTGCTCGGACTGTTCTGGCTTTCCACGGTACCGCTGACGAGTTCGCTGGTGGCGACCTTCTTCGGCACCACCTGGATGTCGATGCTGTTCGGGTTCGTGTTCCTGTCGCACCAGGTCGGCTCGTTCCTCGGGCTGTGGCTGGCCGGACGGCTCTATGACCTGACCGGCTCCTACGATGCGATGTGGTGGATATCGGTCGCGCTCGGTCTTGCCGCGGCTGCTATTCACCTGCCGATTAAGGAGCGCCCGGTGGCGCGCCTGGCCAACGCGTCCGCATAGGTGCTGCAGCTCGCATTGCGGCGCAGTCGGTGCTATATCTAGCTCTGAACAGGAGTACGCAGATGGCGTTGCCTGCCAGAACCGCGATTGTTGGGACTGTCCTCGCCGCACTAATCGGCGGGGCCGGCTACCTATATGCGGTGCGCGGCGAGGCCATGCTGATCGATCTCGCCGCCATGGGCCGCGCGCTGTTCTGCATGTGATGGCCTGCCCGGCCGTAGCGTGGCTGAATTGCACCTGTTCTGTCTCTTAATGCTTCCCGGATTCTGCTTTGCTTGACCCTGAAGCGTCCGCCTGATTGCTTGAGGCTGTGCTGGTTCCTGTCCGTGATGAGCGGACGGGTGAAAAGGGAACACGGTCCTTCGCGTACTGCGTGGTAATCCGTGGCTGCCCCCGCAACTGTAGGCGGCGAGCCTTTGTTCACGAATGCCACTGGTCCATCCTTATGGATGCGCCGGGAAGGCTGAACGAGGCGTTTGAGCCGTGAGCCAGGAGACCTGCCGGCACAGGTCGCCCATCCAACGTGCGGGGCGCGCGCTGGAACGGAAAGCCGTAGCGGCGACTGATGTGGAACCGGTGGGGAACACGTCAGAAATGGGTTGTCGGCGGATAGTGCATACCGTTCGGCATGACCGTTGAGCCAAGGCTGGCCCCGCGATGTCGTGCTGATCGCATAGCGAACAAGCTCCGCTCTACGTTCCCATTGCTGTTGCGATGCTCCCGCGCCTTCAGTCGTCGTGGGGAGTACTATGTCCAATTTTCGCTCGTTCATCAGGCCGCGATCGCGGCGAGACTTGTCGATTTCCGCAGCCTTGGTTTCGGCGGTTATGGGCTTGGCTATCGTGCCGGCCGCAGCACAGCAGCCGATGGAACTGCCCGGCATCGTCGTGCAGGGCGCCAGCATCGCAGCGCGTCCGGTACGCACGCCAACGCCAGCGCCCCGGAGCGCGCCGGAGCAGACCACGCCCGCACAATCCGGTTTCGATGCGGAGCCGTCGCTCCAACTGGATACCGACGAGGATGACATCGACGGCATTCCGCTCGATGAGGTCGGATCGGCCGTGACGGTGGTCACGCGCAAACAGCTCGATCAGCAGCAGGTCCGCAACGGCGCCGATGCCCTGCGCAGCTTGCCGGGCGTTTCGGTCAGCCAGCAGGGCACGCCGGGAAACGTGACGCTGGTGCGTATCCGCGGGGCGGAATCGCGGCACACGCTGGTGCTGATCGACGGTGTCGAGGTCAATTCCGGCACCGACAACCTCTTCGATTTCTCCAACCTGAATACCGAAGATATTGAGCGCATCGAGGTTCTGCGCGGTCCTCAGAGCGGCATTTACGGTGGCAGCGCCATCGGTGGCGTGGTCAACATCACGACGCGCGGCGGGCGCGGTCCGGCACGGCTGACCGTGAAGACCGAAGCCGGAACACGCGGGACGACGGGCGTCACGGCTCAGGCTTCCGGTGGCAACGATCGCGTCTGGGGATCGCTGACGGCGCACGGATGGCAGACCGATGGTTACAACACCTCTGTGGCTGGCACTGAGGACGACGGCACGCGCATTCGCAGCTTCGCGTTCGATGGCGGCATGCGCCCGACTGAGAATTTCCAGGTCGAGGCGACCCTGCGCGAGCATAATACGCGCGGCGAGTACGATATGGGTTTCGGCGGTACGTACAGGGGGTTCGACGTACCCTCTGATGCCTTGTTCTTCGGTGAAACGCGTCTCCGCGTCGGAAGCCTGAGAGCGACACTCGACACCTTCGACAAGCGCTGGGTCCACAAATTCCAGTTCAGCGGCGCGCAGACGTTCCGCGAAGATTTCGACTTCGGCGTCAGCCAGGCGACCAGCGAGAATAGCAAGATCGGCTATACGTCGACATTCCGCCTCGATTCATTCGGCATGCCGGTGCGGCACTTCTTTACCGGCATGGTGGAGCGGCGGAACGAGTCGTTCGAGCAGCCGACGGCTGGGACGCCGAAGCGCACAACTGAGCGCGATAGCTTCGTTGGCGAAATCCGCGGCGAGTATTTCAAGAATCTGTTCCTCTCCGCTTCGGTCCGTCACGATGCCAACGACCTCTTCGAGGACTTCACCACCTGGCACAGCTCGGTGTCTCTGAAGGTTCCGGGCACGGTTTTCCGGCTGCACGGCAGCGTCGGCACCGGCGTCAGATATCCGAGCTTCGGCGACCTGTATGGCACATTTATGGGGTTCACGCCGAACCCGGACCTGGTTCCGGAAGAATCGCTCGGCTATGACTTCGGAATCGAAGGCACGTTGTGGGGTGGTCGCGCGATCGTCGACGTCACTTACTTCCACGCCGACCTGACCAACGAGATCGCGTACAATCCGGTTTTTCCGGGGCCGACGCTCATCAACCTGACGGGTGACAGCAAGCGTGAGGGTGTCGAAGTCTCCGGCCGGTTCCAGGTCACGCGGCAACTGACGCTCGGCGGCGCGTACACGTTCCTGATTTCCGACCAGCCTGACGGTGCAACCGAGGTCCGGCGTCCACGCCATACCGGTCGCATCGACGCCAACCTCACCTTCGACAACGGCCGCGGCAATCTCAACATGGCCGCCATCTACAATGGCCGCATGTATGACGTGGGGTCATACGCTGTAGGCCCGCCCTGGTCGGATATCGTCTCCATGGACTCCTATTGGCTGGTCTCGGCAGCGGCGTCCTACAAGGTACAGCCTGGCGTCGAGGTGTTCGGCCGCGTAGAGAACATTCTCGATGACCGTTATCAGGACGTTTTGGGCTACAATGCCAGCGGTGGCATCGGTGCCTTTGCCGGTGTGAAGTTCACCCTTGGCGGCGAAGAAGGCATCGGCGTGCGCTGGGCGAAATAGCTGGGGAGAATGTGATGTGGCGGCTTCTGGCGATTGCACTGTTCGCGATCGCCACATCGCATAGCGCTGCGGCCGGGCAACCGCCGCAGCGGATCATTTCGCTCAATTTATGTATCGATCCAATTGTACTGGAGCTGGTTCCGCGCGAACGGATTCAGGCGCTGAGCCAGGTGTCGGCCGACCGCAACGTGTCGGCGATCGTCGATCGCATCGGCGGTATCAGGCTGGTCAAAGGAGCCGCTGAAGAGGTTCTCGCGCTCGACCCGGATCTCGTTCTGGCCGGCGACTACACGACGCCTGCCACCGTCGATCTGCTGCGCAGATTGGGGCGGCGCGTCGAGGTAATTCCGATGGCGCTCGACGTCGATGGCGTGCGCACCACCATCCAGGCTGTTGCCCGCGCAGTCGGCGAACTGGATCGCGGAGCTAGACTTATCAGCCACTTCAATCGCGCACTGGAAGCTGCGCAGGTGAAAGAGGCCGGTCGCCGGCCCGAGGCGGTGGTCTATCAGGCCAACAGTCTCGTATCGCAGAACGGCAGTCTGGCCGCAGCGGCCTTGAAAGCGGCAGGCTTTGCGAACGCGGCTGGCCGGCTTCAGCCCGGCCCGGGCGGTCGCGTCTCATTGGAAGCGCTCGTCGTGCGGCCGCCAGCACTTGTCGCACTCGGCCAGAGCGCAACGACCTATCGGACGCCCCTGGCCGATAACCTGCGCCACCCCGCGCTGGCCTATGTTCTGTCCAAGCGGCCACACGTCGATCTGCCCATGCCGCTGTGGTTATGTGGTACGCAGCATCTGGCCGATGCCGTTATGATTCTGGCGCGCGCCCGCGAGCAACTGATTGACCGGTCACGACCTTGATGACCTTTCCTGGTTTTTTCATGCCATCCAGTCGCATCATCGTCGCTGGCGTCGGACTGATCGCGTTGGTGACGTTCGTTGTTTCGCTGATGACCGGACCGGATGGGCTCGGGCTTCCGTCCGACCCGCAGGTGCTTAGTCTGGTCTTATGGGAAATACGTGTGCCTCGCGCGGTGCTGGGTGCCCTGGTCGGTGCTGCGCTGGGCATGTCCGGCGCAGCACTGCAAGGCTATCTCAGGAACCCGCTGGCCGAGCCGGGGCTTCTCGGTGTGACGGGCGGTGCTGCGCTCGGTGCTGTCGTGGCAATCCATAGCGGCTTGGCCGGAGCGTTCGCGCTGGCATTGCCGATCGGCGGCTTGGCCGGCGCGGCATTGGCGGCGAGCGCAGTGATCATGCTGGCTGGCGCGCATACCGGACCGCTGACCCTCATTCTCGCTGGTGTCGCCGTCGCGAGCGTAACCGGTGCGCTGACCTCGCTGGCGGTGAACCTGTCTCCGAACCCGTTCGCGTCCGTCGAGATCGTGTTCTGGATGCTGGGGTCGCTGAGCGACCGCAGCCTGCTGCATGTGTGGCTGGCCGCTCCTTTCATCCTGATCGGGCTTGTCGTGCTGGCACGCACGGGCAGGGATCTCGACGCTTTGTCGCTCGGTGAGGATGCTGCGAAGAATCTCGGCGCCAACCTGTTCAGCCTGCGCCTCGTCGTCGTGATCGGCAGTGCGTTGGCGGTGGGGGCGGCAACCTCGGTCGCCGGAGCGATCGGATTTGTCGGGCTGATCGTTCCGCACATCTTGCGCCCGTTCGTCGGCCATTTGCCGAGCCGCTCGCTGCTGGCCAGCGCCTTTGCCGGTGCCGCGCTGGTGCTGGCGGCGGATGTCATCCTGCGCATGTTGCCGACAACGGTCGATATCCGGCTCGGCGTCGCGACGGCGATCGTCGGAGCGCCGTTTTTCCTCTGGCTGGTGATCAAATCGCGCCGGGAGCTGGTGCCGTGACGCTGGCTGGCGAAAATTTGCAGCTGGCGTTGGGTGCCCGCAACGTTCTGTCGGGCGCGCGGCTGACGGTCGAGTCAGGCCAGGTCGTTGCCGTGGTCGGACCGAACGGCGCCGGCAAGTCGACATTGCTGAAATGCCTCGCCGGTCTGCTGACGCCGACGGCGGGGACCATCCTCCTCAATGGCAAGACGCTGGCGGATTGGCCGCGCGATGAGCTGGCGCGCGCAATTGCTTATCTGCCTCAGGAAAGAGCGGTGCACTGGCCGCTCAGCGTCGAGACGGTGGTCTCGCTGGGCCGGATCCCGTACGGCGGCCGCCCGGGCGCTATTGCCGGCATGCATCGGGCTGCGGTGAGCGGCGCCATCGCAGCCATGCAACTCGATGATTTGCGCGATCGGCTGGCGACAGAATTGTCAGGCGGAGAATTGGCGCGTGTTCTTCTTGCGCGCGCGCTGGCTCAAGAGGCCAGCGTGCTGATTGCAGACGAGCCGACGGCGGGACTCGATCCGGCGCATCAGCTTTCGTTGTTCGAGAGGCTTCGGCAGATGGCGCAGGAGGAGGGTCGCTGCATCCTGGTTGCCCTGCACGATCTATCGCTCGCAGCGCGCTATTGCGACCACATCGTATTGCTGAAAGACGGCCGGTCCGTTGCCGACGGGCCACCCGAAGCCGTGCTGACCGAGGAATTGCTCGGCCAAGTCTATGGCATAAAGGCGCGGCTGGTGCACATCGATGGAACGCCACTTGTCGTTACGGCGTCGGAATTGCATCTTCCGCGGTGATGCTGCAGCGGCAAGATGGAGCGGACGTTTGAAAACCGGACGGCGGCGGCTCAATCTGGCGCTGCAGGGCGGCGGCGCGCACGGGGCCTTCACCTGGGGTGTCCTCGATGCCCTGCTCGGCGATGAGAGTATTTCCCTGGGTTGGATCAGCGCGACGAGTGCCGGGGCGGTGAACGCGGCGGCGTTGGCGAGCGGATTGGCCGGCGGTGGAGCGCAACAGGCCAGGGACACGCTGAAGCAGGTCTGGGACGCTGTCGAAACGGCCGGCGTACCCGATCTGTTGCGTCTCAATCCGCTCCTGTTCGGCCTGTCGCGGGCGGCGACCAAATTGCTGTCGCCGTATGATTTCAACCCGCTCGGTTTCGATCCTCTCCGCCGCCTGCTGGAAACGCATATCGATTTCGAGCGCATCCGCGAGGCTTCGCCAGTCGAACTGCTGATCGCGGCCACCGATGTGGCGACAGGCCGGGCGCGCCTGTTCCGCCGAGCGGAGCTGACCGTGGAGGCAGTGCTGGCATCAGCCTGTCTGCCGACGTTGCATCATGCCGTCGTGATCGCGGATCGTGCGTACTGGGACGGCGGGTTTTCCGCCAATCCCGATCTTCTGACGCTGGCCAATGATAGCCCGGTGGAAGACACCCTCATCGTGCAGCTCAATCCGCTGGTCCACGCCGGCGTGCCGCGCGGATCGCGCGAGATCGCGGATCGGGTCAACGTGATCACCTTCAATCAGCCATTGCTGAGAGACGTCGAGGCGATTGTTGCGGCACAAGCCTCGCCGTCCGGCTGGCTGTCGGGGCGCAAGGACCGTACGGCGCGATTGAAGCGCCATCGCTTCCATCTCATTGAGGCCGGGCGCTATACCAGCGGGCTGAGCGGCGATAGCAAAATCAAGCCGGACAAAGGCCTGCTCAGCTATCTGCACGGAGCCGGCCGCATTGAGGCTCAGAAGTGGCTGGGACGGCATCGCGCCGATATTGGCCAGCGCAGCACGGTCGATCTCAAGGCGCGGTATCTGACGCCGCATTGTTCTGCACCGACCGATCTGCCCGATGCGCTTGATGCCGGAACCCAGCCCGGCGACGGCGCCGATAAGGCAGCGTCCTGACGGGCGCGGCGCTTTACGCCTTCACGGGTTTAAGTTCGAGCGTGACGATGGTCTTCACGGCCTGATCCTCGACCCTGGGGCTTTGCGTAAGGGGCTGCAGTGCGATTTTTCCCGTTGATCCGCCCACCAGCAACCCGCCGACGCCCTCGACTTTATCCTCAGGCGTCGACGCATAGCGGCCTTCGAGGGTTTCCGCCGTCGCAGCCTTGCCGTCGGCCAGCACGGTCCAGACGACGACTTGGCGGCCGGGAGGCAACTGGCCACCCAGGATGTTGCCAGCAAAACTCAGCTTTGCCGCCTTGCTCGACGGCTCGAAGCTGCACGACATGAGCCGCGTCGCGGCGGAGGGCGCGGTTGGCGCATCCTCGGTCGTGCAGGTCAGTGTTCCGATCGTTTCGCGGGCCTGCGCTGCTGCAACTATACCGGAGAGTATCAGTACGCCCGTGGCCAGTGAAATACGGCTGGAAATCATGATTGCGCTCCTGTCACTGCTTTAACAACGGGCAGCACTACGATTGCGTTCCGGGCAATGCTGGTCTGCAGCACCAATCAGGTACAAATTGGCGCGGACGCAACCATGGACATTGTTTGCTGCGTCAGGTTACCTGACACGGCAACCCAGCAATTTGTCAGGCCTACCGGAGTGAAGCATTGAGGGAATTTGACTATGTGCGCGCGGACACGGTGGACCGTGCCGTGACGCTGCTGAGCCAGGAGGGCGCGCGGCCCCTCGCTGGCGGCACCGATCTCATTCCGCAGATGCGAGAAGGGCGTCGGACGGCCGCTACGATCGTTGATCTCAAGCACATTCCCGAACTGGTCGCGATCACCGATCTGCCCGACGGCGGACTGTCGATCGGCGCCGCCGCCAAGGCGTCGGTGCTGGCGCGCGATCCCCGCGTGCTGCGGAACTATCCGGCAGTGGCCTCGTCGTCCTGCCTGATCGGCAGCCTGCAGGTGCAGAACCGCGCCAGTCTCGGCGGCAACATCTGCAATGCCGCGCCGTCGGCTGACGGTGTGCCGGCGCTGCTCGCGCATGGCGCGAAGGCGCTGATCGCCGGCCCGAACGGTCGCCGCGAGATGCCGCTGGAGGCGCTGTTCCAGGGGCCGGGCCGCACGACCCTGGCGGCGGGCGAAATCCTGGTCGCGATCCTGTTGCCGCCCAATGCGCCGCGCTCGGCTGCGCACTACCTGCGCTTCACGCCACGTCGCGAAATGGATATCGCGGTGGTCGGTGCAGGCACCTGGATCCATCTCGACGCTGACGACCGGGTCGTCGCGGCACGGATTTTCCTGGCTTCCGTCGGCCCGACACCGATCCGTGCGACCACCGCCGAAGCCGCGCTGGTCGGTGCCATCGCCAACAGCGAGACGCTGCGCGAAGCCGGCCGTTGCGCTGGCGAGGACGCGAAGCCGATTTCCGACACGCGCGGGTCAATGGAGTATCGCCGCACGTTGTCGACTGTTCTAACGATGCGCGCTCTGGGCGCATGCTGCCGCGCGCTCGGCACGGAGGTCGAAACGCCATGATGACCCTGATCACCTGTACCGTGAACGGCGAGCAGCACACGGTTATGGCCGACAGCCGCGATACGCTGCTGGAGCTGCTGCGCGACCGCATTGGCCTGACCGGCACCAAGGAAGGTTGCGGTAACGGCAACTGCGGCACCTGCACAGTGTTGATCGACGGCGCGCCCGTGAATGCCTGCCTGATGCTGGCTCAGGAAGCCTCCGACGTCGATATCGTCACCATCGAGGGACTCGCCGATCACCAGAAACTGCATCCTCTGCAGCAGGCCCTGGTCGATCATGGCGGCACGCAGTGCGGCTTCTGTACGCCCGGTATCATTCTGTCGGCGAAAGCGCTGCTGGATGCCAATCCCAGGCCGACTGAGCAGGAAATCCGCCACGCCATTGCCGGCAATCTCTGCCGCTGCACTGGCTATGACAAGATCGTCGCCGCGGTCGCCTCCGTGGCGGCAGCTCCAGCCGCAGAGTGAGACAGATGGCGATTTCGGAAGAGACCAAGAGCAAGGCTTTGAAGGTCGTCGGTAAGCGCTTGCCGCGCGTCGATGCGCGCGAGCGCGTGACCGGAAAGGCGTTGTATCCGGCGGATTTCAAGCTGCCGGGACTGGTGCACGCCAAGCTGCTGCGCAGCCCGCACGCACACGCCCGTATCCGCAGTATCGATACCAGCCGCGCGCGCGCCCTCAAGGGCGTGCTGGCGGTAATCACGGCTGAGGATTTCCCGGAACTACCGATCGGCGCCACGATCCCGTTTTCCGATACCGGCTATGACGTTTGGATGGTGGCCGAAATGAACATGGCGCGCCGCAAGGCGTGCTGGGTCGGTCATCCCGTGGCCGCTGTCGCCGCGACCGACGTGTACATCGCCCAGGAAGCGCTGAAGCTGATCGACGTCGATTACGAAGTGCTGCCCCCCGTTGTCGGTATCGCCGACGCGATGGCGCCGGACGCACCGGTCGTGCATGCGCACGTGCTGACCAAGAATGTCGAGCCGGCGCCGCGCGGGCCGAGCAATGTCTGCTCGCGCACCGTATTCGGACGCGGCGATACGGCTGCCGCGATCGCTGACGCCGCCGCTGTCGCCGAAATCAAGACCCAGATCGACACCGCGCACCAGGGTTATCTGGAACCGCAGGTCGTCGTCGCGCAGGTCGATCCGAACGGCTTCGCGACGGTATGGGCCTCGACGCAGGGCCAATTCACGGCCGAGCTGCTGATCTCGCGTATTCTGGATCTGCCGCAGTCGAAAATGAAGGTGATCCCGCTGGAACTCGGCGGTGCCTTCGGTGGCAAGATCGCGATTCATGGCGAAGCAGCAGTGGTGCGGCTGTCGCAGATCTGCGGCCGTCCGGTGAAGCTGGTGCTGACGCGTGAGGAGGTGCTGCAAGGCGGAAGCGGTCCGGGATCCGCGGCGCTGATCGACTTCCGCGTTGCTGCGGACGCCGACGGCAAGCTGACGGCAATCGAGGGCACGTTCCACTTCGATGCGGGCGGATTGCCGGGCAACAACCCGTCGTTGCCGATGCAGGCATCGGCGGCGCTGTACCAGACGCCGAACCTGAAGCTCGAAGGCTTCGATGTCGTCACCACCAAGCCGAAGACAGAAGCCTATCGCGCGCCTGGCGGTATCCAGGCGATGTTCGCCGTCGAGCAGGCGATGGATATGCTGTGCCAGAAGCTCGACATGGACCCGGTCGAGTTCCGTAAGAAGAACGCCTCCGTCACCGGCAGCCTGATGCCGATCGGCACGCCGTTCCCCTCGATCGGCCTGACTACCATCCTTGATGAGGTCGGCAAACATCCGTGCTGGACCGATCCGCTGCCGGCGGGGCGTTTCCCGCGTGGTCGCGGTCTGGCGCTCGGATACTGGCGTGGCACCTCGATGACGTCGGCCGGGCACATCATCATCGCCGGCGACGGTCGCCCGATGGTGACCATGGGGCCGGTCGACATCTCGGGCACCCGCACCACCATGGCGCAGGTGGTGGCGGAAGAATTCGGCCTCGGCATCGACGACGTGTTCATAGCGATGGGCGATACCAAGTCCGTCGGCTACAGCGATGTCGCCGCCGGCAGCCGCGTGGCGCGTACGACGACGGCCGCCATGGTTCAGGCCTCGCAGGATGCGCTGGCCCAGTTGCGCAAGCGGGCGGCGGAGAAGCTGCAGGCGCAGCCCGATGATCTCGACTACGCCAGCGGTGTGTTCCGCACCCGCAAGCCGGGCGGCGCCGCGATTTCGCTGGCGGAACTGATGCAGTCAACGGCGGGCGAAGGTGCCGTCATCGGTCGCGGCGTTTCAACCCGCCTGCCGCTCGGCGTTGAGATCGGCGCGCACGTCTGCGACGTCGAGGTCGATACCGCGACGGGGCAGGTGACGGTGCTGCGCTATACGGCGTTCCAGGACGTCGGACTGGCGCTCAATCCGACGGCGATCGAGGGCCAGATGCAGGGCAGTGTGGTGCAGGGCATCGGGTGGGCGCTGACGGAAGGCTTTGACTATGGCGTCGATGGCCGGCTGCGCAATGCGAGCCTGCTCGATTATCGCATCCCGACATCGCTTGATGTGCCGCCCATCGATTGTGTGATCATTGAGACGCCGGTGCCGGATGTGCCGTATGGCGTGCGCGGCGTCGCAGAAATGCCAATCGTGGCTGTCGGTGGCGCGGTCGCCAACGCCGTGGCCCGCGCGATCGGTGTGCGTCTCACTGAAATGCCGATGACGCCTGAGCGTGTCCTGCGCGCCCTGAATGGTGGGCGCGCCTGAGCCGAACTTTAGCATTGGAGATTGGCAGGCGGCCGGATGAAGATCCTGCCGCCTGTTTTGTGTTGCAAGCGCTATGATGAAGATGGGCGTGCTGGCAGGTTCTTGAACCGCGCCATGAAACGGCGGTCGATCCAGTCCTTGAGATGCCACACCCATCGGCCGCCGAGCGTAATGCCGTTGCGTGTGCCAATGGCGTAGCGTTCGCCGGTGGAAATCAGATAGAGCGCCTGATGCTGCGGCTTGAAGGCGATGAGTGGGCGGCCGATGAGGAGACTGCGCAGGTTTGCCGCCAACGGCTTTGCCGCGCGGACCGCGTAGACGCCGGATCGCGGCGTCGGGTGTCCGTCGATCATGGCGACGTCGCCGGCAGCGAAGACGTCCGGATGCGAGACCGATTGCAGGGTCGGCAAGACGCGGATGAAGCCTTTGCCGTCGAGGGCCAGTCCGGTGTCGGCGAGCCATGCCGTGGGTGCTGCTTCGGTCGTCCAGAATACTTCGTCGGCGGGAAGCCGCAGTTTTGCATCGGTGATGAGCGCGCCGGATTCGAGCGATGACACGCGGGTGCTGGTCAGAACCTCGATCGCCCGTTGCTGCAGGATGTGCAGGAAGCGGCGCTGCATCGCGGCGGGAAAGCCGGACAGGATGCAGGCGTTGGCTTCGATCAGCGCGAAGCTGAGACGTAACGGATTTTGCCCCGCCGCGCGTGCATCGGCTGTCAGGCGACACTGGATCGCCAGCATCAGTTCTACGCCGCCCGCGCCGCCACCCACTACGGCGATGCGCATCGGCTTGTTCGTTGCCAGGAGGCGCGCGCGCGCAGCCTCAAACCGGCTCAGGAACCCATCGATCGGCTTGACCGGGATCGCCTGCCCAGCCGCTCCGGGCGCCTTGCCCATGCCTGGCGCGGAGCCGATGTCGATCGACAGGATGTCGTAAGGCACCGGCGCATGATTGGCCCACAGCACCTGTTTGTGGACGAGATCGAGCCCCGTTGCCTCCGCGATGATGACATTTGCCCCGGCAAACGCACCGAGCGGCAGCGTGTCGATATGTGTGTCGGCATGCCGGTAGAGGCCGGCGATGAGGCCGGGCAGCATTCCGGAATACGGCGTCAACCGGTGCTTCGTGATGAGTGTCAGCCGCGTTCCATCTTGCGGCTTGAGTGCGAAGTCCCGCAGTACGCCGACGTGCGCGTGGCCGGCGCCAAGCAGCACGATGTGCTTTTCCGGGATTTGCGAGACAATCACCTTTGAAAACTTCTCATGTTGGGCGGCGGAAAATCATCCACTACATTAGCCGCATAAATCCGGGAGTGAAAACGCGCATGAAAATCAAGCTGCACCACGTCAACCTGTGCACCAACAACGTAGCCGGAATGAGCGAGTTTTACCGCACGGTTCTCGATCTGGAGGGCGAACCGGAAATGGAGACGAAGCGCGTTGTGACGAAAGGGTATGCCGGCCGGGTCGGATTCGTGACCGACGGACAGACCCAGCTTCATCTGGCCGAGCGGGATCTCAATGTCGCTCATCGCACTGGTCAGGCGATCAATCCGCTGGAGCGTGGGCACATTGCCTTCCGCACGGACGACATCGATGCGTTCAAGAAGCGTCTGACCGACAAGGGCATCCCGTTCTCGGACTATGGCGATTGGGCGATGAACGGCTGGCAGCAGATCTTCTTCTACGATCCTGAGGGCAACATCATCGAGGTGCACCAGGAAGGCGCCTGATTTGAGCTGCAGCCACAGGCATGAGGCCTCGCGGCAGGGGAACGGATCGCGCGTTTCCATTCCGGTAGGAAAGTGCGGTGCGCGATTTGATTGTTTGTGGCGCAACGAGAGATTGAGTGTTGCGTCGGATTTCGCGCAATGCATTGAAAATGCGTGGTGAATAAGTTCTTGGAGACGTTTACGGAGTAACTGGCTTTGGCTATGGCTATCGCGGATAGTGCGCCTACTGCGTAATGGCGATTGCGCCTTGTTTTTCTTCTTTTATCCGATTGCTGGTTCCATGACTTCGAGGGGATCGTTCTCGAATGACCAATCTGCGTCTGTCTCTGCATGGTCGTACTGCCTGGATGATCAGTGACGGCAAGGCTGGAAACAACGTGCAGATGAGGGGGGTACTCGAGGCGTTGGGCGTCGAGATCATCCTCAAGAGCGTTTCGCCGCGCGGCTTGCAGCGTATTCTATCGCCCTGGATAGGCGTCTCGCAAAGCGAGCGTTTCGGCAAGCCGGGTTCTCGTTTTTCTTCCCCTTGGCCCGATGTCGCTATCGCGATCGGACGGCTGACGACACCCTACATTCGCGAACTCAAACGGCGAGCGGGAAACGAGACGTTCACTATCATTCTGCAAGACCCGAAAGTTCACGCGTCGTCGGCCGACCTCTTCTGGGTTCCGGAGCACGACAAACTGAGAGGCGCCAACGTCATTACGACGTTGACCGCGCCGCATGGCTTCAGCGAGCAGCGCCTGCGGAAAATGAAGGATGTGCTGCCGCCCGATATCGCGCGGCTGAACCGGCCGCGCGTCGCCGTTATGCTTGGCGGCTCGAACGGCGACTACAGATACAATTCGGCTTCGTTGGCGAGATTGGCTGCTGTTTTAAGACGCATGATTGCGCTGGGTTACGGTTTGATGATTACGCCGTCGCGGCGTACCGAGAGCGACATCATCTCGTGCGTCAGGAAAGCAACAGAGGGCGCGAGCTGTATTTTCTGGGACATGTCGGGGGACAATCCCTATCCCAGCTTTCTGGCGCATGCCGACGCATTTCTCGCACCGGCCGACAGCGTGAATATGACCGGTGAACCGTGCGCGACCGGCAAGCCGGTGTATGTATTTCATCCTGATGGCGGCTCGGCAAAGTTCTCAAAGTTTCATGCCGCCCTCGAGGCATATGGTGCAACGCGCCGGCTGCACGATGAGTTTGATCGCCTTGAGAACTGGACGTATGCGCCGTTAAATTCCGCGCAGGAGATCGCCGACGCCATCGCTCAGCGCTGGGTGGCGCGTCACGCGAATGTTGTGGGAAACACATAATAAAAGGGAACCGTTGCCCATACGCGCTGAAAAGCTGAACTAATTCACAGGCTTGCATCTGCGTGTATGGACATTAAATGCAACCTTAAGTAGCAACGTCATGTTCGCCCGAGCGCTCAGGTATGAGGTTCTGCGCATGACCCTGCTTCTCGACAATATTGAAGTTCACCTGCTTTCGAGCTTCGCCGCTCCCACGCGGCGCGACACCCCTTACACGCACTGGCTAGTCCGTAATTGCCTGCCACAGACGGTGATCGACCAGGTGATCGATTTGCCGCTGGCGGCGCCCGATCTCGGCAGCGTCTCCGGCAAGCGCGAGTTGCACAATGACTCGCGGAAATACTTCGACGTCGGCAATCGCAACCGGTTCCCCTGCGTCGCGGCGACGGCGCGCGCATTCCAGAACCCGCAGGTCACAAGCGCCATTTCCAAGATATTCGGCGTGTCGCTGAAAAACACATATCTGCGGATCGAGTTCGCGCAGGACCGGGACGGGTTCTGGCTGGAGCCGCACACCGATATCGGCGTAAAGGCGTTCACGTACCTTTTATATCTGTCGAAAGACAGAACGCATTTCACGCTGGGAACGGATATTTATAATACCGAAAAGAAATGGGTCGGCCGCTCGCCATTCCAGAGCAATGCCGGGATGATTTTCGTGCCTTCGACGATTTCCTATCATGGCTTCGAAAAACGCCCGATCGAGGGCGTGCGCAAATCCCTCGTCATCAATTACGTGACCGAGGATTGGCGCGCACGCGAGCAGCTCGCGTATCCCGATCAGCCTATTCAAACGGATTAATTCGGCGGCGCCCTGCATTCCTGCACGGTATACAGCGCGTAGGAATGCAGTCTTAATTTATTGTCATTACACGCGGCAGCGTTATCCGGCGGCCCAATCGGTTTTCGTGCGCGTGGTTTGCAGGCGATATAGTCCGTAGTTCGCCGCGCCATTGACGCCCAGGTCGGCCAGCACTTTCGGCGAGAGCGCTTCATCACAAAGTTTTGCGAATGGCGCCTCATCGCCCCAGCCTTCCAGAACGATAACCCAGCTCGGAATGCGATTGGCTTCCGCGCGTGCCTTTTGCTCCTCGGTTTTCACCGCGCTGGCTGCCGCATCCGCGATGAGCAAGTGAACGCCCGCGACACCCGGCTTTCGGGCGAGTGCCGGCAGGAAGGTTTCGCTCATGGCGCTCATGTGGCGCGCGGTATCTTCGTCGCGCACGTCATAGCGCCACGTCGCCGCGAGGCCGCCGCAACCGCGGCCAAAGGATGCCGCCACCCGACATATCGAGCGCGCCACGCCGCTGAAGTATTTGACGGATGACAGCGTCCACGGCGTCGGGGCGTTGAGGCGCGTCAGATAATCGGTCCCGGTCAAAACCTGGGGCGATTGGGCTTCGTAGAGATTGAAAAACTCCAGTCCCGCCTTGATCGCCACATACCGGCGTCCGCGCAGAAAGCCCGGAATGCCGACACGCTCCGGCATATGCTCCTCACCATGCCAGGCATAGAATTGATCGCGGCCTTCTGCAGCGATGTCGTGCCAGATCGCCACCGCACCTTCGCCGGCCAGTGCCATCGTTTTCCTCCCACAGAGTGATCCGCGCTCGTTGTTTTGCGCTGGACAGTTTCGGAATGCCATTCCAGAATATCCGTCAGTTGCCCGATCGAAAAGAGGCAACAGCCAGGAAACGCATCCCAATGACGGTGGCAGCAGTCAGCCGATGCTTGAAGATCGTCGAGAGCCTGGCCGGCGTGGTCGGCGGGCTTGAGCTCGGCGATATCGCGCAGCGCGTTGCCATGCCGAAAAGCGCCGCTCATCGCCTGCTGACGACACTGACGGCCGAGGGCTGGGTCGTGCAGGATCCGGTAACGCAGAATTACATGCTGTCGCTGCGCGTCGCGACGCTGGCATTCCATGATCTCGACGTCCGCGTCGTGACGGACGTGGTGCAGGCCATTCTCGATCGTCTGGCGCGGCGCACGCGCGAATACTGCCGGTTGGCGATGGTCGAAGGCGATACGCTGTCGTGGGTCTCGAAGGCACAGGGCGCGACGACGGGACTGCGTTACGACGCGGCCATGGGCCACGAGGTCGCGCTGCACGCAACGGCAACCGGCAAGGCTTGGCTGGCGTCGCTGCCCGATAGCGAGGCCGTGCGCATCGTCGCGGCGCGCAATTTCTTCCGCCATCTCCAGGTTGGGCCGCGCGCTGCGCGCAGCCAGGCCGAATTGAGACGCCGACTGGCCGATACGCGCGCGCAAGGGTTTGCCACGGCGATCGAGGAGGCCGAACCTGGCATCAGCGCGCTGGCCGTCACGTTTCGCACGGATGAGCATGCGGATGCGCCGGTCGCCGGGACGGTAAGTATCGCCGGTCCGATGACGCGGATCCGGCCGGATCGCTACGGGGAACTCGTGTCGTGTTTGCGCGAGGCGGCGACGGAACTCGAAGCGGTGTGGCGGATCAGGACGCGCCAGCGCATCGAGACCTACGGTCCGCGCGATCATGACTTGCACACTGCAAGGGGGCAGGCTGCAGAATGACGATTGCGGATCAGAATACTGCGGCCGATGCCGAGGCTGGCAAGCAGGCCGCCGCCGGGTGGGGCGCCATCATGGGACGCGCGCTGGCGCGCAATCGCAATGTCATCATCACGTTTCTGGGGCTGCTGCTTGCCTGGGAAGGCGCGGCGCGGTTTTTCAATCTGCCGCTCTACCTGTTGCCGGCGCCGACCGCTGTTTGGGAAGGTTTCATGTCCCAGCCCTGGCGCATGCTGCAGAATACGCTGGTGACGCTGCAGATCATCGTCGTGGGTTATGCCGTCGCTGTTCTGGTCAGCGTGCCGCTGGCGCTGTTGATCGCCTTCTCGCGTTTCGTGCAAACGACGCTGTACCCGCTGCTGATCGTATTTCAGATCATTCCGAAAATCGCGATCGCGCCGCTGATGATCGTCTGGTTCGGCTTTGGCTTCATGCCGAAGGTGATGCTGGTATTCCTGCTATCGTTCTTTCCGATCGTTATCAGCGCCATTGCAGGGTTTCGCTCGCTTGATGACGACGTCGAGGATTTCGCCCGCTCCACCGGCGCCGGGCCGTGGCGCATGTTCATCAAGATCCGGCTGCCGCAATCACTGCCGCATATCTTCACCGGTCTCAAAGTTGGCGCGGCTTTGGCCGCCACCGCTGCCGTTGTTGCCGAATTCGTCGGCTCCGATGCCGGGCTTGGCTATCTCATACTCGAATACAACGGTTTTATCGAAACGCCGAAAGTGTTCGCTGCCATTATCCTGCTCTCGCTGGCGGGATTGGCGATCTATTATCTCGTTGAGGTTCTTGATCGCATCGCAATTCCCTGGCACGTGGCGCAATAGAAAGACGACGCGGCCGGCGTTAATTAAACAAGCTCATAACGGGCAGATTTGTCTGGGAGGACAACATGAGACTTTTGATGTGCATGCT
>JAEZBZ010000275.1 GCA_023412745.1 Pseudomonadota bacterium | reverse complement strand
ACCTTCATGATGTATCTGCCGCGGCTGTGCGAGCACTGTCTCAATCCGGCGTGCGTCGCATCCTGTCCGTCGGGCGCCATCTACAACCGTGAAGAAGACGGCATCGTCCTCATCGACCAGGACAAGTGCCGCGGCTGGCGAATGTGCGTCTCCGGCTGCCCTTACAAAAAGATCTATTTCAACTGGTCGAGCGGCAAGAGCGAGAAGTGCATCTTCTGTTATCCGCGCATTGAAGCCGGCCAGCCGACGGTGTGCTCGGAAACGTGCGTTGGGCGCATCCGCTATCTCGGGGTGGTGCTCTACGACGCAGACCGGATCGAGGAAGCCGCCAGCGTGCCGAATGAGGCGGACCTTTACAAGGCGCAGCTCGGTATCTTCCTCGACCCCGCCGATCCCGCGGTGGTTGCCCAGGCACGTCTCGACGGCGTGCCGGACGCATGGCTGGAGGCGGCGCGCAAATCGCCGATCTGGAAAATGGCGATGGAATGGAAGGTGGCGTTCCCACTACATCCGGAATACCGCACACTGCCGATGGTCTGGTACGTACCGCCTCTGTCGCCGATCACCGCTGCGGCGGAAGCCGGCAAGATGGGCACGGATGGCGAGATGCCGGACGTGCGCTCGTTGCGCATCCCGCTCAAATATCTGGCCAACCTGCTCACCGCCGGCGATGAGCTGCCGGTCGCTAACGGACTGGAACGGATGCTGGCGATGCGGGCCTACATGCGCGCCAAGACCATCGACGGCGTGATCGACAATGCGATTGCGCGCAGGGTTGGGCTGACCGGTCAGCAGATCGAAGAGATGTATCACGTCATGGCGATTGCCAACTACGAGGACCGTTTCGTCATTCCGACGACGCATCGCGAAGTCTCGGAGGATGCGTACGAGTTGCGCGGTCAGTGCGGCTTCACGTTCGGCGACGGCTGCATGCCAAGTGACAACAAGGTCAACCTGTTCGGCGGCGTAAAGCTGAAGAACGAACGTCCGAAAGTGGAGGCCTGATCCATGAAAACGCTCAAGGTTCTCTCAGCCCTGCTGACCTATCCGACAGACGATCTTCTCACCGCTGCAAGCGAACTGAAAGACGTTCTTGCAAGTGAAGCCGTGCTTCACCGGCGGAATCTGGTGGCCGTCAATGCCCTCATTGATGATCTCGTCGGGCGTGATCTGTTCGACGCCCAGGAGCGCTACATTCTCCTGTTCGACCGGACACGCTCACTGTCCCTGCATCTTTTCGAGCACGTACACGGCGAGAGCCGGGATCGCGGACAGGCGATGGTCGACCTGATCAAACTCTATGAGGACGGCGGCTATACGCCGACCTCCACCGAACTGCCGGATTTTTTGCCCTTGTTCCTGGAATACGCCGCCACGCGCGCGCCAAGTGAGGCCATCGAACTGATCGGCCAGCCGGGGCACGTGCTGGCTGCTCTCCGCGAGCGGCTCGCAAAACGCAACTCGCCCTACGAGGCGGTGTTCGCCGCCCTTGTTGCGCTGTCGAAGTCGAAGCTGGATTCGGCTGCGCTTGCCGCCTTGCGCGCCGAGCCCGATCCGGAGCCGGACGATCTGGCGGCGCTCGACGCAGTCTGGCAGGACGAGGAAGTGACTTTCGGACCTGGCTCGGCACAAGCCTCGTGCGGTGTCGACGGTTTGGCCGCCAAGCTGCGCCAAGCCCGCCGCCCGGCTCCAGGCTTGGAACCGACACCGACACGCGGGCCGCGCACTATCATCACCACATCGACAACCCCCCGCGCATAAGGAGGCCAGCTATGCGCGACATCGTCTTTCATATCCTGTTCGTCTGGTTTCCCTACGTCGCCCTAACGACCTTTTTTCTCGGTAGCTTGATCCGCTTCGATCGGGATCAGTACAGCTGGAAGGCCAGCTCTAGCCAGATGCTACGCAAGCGCCAGCTCTTCTGGGGCTCGAATCTCTTTCACTTCGGCATCCTATTCCTGTTCTTTGGTCACGCGGTCGGCCTGCTGACGCCGACATCGGTCTACACGCTGGTGATGACCGTTCCGCAGAAGCAAATCCTCGCGGTTGCGGCCGGCGGTATCGCCGGGGTGATTTGCTTTATAGGACTGACACTGTTGCTGCATCGGCGGCTATTCGATGCGCGCATCCGGCAGACGTCTACGGTAATGGACATCGCCGTACTGCTGATGCTCTGGCTTCAGCTCTCTCTCGGTCTGTTCACGCTACCGTTCTCGCTCGGCCATCGCGACGGATCGGCCATGCTGACGCTGTCACATTGGGCGCAGGGGATCGTGACGCTGCAACCCGTCGATACCAGAACGCTGCAGAGCCTGGAATGGCCGTTCCTGGCGCATTTGGTGCTCGGCATGACGATCTTCCTCATCTTTCCGTTCTCGCGCCTCGTGCACATCTGGTCGGCGCCGGTCTGGTATCTCGGTCGGCGTGGCTATCAGGTGGTGCGTACGCGCCGACCGCTCGCGGCGCATCGTCCTGTTGAACCGGCGGAGTAAAGGTCATGACCACACCGGCATCATCTCACGGTTGCTCAGTCCGCCCCACGATCTCCAGTAAGCAGCCCCTGGTCAGCGTCAATGGCGTGGTCATCTCGCGAGCAGCTATCTCACGCGAAACCCAGAACCATCCCGCGTCAAAACCGATCGAAGCCTGGCTGGCGGCGGCGCGTGCGCTCGTCATACGGGAATTGCTGCTGCAGGAGGCGAAGCGACTGGCCATCGTGCCCGAGCCGATCGAGGACGACGAAGGCCGATGCGAGACAGACGATGAGGCGCTCATCCGCATGGTCATTGCGCGCGAGGTCGTCACACCAGACGCGGACGAGGCAGCGTGCCGGCGTTACTACGAGATGAACCTGCGGCGCTTTCGGTCGCCGGATCTTTTTGAGGCGCGTCATATCCTGATCGCCGCGAATCCCTCTGATTCCCGGGCTCGCCCAGCGGCGCGCAACCGCGCGGAGACGATCACGGCGGTGCTGCGCAATGATCCTTCAGCTTTCGCCGACATGGCGCTCGCGGAATCCGCCTGTCCCTCCGGCAAGACGGGCGGCAATCTCGGTCAGATCGGGCCCGGACAAACTGTGCCTGAGTTCGAGAAGGCGCTTGCTACGCAGCAAGTGGGTGAAATCTCAGTTCCAATCGAAACTCGATACGGCTTCCACATCGTGATGCTGGAGCGCCGAATCGACGGCCGAGAATTACCGTTCGACATGGTGCGCGCGCGCATCGCGGCGTGGTTGGATGAAAAAGTTCGCCGCACCGCCATCCGGCAATACATCGCCATTCTGGCCGGGCGCGCCGAGATCACCGGCATCGCGCTCGACAGCAGCGCCAGCCCGCTGGTGCAATAGGAGATAGTCATGCAGCTGGGAACGTTGATGAATCGCCTCGCATCGGAAAGTGATGCTGCCGCCGCACTCGACGCGTTGGGCGACATCGTCCTGTTCTCCGAAGTGCAGGCTATGGGCGCACAGTTTGATGAGAGCCCGGGCGAATACGTGGCCAATGCCGCACGACGGTTCGCGGCGAAGGGCGGCGACGAAGACTGGATGGGCCTTATGACGGCTATGGAGCGCAGCCAACACCCGGCGCACGCAGCGCTAGAACGCATGCTGCGCTGGTCGTTGAAACAGGATGCGGCGGAATTGGCACCTGCGCCTGCCAGTTCTTGTTCGTGCGGTGACCGCAATGGTGGTTGCCAACAAAGTCACACCTGATCACGTCACCCGACACTGTTCGAAGAGCATCCATGTCAAAATTGCAACCATTCGCACCGATCACAGCGATCACGTATGGAGACGGCCTGCGCATCACGCCGATACTGGATCGCATCGCCTCGCATCTGGCAACGGAAGGATTCCGGCTCGCAGGTCTCATTCAACGCGAAGCTACACGTGCGGGCCGATCGCGCTGTGACATGCTGCTGGAGGATCTGGCCAGCAGCCAATCTTTTCCGATATCGCAAGATCGCGGCGAGGATGCGCGCGGTTGCCGTCTCGACGTCGAGGCGTTGCTGAACGCCATTGCGCAGACGCGCACGATGCTGCCATCGCAGCCGGATCTGCTGATCGTCAACAAATTCGGCAAAACCGAATGCGAAGGCGGCGGCTGTCGCCCGCTAATCGCCGAGGCGCTTGAGCATGACGTGCCGGTACTGGTGGCCGTGCCTTGGGGAAATCTTGAAGTCTGGCGCCGCTTTGCCGGTGATCTAGCCGTCGAATTCCGGATCGACGATATGCCCGGCGAGGGCGCACGCCTATGCCAGCATCTGGGATTTATCGACGGCAATCATAGTGCCACCGCGCCCCTGCAAGCCGCACGCTCGGAGAAAAGTTGAGGAGGCCGCCATGGCCACGAGCGCTGAACAGATCCGCGCCTTCACCGGTCCCGCGATACTGAGCTACGGCTTCAGACCGTTCTTTCTGTTCGGAGCTCTGTGGGCAGCTCTTTCAGTCGCGCTGTGGCTTCCGATGCTCAGTGGCCACCTCGTCTTGCCGAGTGTGCTCAGCCCGATCGAATGGCAC
>JAEZBZ010000093.1 GCA_023412745.1 Pseudomonadota bacterium | reverse complement strand
CCCTACGCCCCCCCCGTGGCGAGAGATGTGGTCGAGTGCAGGGGGCGCCTTCCCTCGGCGCCCCCTGTTTAGTCCCGACGGGAAATCTAGGCGGCATCGTGATCTCGGAAAAAATCGGTAGCGCATTATCCAATAGGCTTCCTCGCAATACTGTGACGGGAACCTAAGAAAACCTTTCCCGTTGACCTTGCAGCAAACTTGAAGTGGGAGCTCGAAGATGAGAGACCTTTACGCGCAGGGTGATCTCCTGGTCGAACGGATCGACGATCTTATGCCCTCAGGCCAATTGCCATCAGCAAACCAGGATGGCTCCTTCGTTCTCGCTGAAGGCGAATTGACCGGGCATAACCACGCGATTTTTGGGCAGGTCACTTTGTTTCGCGATGATAGTTTGGCACGCGATATTCCCGGTGGTCTCTATATCGGACACGTGAACATCGACAGCCCCAGTGCACGCGTGCAGCATCAGGAACACGCTCCTCTCGACTTGCCGAAGGGCACGTATCGCGTTCGCCGTCAGCGTGAGTTGGAGCCGAAGGATGCTCGCGTCATCGCAGACTAGTCATCGCATCAGGCTCGAGCGGCTATCGCCGCTGCAATTGCAGGAGGTCGCAGCGTATCGCGTTCGCTGGACCTCCGCGGGGGTTAACACCCAACCTGCCTGCCGGGATGCCGCCGAGGCTGGCGTCATCAAAGCCTATCGGGCAGCAGGCCTCCCGCCTCCTCACATCGCGTGGTGCGACGGACCACTTAAATTCGCCAGCGAATGGCGGATGGCAAATCGCAGTGTCATTGGTCCAAGCGTCAAGCGCGAGGACATCGATCAGCCGCTTGCCCGCGTCATTACCTATGCGGAGGGCCGCGTCAGCCTCAGCGTGCGCCATGCCGTCATCAACGGCACCCGCCTGCCGGCCGCAACCAGCCTGGCCATCAACGAAGCAGTGAATGCGGCGGTAGAGGACGCGCGGCCGCGGCTGTGGACGCGCTTGAAGGAAGGCTGGTATTTGCGCCGCTCGCCACGGTTTCGCGATAGCGGCTGGGGTCATCCTGATTTCGCCTGGCTTGGCGCGTGCGAATATCTCTCCGCCCTGTGCGGTTACAGCGGTTCAGAGGCGCTGGAAGGGAATCTCGCTATCGCCAAAAATGCCGGCTGGATTGTCCCTCATGAGCGTTGGTGCTGGCTTGGTGAACGTCCCCGCGCCTTGAAGGTCGACGATCGATCTCGGCTGCATAGCGCCAATGGTCCCGCGCTGGAATACCGCGATGGGTTGGCGATCTACATGTGGAAGGGCGTACAGGTTCCGGAATGGATGATCGAGCAGACCGATCTGATCACGCCGGCATTTATTGACCGGCATCCGGATTTTCTGCTGCGCCGCTGCATGATTGAAATCATCACACCGGCTCGCTACGTCGCCAGCGGTGGCGCGATCCCGATCGCGCGTGACGAAACGGGAATCCTGTGGCGCAAGCAATGGTGGAATAACGACGCCTGGGCCGCCGTCGAGGTAGTAAACGGCACGGCGGAGCCGGATGGGACATTCCGGCACTATTTCCTCCAGGTCCCGCCAAATGTCCGCTCCCCGCGCGAGGCGGTGGCTTGGACTTATGGGTTGACCGAGACGGAATATACTCGCTTGCGCGTCCGCACCTAATTATCGGTTCTACCGCGAATTGCCTCCCGCCAGGCATCTGCGCGCGGACTATACGGTCACGCGGCAAGCCTAGCCGCAAGCCGAAGCTTTGCATTTTCGCGGATGGCTGAGGAACGGATTGCCACCCAAAACGGTTCTATTTGCAAGACCCAATCATCCGGGCAGCGTCTCATACGATTGGGACGAGATGGCAGATGACGAGAAAGGTAGTCGCTTGAACCAATCTCCAAACACCAAAAGCAAACCGTCGAGACAATCCCGTCCCGGCTCCAAGCAGGATGAGAAACGTAAGCAGGAGCTGGAAGAGCAGTTGAACGAGGGACTGGAGGATACGTTTCCTGCGAGCGATCCGGTGTCCGTCGTGACGCGCTTGAGGCCGGGCAAGGCCCGCAAGCCGGAGAACAACCAGCGCAGTTGATCGCGCTCCAATATGAACGGATCGCCGCCGTGGAATTTCGCGCATTCTTGACCACTGTTCTTCTCATCGCAGCGATCGCAGTCGCGGTCCTCGGGTTGGGCGGGGAAGGTGGAAACGGCGCCGGCCTGCTGTTCTGGTTGCTTCTTGCTGTCATCGCCATATTCGGCGGCACGACGCTGACGCGTGGCGGCGACGACAAAATTACAAATGGATCGAGAAGGACAACGGATCATGAGCGCTGGTAACCTACTTTACTGGGCAGTCACTTTTCTGATCGTGGCCATTGTTGCAGCTTTGCTTGGCTTCGGCGGCGTTGCCGGCACTGCGATGGAAGGTGCGAGAATCCTGTTCTGGATCGCGATTGTCCTCCTGGTGATCTTCGCCGTCATGGGCGCTCTTCAGCGACGTGGATGACACGGCCAGATCTCCATTCAAAAGCATCTCATTTTGCGCGCGTGCCTGCATCCCACTTCGGCGGGCCGCGCTTTAGCTGAGTAGAACTCGGGAGACTGATAGATGGCAGACACCACCAAATGGCAGGAAGGTAAAGAGACGGACGGCTCGTCTTCGCGCGCCGGGGACACCCCAGACTACCAAGCCGAGATCGAAAAAATGCGGTCGGAAATGTCTCATTTGGCTGATGCCGTGGCCGGCACCGTCAAAACCACGATGAAGCCTGTGGCCCGCGAACTAGAAGCGACGGTATCGCGCAACCCGACCGCATCGGTTCTCATCGCGGCAGGTATTGGTTTGGTGCTTGGCGTGATGATGTCGCGCTCGTAAACCAATCAAGCCATGAATACGATCAGGGCCGCGCAAGCGGCCCTGTTTGTTTGCCATTAACGATCACTTCTGTCAGGTAAGGGAATTGCCTTGCCGCTTTCAGCCTTCTCAGGCGGCATATTCTGATCGCGCTGATGCTTTTGCTGTTCCGTCTTAGAAGGCTTTTGCCCGGCACCCTGCTCTTGCTTGCTCATGTCCGACCTCATCTGGATTGTCAGATCACTACGCTGGCCGACGAGAAGGGTCGTCATAGGGTCCTGTCCGCACCGGCTTTGGATTATCCTGCGGGCGCGGCTCAGTTGGCTTCCGCCACGGCGGCACTTCCCTTTTGGCCGATTTGGCATCTCTCGCCAGCTCGGATTTTCCGCTAGCGTTCGTCTTTTTGCGTGACTTCATTTTCTCCTCATTGCGACCAGGGTTCATGAGGGAAACGCGACGCCTCTAGCAGCGTTCCCACCTGGCGCCAAGTTCGAGAACACGGAACGACACGCGTCTCGAACCGTTTCCTACTTACGAGGAAACCGTCAGGACGTTCCTATGGTCGAGCCGAAACAGCGAACTTCAGAGCGCGGATTTGCCTCCATGGACCCGGAGAAGCAACGCAGTATCGCGCGCAAGGGCGGTGAAAGCGTGCCGCCGTTCAAAAGAAGCTTCTCACAGAATCCTAGCTTAGCTTCGCAGGCGGGCAGGAAGGGTGGCGCCAGTGTTCCCGCTGAAAAGCGGAGCTTTTCACAAAATCACGGCCTCGCTGCGCAGGCAGGACGCAAGGGCGGCGAGAGCGTTCCCCGCGAGAAACGGAGCTTTTCACAAAACCATGATCTCGCTGCGCAAGCCGGGCGGAAGGGAGGCGAAAGCGTTCCGGCCGAGAAGCGCAGCTTCTCCCAGGATCGCGGCTTGGCTGCTCAGGCCGGCCGAAAAGGCGGCGAAAGTAGGTCTCGCTAGATATCAAACGGACAGGAGGTTTTGTTGCCCCATCCCGATCCCAATCCCCCAAAGCCAGGAGATGTACCGGGCCAGGTTCCGGATCCCATGCCGACCCCGCCACCGATAGATCCAACACGGACCCCGACCGGACCGGCACGCGATCCAGTCGGCGAGCCGGACAAGGTTCGGCATAGATAATAAGCCGTCGCCGTCACGACGGCATAGCACACCTTCATTATTTGTACCGCGTTTGAGGTGACTGCAATGCCCCGGCCGAGTTGGAAGGGCTATTTGAAGCTGTCGCTGGTTTCCTGCCCGGTGGAAATGTATCCGGCGGTCAGCACCCGCGAACGGGTGTCATTCAACATTCTGAATCGCGAAACCGGCAATCGGACTCGCTATCTCGTCGTGGACAGCGAAACGGAGAAACCCGTCGAGCCGGAAAATCGCGTGCGCGGCTACGCGATCGGTAAGAACCAATACATCCACGTCGAGGATGAAGAAATCGACGACATCAAGATCGAAAGCACGCATACGATCGACATCGACAATTTCGTGCCGCGCGCGGAAGTCGACGAGCTTTATCTCGACACCCCCTACTATCTGGCACCGGACGACAAGGTCGGCGAAGAAGCCTATCTGGTCATCCGAGAAGCCATGCAGCGCAAGAAAATGGTCGGCTTGGCCCGCATCGTCATGGCGCGCCGCGAGCGGCTGCTGATGCTGGAACCGCGTGGTGCCGGCCTTGTCGCGATGACGCTGCGGACCGACAACGAAGTGCGCAGCGATGCCGCGTATTTCGAGCACATTTCAAAAACGGAACTACCGGATGAAATGCTGTCGATCGCGATGGATATCATCGATCGCAAAACTGCGACATTCGATCCGAAGAAATTCCAGGATCGCTACGAGCAGGCACTGGTGGCCCTGATTGAATCGAAGCAATCCGGCAAGTCCGCGCCAGCAGCCGCCGCCTCACCAAGGCCTAGCCCGACCGTCAACCTCATGGATGCGCTGCGCCGCAGCCTTGAGAAAGAACCGGCCAACGCCCGCTCGACTTCGCGCGCGCGGCGTGCGCCAGCACGGGCCTCTGCGCGCACCACCCGTGGATCGAGCCGCAAGTCCGCCACCAGGAGAGCTTCGTGAGCGGAGAGCTGCGCACTTACTCTGCGAAACGCAATTTTTCCGAAACCTCCGAACCTCGCGGCCGTGCGCGAAAATCGGCGAAGACCGAGCTGCTCTTCGTCGTGCAGAAGCATGCGGCGCGACGCCTCCACTATGATCTCCGGCTGGAACTCGATGGGACATTGAAGAGCTGGGCCGTCGCCAAGGGACCGAGCCTGGTTCCAGGTGAAAAGCGCCTTGCCATCCACGTGGAAGACCACCCCATCGATTACGCCGATTTCGAGGGCAACATCCCGCAAGGGCAGTATGGCGCAGGCTCGGTTATCGTTTGGGATCGGGGATTGTGGCTTCCCGAGGGCGATCCCCACAAGGGGCTGGAAAAAGGGCACCTCGCCTTCACCCTCGAAGGTAGCAAACTGAAGGGGCGCTGGCACCTCGTGCGCTTGAGAAAGAAGCCCCGGGAAAAGCAGGAAAGCTGGCTGCTGATCAAATCGGACGACGACGATGCGCGCGGCGCTGACGACCCGGATATTCTGGAAGCTTCGCCCAAATCCGTTATCAGTAATCGCTCGATAGAAAACGTCGCGCGCGCCAAATCCGAATTACCGCCATTTACGGAGCCGTGCCTGGCCAAACTCGCCGAGAAGCCGCCGAGTGGTAAAAGATGGATTCACGAGATCAAGTTCGACGGCTACCGGATCCAGGTTCGCAAGAACGCCGACCGCGTCGCTCTGTTCACCAGATCCGGCCTCGATTGGACTGACAAATTTGGCCCGTTGAGCAAAGTATTTGGGGCTATCCCAGCGGACACGGCGGTCATCGATGGAGAACTGGTCGTCGAGGACACCAACGGCGTGCCGAGCTTCTCCGCGCTGCAGGCCGCGCTTAAGAACGGCGACCTCGACAAATTGCGCTACTACGCATTCGATGCCCTGTTTCGTGAAGGCAAGGATCTGCGAGAATTTCCTCTGCACAAACGCGCTGCTCAATTGCGCCGGATGCTGGCGGATCTTCGTGACGACAGTCCGATCCGCATCAGCGAGCACCTCAACGCCAACGGCGCAGATGTCCTAGAGCACGCCTGCCGCATGGGACTTGAAGGCATCGTTTCCAAGCGCATCGACCGCCCCTACCGCTCGGGCCGCGGTCGCGATTGGATAAAGACGAAGTGCACCCTGCGGCAGGAATTCGTCGTCATCGGCTTTTCACAATCCACCACATCGCGCCGGGCAATTGGTGCGCTTGCGCTTGGCCAATACGAAAAGTCCAAGCTTATTTATCGCGGACGTGTCGGCACCGGCTTCAGCGAACTAGAAACCCGCGAGCTATTCAAATTGCTCGATACGTTGCGCCGAAAAACGACGCCGTTGTCGCGCAAACCGAATGAAGAATCCGGGCGCGGGCTACGATGGATCGAACCGGAAATCGTAGTTGAAGTCGAGTTTCGCACATGGACCCAAGGCGGGCTCATCCGTCACGCAGTGTTTCGCGGACTGCGCGAAGACAAACCGGCCCGCGATGTCACGAAGGAGGCTTCCGTGGTTCCGGCCGAAACATTGCCTGACCTTGACGAACGCAAGTTCACGCATCCAGAACGGCTGCTTTGGCCGGACGCCGGCGTAACGAAGCTCGGATTGGCGCAATTCTACACTGCAATTTGGCCGTGGATCGAACCGCATATTGTCCGCCGCCCACTCAGCCTGTTGCGCTGCCCGGAAGGCATTTCCGAAGGCTGCTTCTTCCAGAAGCATGCGTGGGCAGGGCTGGATGAGGCCGTGCGCCGCATACGCCCGAAAGGCGAGAACCAGGATAGCCTCTATATCGACTCTCTCGACGGGTTGCTTGCTCTCGTCCAATCGAGCGTTCTGGAAATCCATCCGTGGGGCGCCGTTACAGAAAATATCGAGGTTGCCGACCGACTAACATTCGATCTCGATCCGGGCCCCGGCATGCAGTGGATAGATGTTATGGAAGGTGCTTTGCGCGTTCGCGACCTGCTCGCCAGAAACGATCTGGAGAGCTTCGTCAAAACCACAGGCGGCAAGGGATTGCACGTCGTCGTTCCATTGAACCCCGGCGCCGATTGGGAAACCGCAAAAGAGTTCTGCCACTCTATTTCCGAGGAACTGGCCCGCAAACACCCCACCGACTACACGGCTGCGCTAACAAAAAAACACCGGAACAAGCGCATTTTTATCGACTACCTGCGCAATAGCCGTGGCGCGACAGCGGTTGCCGCCTATTCAACCCGCGCGCGCGTCGGCGCTCCCGTATCCACGCCCTTGGCGTGGGACGAACTCAGCGCCGAAATCGGACCGGCGCATTATACCGTCTCCAATCTGATTTCGCGCCTGGATCATTTGCCCGCAGATCCGTGGGCTGGCTTCCTAGAGCTTAGGCAGAAGCTGGCGCCCTCACTCCAAAAGGCGGAACCCCGATCATCCAAACGCAGAGCCCGGATCACATCCAGTGGCAAAGCGCGCAAAACGGGAACCTGAATGAACCTCACCGGGTTTGACAGTGACATGACAATAGCGTCTGGATGGCCATGATATACCAAGAGAAGAGCTTGAACCGCTCCGTGCTGCACTTGCTTTACCGAGCAATGCAGTGTGCATCGAACATGTTCGAAGGCGAAATCGACGTCATGACGCCTCGCCAGTTCGCGGTACTGGCAGCGCTCGACAATTTGGAAGACGGTGCGTCGCAGGCGATGCTGACCAAGCAAACAGGCATCGACCGGTCCACGCTTTCAGAGGTGGTACAACGCCTGCTGGCGAAGAACTTTGTCGTGCGCCGCAGAAGTCCGACGGACAGGCGGGCCTACACCGTGAAGCTGACGCGTCAGGGACGCGCCAAGCTGTCGTCCGTTCGCCCTGCCGTCGACCGCGTCGACGAACAAGTGTTGAGTATGGTGCCGGCGCGCCAACGCGATGCGCTAGTCGCTGCCCTCACCACTTTGGCTGAGAACTGCGAACGCCGCCGCGGCGGTGAGATGGACTGATCACGAGTGGTCATCAGAAATGCAAAGAGCCGACGGACAATCCGCCGGCTCAAGGGCGTTGGCTGTTATCTTGAACCCCGATCACTCGAAACGATCCCGGCGGCCCGAGCTTCGTTCCGCGAGAACTTCATCGGTTGACAGAGCCTGCGAGAACGGCACAAGCTGGTAAAGCGCAGACAACCCGACGAGCACATAGATCAGGCGCGAGAATGTGCCGAAGATCGCGGACACGAGATCCAGATTAAAGAGTCCAACAAGCCCCCAATTCAACCCGCCCACAATAACAAGCAAGAGGGTCAGCAAGTTGAGGGTTTTCATAATCTCTCCTCACACAGCAATTTGACTGCGAATTCAACGTTAGCGTTGGTTGAATAGTTCCGACTTGATCCGTAACTAAACAAACGGCAAGCCATAGCCCGCCGCTCCGAAGCCATATCATTTGCGGCGCTCCAATGGGACGCGTGAAGATGGCTGCGACATCGACTGCACTTCAAACAGCTTTCGCCGCCCGCTCTGGCCACGCGGAACGCCGCTCCCGGAGCGCGCGTTGTAATCGCGTCAGTATAGAGCCAGGAGTTAAGCCATGCCCAGCATGCTTCCGCGGCGGTTCACGGACCCCTACAGGAACGATCCACTGTCAGACATCCGGCGAGAGCTCGACCAAGTGTTCGACCGCTTCCTCGGCGAAGGCTTCGCGCCAATGGTGAGGTCACTTTCGTCCGACGCACTCACCCCCCAGCTCGACGTCAAGATGGAAGGCGAGGAACTTCAACTTGAGATGGATCTGCCTGGCGTCAACCCGGACGACGTCGAAATCATGCTCCAGGAAGGCATGCTCACGATCAAAGGCGAGCGACATGAGGAGCGCAAGGAAGACAACGGCGGAACGCATCTCAAAGAACGCCGCTTCGGGCGGTTTGAAAGACGGATCCGCCTACCCGATGGCATCGACGACGACAGTATGCACGCCCGAATTGACAAAGGCGTGCTGACCATCAGCGCACATATGAAGAAGGGTCTCGAGCAGCAAAAACGCATCCAGATCGCCGGCGCAGGCGGCTCATAACCGGGCAGCAAACACGCGCAACAATCGCGATCAGGGGACGGCCGTGCGACCGAAGAGGCAAAAAAGGGGGCTGGGCATTAGCCAGCCCTTACTTGATCAACACGGGCGCAGCAGCCTGATTCTGCGGTGTCAGCTCGGCACCGGGCCGGAGAAAAACACCAGATATAGGACGGCGAGAATCGCGAACGCGAAGACCAACGAAAAGACCAGAACACGTAGATTGGCTTTGGTCCGACTTCCCTGACGGGCCTCAACTGTCGAGCGCTTGATTGGGCGCTCGTCATCCTGCCCAGTCATGGAGAACTCCTCTTCCTTCTTGCCAAAGCGGGCATCCGTTTGAAGCTATTCCAGCTTCAAACGGATCATGACTATCAGGCCGCGCGACGCGACCGCTGATCGAAGAACAGCGCCTGACTGATGGTGGCCCGCAGGGTCTCGGGTTGGTAAGGCTTGGTGATCAGGAACGTCGGTTCCGGCTTCTCACCCGTCAACAGCTTCTCAGGATAAGCGGTGATGAAGATCACCGGAATCTCGCACTGGCCCAGCAAGTCATTGACGGCGTCCAATCCCGAGCTGCCGTCAGCAAGCTGAATGTCTGCCAGCACCAATCCAGGACGATGCGAAGCCATGACGCGACGTGCTTCATCACGCGTCCGAGCAACGGCAACGATCTTGTGCCCCAGCTCCTCGAGGATCTGAGTCAAGTCCATGGCGATCAACGGCTCGTCCTCGATGATGAGCGCTTCGGTCGCAACCTGACGGGCAATCTCTTCGCCCGCCCGATCCAGCAGATGCTGCGTTTCGGTCTCGGTCGCCTCGAGGATGTCGGCGGTTTCCGACAACGTGAAGCCTTCGACATGGCGCAATAGGAACGCCTGACGCGAGCGCGGCGTCATGGCCGATACATTGCGATCGAAACCCGAGGCCCAGCTCTTGGGACGGGTCTGCCAGCCGCTGGCGGCGACCGACGTGAGAATCCGCATGAATGTTTTATATAGCGCGACGCGCGAATCTGCGGCCGTAGAAAAGATGCTGGGATCCGCGATCAGCGTTTCCAGCAACTGTTCGACATAAGCATCGCCACCGGCCTGCGACCCCGTCAAAGCTCTGGAAAACCGGCGCAAATGAGGGATATGAGAACCGACGACATTGGCGATAGACATGAAAACTGCCCCTAATACTGCCCAGACGTGATGCGACCGCCTTTTCCGGCGATTCTGCCCAGATCAACGCGCCAGACGCAAGATGGTTGCAGCGAGGCAGTGTGTTTTTTGCAATAACGATGGAACTGCATTTCATCCAATGCGTTCTGATCGTGGGCGCCGCTTGCGTCCCTGTATACGGGGTTATCCTATAATGAGCCAGGTTAAACGCAAGGCCGTGTCAGGTAAGGAAAATTTGGATCCTGAGGAGATCGACGCGGGGGGCCCAGCGATCAACGACTATGTGCAAGAGCAGATTGGTTCGAAGCTGAAGGCTTTGTTCGACGAGTCGGCTAAGCAACCGGTTCCCGACCGTTTTGTGGAGCTGTTGCAAGCGCTTGCGAAGAAGGAAGACGGCCCCGATGCCAACTGAAACGAGTTTCCGCGAGGGCCTCCTCGGGGAGATCTCCAGCTTGAGAGCATTCGCGCGTTCCATTACCGGCAATCCGGATCGCGCGGACGATCTCGTTCAGGAGACCCTGGTCAAGGCTTGGGCCAACCGTGCACGCTACACGCACGGCACAAATCTTAGAGCGTGGCTGTTCACCATTTTGCGGAACACCTTCTATTCGGAGTTCCGCAAGCTGACCCGCGAAATCGCCGATACGGACGGCAAGTTTGCGGCCACGCTGGCGCAGCAGGCATCCCAGCTAGCGCATCTGGATCTCGAAGAGTTCAAGATGGCATTCAGCCAGCTTCCGGAGGATCAGCGCGAAGCTCTGTTCCTCATCGGTGCCTCGGGCTTTTCTTACGAGGAAGCGGCAGCGATTTGTGGCTGCGCGGTCGGCACGATGAAGAGCCGTACCAATCGCGCACGACAGAAGCTGGCCACTATACTTGAAGTGCACTCGCCAGAAGACTTCGGCCCCGACGCGGTCGATGCAGCCGCGCTGTCCATGCCACAACGGCGGGCTGCTCGGGCTTAGCTAGCAGTAGGTCCCCGTATCTCAAACGAAAAAGCGGCGGAGAATTCCGCCGCTTTTTCGTTTTGACACCGGCCTGGAAAACGACTGCGGCTAGCCCTTACGCAACCGCCGACCAAACAAGAAACTGCCAACGAACACTAGGCTCACGAACTGCAGCGGGGTCAGCTGCTTCACAAGATCGCTGGATGCGGTCACGACAAGCGATTCCATGCGATACCCCGCATCGGACAACGTCCCTGCCACGCTATCCAGATCGACACCCATCTTCGCTGGCATATCGGCATCCGCGAAAGTTCTATCGAGCGCCGTAGCGGCTGCCTCGGTCACGTCCTCTGCCTCGGCATCACCGTAGGAGTTGCCGGAAGAATAGGCCCATATGAAAATCATCAACGCGACTGCGCCATAAGCCCCAGCCACGATAAGCGCGGCCTGGATCGCATTGTATTCCACCGCGAGCCACCAGAAACCCGCCAACGTCAAAAATATAAGCGCCATAAGCGCGGCAATTCCTCCCGCCGCATAAAGAGACGCAAACCGTGCGGTTTCGTGTATTTCTTCCCGCGCCGAATCCTTAAGTCGGTTCATCCATCTTTTTAGAATAAAGCTCGCCACTCTCCCTCCTTTCGAACGACCTTATTGTTATTGGAAAACTAAAGATCGTTCGCAATCACCCGAGGCGCATTGATCAGATCAGGATCAACAGTCCCCGAAGCAGATAACGCGCACCCGCACATTCGCGTTCCGCGCCTCGATTTCGAACGCCGACGGACGACGACCATGATCGCGGACAGCCAGCCGACCATAAGGTTGGCAGGAACCGTTTGCCCCCTTTGGCAGTTGACCCTGCAGAGCCAATCTCCAGAGGAGTTAGAGAATGAGCAAGAAAATCATGGCGCTGACCGCTTCAATCGGCCTTCTCGGGGCTGCTGCGGCTCATGCCCAGACCCCTCCGCCCACCACCGAACCGGCTCCGCCAGCTGCGACCGCACCGCCTGCGACAAGCCCGTCGATGACCACTCCCGGCGCGAGGGCAACGGCGCCGCAAGCATCGAACACGGCATTCCTCGTGCAGCAGCAGCCTGATCAGTTGCTCGTGTCCGACTACATGAAAAAGAGCATTCTCGGCGCGAACAACGAGCGCATCGGCAATGTGAGTGACCTTGTCATGTCACAGAACGGCGAAATCGTTGGTGTGGTCGTTGGCGTCGGTGGCTTCCTCGGCATCGGTGAAAAGAGCGTGGCGCTGCCGCTGTCAGCCCTGACCCGCTCGGCTGAAGCTGACCAGCTGACCGCACCTTACACCCGCGAGGATTTGGAAAAGGCGCCGGCCTTCGTGACCCGCGCAGCAGCGACCACGACCAAGACGCCTCCAGCGAATACGCCTCAGCGCTAAATGCGCTCGGTCTCATCGAGCGGGCTGACCACCTCCCGGTGACCGGCCCGCTTTTTCATTAACGGAACCATCCGCCGCGTTGTTGGTCATTCAATCAACGCCGAATTGGATAGCAGGACAATGGCCGTGAAAGTCAAAACGATGAATGACCTATTCGTCCATGGATTGCAGGACATGTACTTTGCGGAGAAGCAAATCCTGCGCTCTCTTCCGAAAATGGCCAAAGCTGTCGGAACGCGCGAGCTGAAGCAGGCCATCGATAAGCATCACGACGAAACCAAACAGCACGTCGAGCGCCTGGAGAACATTTTTAAAAGCATCGGCGAAAAGCCAAAAGCCGTGGAATGCAAAGCCATTGAAGGCATCATTTCCGAAGCTGAGGATCAGCTCCAAGATATTTCCAACGACGCCGTTGGAGAGGCAGCCGTCATTGCTTCTGCCCAAGCGGTGGAGCACTACGAGATTTCGCGCTATGGCACACTTCTCGCCTGGGCTCAGGAGCTGGGCCACACCGAGGCGGTGGACATTCTGAAATCGACGCTGGACGAGGAAAAGAAGACGGACAAGCTGCTTACCCAGCTCGCCGAGCAGAAGATCAACAAAGCTGCTGCCTAGTTGCCCGCTCGTCGCACAGAATCGGAAGCGCCCCGGATCTGCAGATCCGGGGCGCTTTTTCGTTGAACACGTCCTGAGGCTTGTCGTCAGTTCACCCGTGCCGGTGAAGCCTGGTTCGCGGTAACGTCGGGGCGGAAGAACACATCCGCGCGCATACCGGCCAGCAACGGCGGCTGCCCGTCGAGATTGATCATCACTTCGAGAATGTCGACATCCGTCGGCTTGCGCGGACCGCGGCTCGGCAGCCGTGGCGGACCGACGTACTCGGCGACGCTCGCAACCCGCCCTTCAAAATCACGCCCCGTGAACGCGTCCGACCGCACGACAACGCGTTGACCGACGCGGATCTTGCTGACGTCGCGCTCCTCGACCTCCGCCCTTACGCGCAGCGAAGAAATGTCGCCCATGGTCACGACGGAAATCTCCGGCGTCGGCGCGATGAACTCTCCGACCTTTGCGTTTGCTTGCAGCACCGTGCCCGCTGAAGGCGCGCGGATGCGCATGCGCTCGAAAGCGAGTTCGGCGAGCTCCAGTTCCGCGCGCGCAGCGATCAGACCTGCCTCAAGGCGCGTTGGCTGCGGCATGCCCGAGCGCGTGGCGACACGGCGCAGAGCGTCGCGCTCCTGCACCAGCTTCTCCGCTGCCACGACCATCGCATTCCGCGCGCGGTTCACGTCGTCCGCGGTTGCCGTCTTCTGAAGCAGCGCGCTTTGCTGGCGATCGAGGTCAATTCGGGTTGCGTGCATCGTGCGCTCGGCCGCGGCCAACGCGTCCTCCGCCGCGCGGCGATCCTGCGCAGCGCCGGTTACATTTTCGGCATCCCGTTCGCGGCGGCGCACCGCCACCTCGGCCTCGGCCGCGACGAGACGCGCGCGTGCTTCTTCGTCATCCAGCCGCACCAGAAGTTGCCCGGCTTCGACTTTGTCGCCGGTAGACACCAGCGCTTCGACCACACGGCCCGGAACCTGCGTCCCGATACGGATCTCTCCGGCCCGCGGCTCGATACGGCCGGGCGCGGAAGCCAGCCAGTCCGTCTTTGGCGATGACGCAGGCTGTCCAACCGCGGCGGCAGTCGGGGCGGCCGGCATGTCACCACGCTTGCGCGCTTCAGACCATTCGTTCACGCCGTAACCGACAGCGCCGGCGAGTACCACGGCGATGATCAATGTCGTCGTCGTCGAGTCCATCTTAGGCATTGGCTTTACGCTTCCGTGTAATGTCGTACTTTTTCACGTTCTTATGGGCTTCCGGCTGGCGATCCTCGCCAACGATGCGGCCGTCTTCGATCCGAACGATGCGATCCGCATATGCATGCGTGCGCGGATCGTGCGTCACCGCCAGAACGGCATGATTGTTTTCCTTGGCGATCTGCGACAGCAGCTTCATCACGGCATGGCCGTTCTCGCTGTCCAGCGCCGCAGTCGGCTCGTCGGCCAGGATCACGGACGGCGCACCGGCCAGTGCGCGCGCCACCGCGACCCGCTGCTGCTCGCCGCCGCTCATATTGCGCGGATAGCTGCGCAGCTTGTGCGCCAGGCCGACAGCCTTCAGCGCTGCCTCCGACTTCGCAACCGTCTCAGCGAACTTCGCACCGCGCACGTCGAGTGCCAGCCGCACATTCTCCATCGCGGTCAACGTTGGGAACAGGTTGTAGGACTGGAAGATGTAGCCGATGTGCCGTCGCCTCAGGTCGGCAAGCTGCTCCACGTCGAGATTATTCAGCGTCTCGCCGCAGATGCGCACGGTCCCCGATGTCGGCGTGAGAATACAGCCCAGGATCGACAGCAACGTCGTCTTGCCGCTTCCGGAGGGCCCCATCAGCAACGTCAATTCACCGGTCCTCAGGGTCAGACTGACACCCTTCAGCGCGAGCACCTTACCGGCGCCCTCCCCCAGCTCCTTGACGATGTCGATCGCCTCGAGAACGACAGCCTGACTCATCTGCTGAACACCATGGCTGGATCAATCTTGGTCACTTTCATGATCGCCGATACGGCCGATATCGCGCACATGAAGAGGGTCAGCATGAACAGCGCGACGGCCAGTCCGGGCGTCATGACGATAGGCAGCGCAGTGTGCGAACTGAATATCACGACGGTCATCGCGATGATCATGCCCAGCACATAGCCGATCACCGCGCTCAACCCGGCTTGCGCCAGAATAACCTTGTGAATGTAGCCAGACGATGACCCCAACGCGCGCAGCGTCGCGAACTCGTTCAGGTGGTCTTTCGTGCTGGAATACAGGGTCTGCGCCACGATCACCGTACCAACCAGCAACCCGAGAATGGCGCCGCCGATCAGGGCCACGCCAGCACCGGTCGAGAACAGCCATTGATCGAGGCTGCGATCCCTGAACTCGGCCTTGGTCAGAACTTCCGTTCCCGGCAGGCGCGATTTCAAAGCCTGACGGACTTGCTCGACGTCAGCACCCGGCGCCGTCTGCACGAGGTAGAATGTCGTATTTTCTCCCGGCACGCCCAGAAGGCTGCGCGCACGGTTCAGCGTCGTGAAGACGTAGGGCGCCATTGTGAAGGAACGGATGCCATCCGTGATGGCCCGTACGCGCACACGGCCCTGCTCGATTTGCGCAGTGTCACCCATACCCTTGATGCCAAGGTCACCGAGATAGCTGCGATCAACCGCGATCGCGTCGGG
>JAEZBZ010000071.1 GCA_023412745.1 Pseudomonadota bacterium | reverse complement strand
GGCTCTGGCGGGTCGCCTGGCGAAGTTCAAACTGCCCAAGCGCGTTTTCGTGGTTCAGGATCTGCCTCGCAACGCCATGGGCAAGGTTCAAAAGGTCGAACTGCGCAGTCAGTACGGCAAGACGTTCACCAGCTAGCCGCGGCTCCCACCGGCGCGACTGCTGTCATCACACTACCCGGTCCGTCCTGAAAGCTTCACGGCGTCCAGGCAGAGTGGCCGACCGTTTTCATCCCACAACAAGTCATAACAAGGCCAATCATCATGCCAGAGCCCCGCATTCTTCTGACGCACACCCCGGACATGCGCCGGAACTACTATGGAGACCGCGCGCTTGCAGGACTGCGCAAGCTCGGCAACGTCACGCTGCATGAAGGCGACGCGGCGCTCGAGGCGGCAGGCTTGGTGAAAGCGGCACAAGGCGCCCACATCATCGTCGCCGACCGCAACACCCCGGGCTTTGCCGAGATTTTCGGCCAGCTTCCTGATCTCGTCGCATTCCTGCGCTGCGCCGTCGACATCCGCAATATCGACGTGCCTTCGGCCAGCGCCGCCGGTGTACTGGTCACACAGGCGAGCCGGAGCTGGGTGCCTGCGGTCAGCGAAATGGTCATCGGCCAGATGATCAGCATCGCGCGTGGCATCGCCAGCTCAGCCGCCGCCAACTGGCGCGGGGATACGCCCGAGGCCGTGCTCGGCGTGCAGCTCAAAGGTTCGACGGCCGGCGTCATCGGTTACGGTCCGCTCGCCCGCAATGTAACCGACCTGCTGCTGGCGTTCGGCATGAAGGTGCTGGTCAACGACCCCTATGTGAAGGTCGAACGCGAAGGCATCGAGCAGGTCTCCGTCGATGATCTTGTCCGCCGCGCGGATTTCGTGATCCCGCTGGCCGTCGCGACCGAAGAGACAGAGAACCTGATTGGCGCCGCGCAACTGCGGGCCATGAAGCCGACTGCCTATCTGGTCAATCTCAGCCGCGGCAATCTGATTGATGAAGCGGCGCTCGAACGCGCGCTTGACGAGAAGTGGATTGCTGGCGCTGCCATGGACGTCGGCCGCGCCCCCGACCAGATGCCGTCGCCGCATCTCGCACGCCGCCCGGATGTCGTCGCCACGCCGCATGCTGGTGGTCTGACTCAGGAAGGCATCGAAGGCCAAGCGCTCGAAACAGTGGATCAGGTCGCCCAGATCGTACAGGGCCGCGCCCCCAAGGGTGCCGTCAACACCAATCAGGCGCAGCGTCTCAGCCGCTTTGCAAAAGCCTGACAAACATAGCAAGACATCATTCAGAGGAAATACTCATGGACCGTCCTGTTTCCGGACCTGCGCCGCGCCTGAAGATGCCGGCCGGCGCATGCGACACGCATATGCACTTCTATGACGCCCGCTATCCCAAACATCCCGACGGCGTGACGCCGGCACCGGATGCCACCGTCGAGCAATATCGCAAGTTGATGGGTTGGCTCGGCCACGAGCGGGTGGTCGTTGTACAGCCGAATGCGTATGGAGACGACAACCGCCTGACCATGGATAGCGTGGCGGCGCTCGGCCAGGACAAGGCGCGCGCCATCGTGGTGGTTAAACCGGGCGTCACGGATGCTGAACTCGAGCGCCTGACCAAGGCCGGCGCGCGCGGCATCCGCATCATGTGCCTGCCGCCGGGCCATCTGAAGTGGGACGTCATGGACGAGATGATCGCCCGCGTGCGTCCGTTCGGCTGGCACCCCATCGTACAGTTCGATGGCCGCGAGTTCCCCGATCGCGAAGCGCAACTGAAGCGCATCGAGGGCGACTACATCATCGATCACATCGGCAAGTTCCTGGAGCCGGTGCCGGCCGATCACGAGGCCTTCAAGGCGCTGCTGCGGCTGGTCGATCGCGGCAACTGCTATGTCAAGCTGTCGGCGCCCTACGAGGTGTCGCGTGTCGGTGCTCCGGGCTTTGACGACGTCGGGGCGCTGGCCAAGGCGCTGGCGAAAGCCGCGCCCGAGCGTATGCTGTGGGCATCGAACTGGCCGCATCCCGGCATGGAAGGCGATCGTTATCCCAGCGACGCCGCGCTGCTGGACCTGATGCTGGATTGGGTTCCCGACGAGGCGTCGCGCCACAAGATGTTCGTTGAGAACCCGGCTCGCCTGTACGGCTTCTAAGGAGCAACGCCCATGCAACAGCGCAATCTCGGCCCCTCGGGCCTGCAAGTCTCGGTCGTCGGCCTCGGCTGCAATAACTTCGGCGGCCGCATCGATCTCAAAGCCTCGCGCGCAGTCGTGCACAAGGCACTGGATGTCGGGATTACTCTGTTCGACACGGCAGACATTTACGGCAACAAGGGCGGTTCGGAAGCCGCCCTTGGCGAAATCCTCGGCGCGCGCCGCAAGGACATCGTGCTGGCCACCAAGTTCGGCATGGCTATGGACGACGCCGGCAAGCTGATCGGCGGTTCGAGGCGCTACATCATGTCGGCGGTCGAGGACAGCCTGCGCCGTCTCAAGACCGACTGGATCGACCTTTATCAGTTCCACCAGCCCGACCCGCGCACGCCGATCGAGGAGACGCTGCGCGCGCTCGACGATCTCGTGCGCCAGGGCAAGGTGCGCTACATTGGCTGCTCGAACATGCCGGCCTGGGGCGTCGTCGAGGCGCAATGGACGGCGAAACACCATAACCTCAACGCCTTCGTGTCGTGCCAGGACGAGTACAGCCTCGTCGTGCGCGATCACGAGAAGCACCTGATCCCGGCGATGCAGGCTTATGGGTTGGGGCTGCTGCCGTATTTTCCGCTGGCGTGCGGCCTGCTCACCGGCAAGTACAAGCGCAACGTCGCACCGGCCCAGGGCACGCGACTGGCGAGCATGCAGCAGCGCGCCGATCAGTATCTGACGGAACGCAATTTCGGCATCGTGGAAAAGCTGACCGGCTTCGCGGAAGCCCGCGGCCATAGCATTCTGGAACTGGCGTTCAGTTGGCTCGCTGCGCGCCCGACAGTCGCCAGCGTCATCGCGGGTGCCACCAAGCCTGAGCAGGTTCAGCAGAATGTCGATGCGGCCAGCTGGGCGCTGACTGCCGATGAAATCGCCGAGATCGATGCCATCTCAGCCTGAGCGACGATCACGAATATTAGCTCCGGACATCCGAGCGGCCCGGAGCAATCCGCTCAATGCGCGGCTGGCTCGACCAGCAGCACGGTGCCACGCACCGACTTTACGGTCGCGCGTGAGCCTTTCGGTAGATCCGGACCTTCCGCCGACCACACTGTATCGCCCACCTTGACGCGACCGCGTCCGTTGGCAATCGCATCCTCGACGGTAACGACGCGGCCAACGTATTGCTGGCCGCGTTCATTGAGCGAGGGCTCATCGCTGGTGATCATGTCCGGTCGCGCGAAACGGCGCACCGCCACCACCGTCGCCATGGCGATCAAGCCGAATGCGATCACCTGAAGCTGCCACGACAGCGTGATGGTCAGCGCGATCACGCCGACAATCGCGGCCGCCATGCCGAACCACAGCAGGTAGACGCCCGGCAGGATGGTTTCGAGAACGAACAGAACCACGCCGAGGAAAAACCAGTTCCACGCTCCGAGATTCCAGAAAAACTCAGCAATCGTTTGCATCTGTGCGCTCGTTGGCTGACATCAAACCCGCGGAACCGTGCCACGCGGCTGGTTCGGCCGTGACGGCGGCTGCGAGGTGTTTCCGCCATCCTTGCCGCTAAATGCCTCGCCCGTGATCTGCGCAAGACCAGCCAGCGAACCGATCACCGAGGATGCCTCCAGCGGCATCATGATGACCTTCTGGTTCGGTGCCTTGGCCAACGATTCCAGCGCTTTCACGTAGTTGTTTGCCACGAAATAGTTGATGGCCTGCACGTTGCCATCCGCGATTGCGGTGCTGACCATGCGGGTCGCTTCGGCTTCGGCCTGGGCTTCACGCTCACGGGCTTCCGAATCGCGGAACGCGGCTTCGCGACGGCCCTCGGCCGCCAGCACCACGGCCTGCTTTTCGCCCTCGGCCTTGAGAATGGCCGCGGCCCGCGAACCTTCCGCTTCCAGGATCTGCGCGCGCTTTTCGCGTTCCGCCTTCATCTGGCGGGCCATGCTGTCGACGAGATCCGACGGTGGAGCGATGTCCTTGATTTCGATGCGCGTCACCTTCACGCCCCATGCCTCGGTGGCGTGATCGACGACATCGAGCAGCTTGGCGTTGATCTGGTCACGGTTGGACAGCAGCTCGTCGAGGTCCATCGAGCCCATCACGGTACGCACGTTGGTCATCGTGAGGTTGATGATCGACTCTTCCAGCATGTCGACCTCGTAGGCCGCCTTCGCTGCGCTGAGCACCTGGAAGAACGTGACACCGTCAACGCGCACCATGGCGTTGTCGCGCGTGATCACGTCCTGGCTCGGGATCTCCAGCACCTGCTCCTTCATGTTCATGCGGGCGCCTACCCGTTCCATGACGGGAACCAGGATATGCAGGCCGGGGGTCAATGTGCGCGTGTAGCGGCCGAAGCTGAGCACTGTGTAGTTCATGCCCTGCGGCACGACCTTGACCGTCGACCACAGTGCGGCCAGCGCAAACAGAATGACAAGAATGCCGAAGACTTCCAGACCGCCGACCGCCACGTCCCTATCTCCCCAAATCGCTCACGTCCGTGCAAGGAGCACAGCATCTCATGCCGCCGCTTTTAGGGCGCAACGGCGAAGTTTCAATTAACAAGAGATTAACGAAGAATGAAATTCCGCGCCAACTGGTAAAGGCCGGATAAATCAGATCCAGCCCATCAATTCGCGCCGCACGACGTGCTCGATAACACGAATGCCTTCGTCGCTATCGTTCAATGCGGGAATGTAGGCGAACTTCTCGCCGCCATTCTCCATGAAGTAGCCGCGGTTCTCTACGTCCAATTCTTCCAGAGTTTCAAGGCAATCGGCGCTGAAACCGGGGGCGACGATCGCCATCCGCTTCACACCGGATTTCGCCAGTCGCTTCACTGTTTCATCGGTATAGGGCTGCAGCCAGACGTCATTGCCGAAACGTGACTGGAACGTCGTATGCCAGCCCTCTTCGGGCCAGCCCAGTTTCGCCCGCAACAACCGCGAAGTCTTCAGGCACTGGCAATAATACGGATCGCCTTTGTGCAAATAGGATTCGGGCATGCCGTGAAATGTCGCGACCAACGCTTCGGGCTTGAAATCCAGCGTTTGCAATTGGTTCTTGATCGAATTCGCCAAAGCATCGATATAGACCGGATCATCGTACCAGGCCGGCGCCACGCGCGCGTAGGGCTGCCAGCGCATGTTCATCAGAGCTCGGAACGCCTGATCGCAGGCTGTCGCCGACGTGGCGGCGGCATACTGCGGGTACAGCGGCACCAGCAGGATGCGATCGCATCCCTGCTCCTGCAACGCCTTAATCCGGCTTTCAGTGGTCGGATTGGCGTAGCGCATAGCCCAGTCGACAACGATGCGTGGATCGCCGGCAAGCTGTGCCGCCAGTTTCTCGGCCTGGCTGCGCGTGATGGTCTTGAGCGGACCTTCGTTGCGCTCCTTGTTCCAGATCGACTCGTAGTCCTTGCCCTTCGGCCCTGGCCGCTTGGTCAGGATGATCAGGTTGAGAATCGGCCACCAGATCAACCGTGACGTCTCGATGACCCGGCGATCCGACAGAAACTCCTTGAGATAGCGTCGCATGGACCAGTAATCGGTCGCATCCGGCGTACCAAGATTGAGCAGCAGAACACCGACCTTGCCGTGGTGCACGTTTGGGTGCGACGCGGGTCTGACCGAACCTTCTGGCTGCAATCCGTCCGCTTTCGGTTGTTCATTCATGATGCGACGACCTCTCCTGGGCTGCCCGCGAGTGAGCCCTTCTTAGTTCAAGGTCGTGTTTCCAACAAAATGGCGCCGCGCACCAGCCTGCGACGTGCCGCAGGCGGCTGAATTAGGCGGCCTTGCCGCCGCGATCAGCGCGCGCAACTTGCTTTTCAGCAGCCTCCACCTTGGCCTTCGCCGACAGCTCTGCCTCGACGGCTGCGTTCTCGATCTGACCTGCGACGCGCCAGTAAGTCTCGACGCGGCGGGAGAAACTGCGGCTACGCTCGGCCAAAAGCCGCTCGCCCAGCGGTTTGCAGCGCGCGCGAAGCGAAGCCTGCTGGCCCTGAAAATGCGCTTCGATGTTCTGCCGTTCCCGCGGTGTAAGCGGCAAGTCGCTATGGCTGTGCAGATAGGCCTTCAGGACCGCGATGTCATGATCCTGGCCTAGCATCTCGGAAATCTGACGCGCGGCGCGTGCGCGGGGCAGCAGCACCTCAGGCCATCCACGCGATAGCAACAGCATCTGCCGCCAGTGCTGCTGGATGCCCTTGCGCCACTCGTGGAAGTTTTCCTCGCTCGGCTCGGCGTAGGCAACCCGCATAGCCTTGCGCGCAGCCGCATAGCTGCGCTTCAGCCCGGGTTCAACGAGATCGAAACCATCGTCTTTGAATTTCTGCCGCCGCAATGCCGAAAGCGACTGTCGCAGTTCCTCCGCCGCATTCGCCAAGCTTTGCTGTTCGGATGAGGCATCGACATCGGTACGAGTGGAAGCGACCGCAGCGCGCAATTTAGAAACTGTCGGCGCCAAAGCCGAGTCGGGCTCAGGGCCGAGATTGACCAGCGTTTGATCGAGAACATGGGCATCACGACGCGCGGACAGCAAAGCGCCGGCGTCACGCAAACGGGCATTCTCTCGCTTGAACAATTCATCGCCGAGCGCAGGGCGCATCAGCCGAAGAAGCGCACGAGTCCGCTTCAGGTTCTTGCGGGCTTCATGGACGTTAGTCGGGTCGATGGTCGACTGGCTCAGCCTTTGCTCGGCAGCACCGATCTGTTCGGCGACAATCCGTCGAAAGCCTTTTGCAAAGGACTCCTTGGTCTTAAATCGATACGCCATGACGCCTCAACTGGCAGGTGCCGGGCAAGTCTACACTTGCCAGGTCGGCGCTCCGAGCCCGACCTCTAAGCAATTGTATCAACGTTATACGACAGCCGGATGGCATTCAGTTGACGTTCTTTTGGGCGATCAATCAGACTTACCGCTGCGCACGTGTTCCGCCCATTCCAGCCATCTCCGCACACGGCCAACCGGATCGGGATGCGTAAAGAAATCTGTAATAACCGCCACCGAATCCGCGCCTGCCGCGACTACTGATGGCGCCCGCTCCGGCGTGATACCGCCGATTGCGACCAGCGGCAGAGATCCAATGCGGGACTTCCAATCCCTAATCCGATCAAGGCCTTGCGGCGCCCATTTCATCGCCTTGAGTTTGGTCTCCCAGATCGGTCCAAGCGCGACGTAATCGGGCTTGGCGGCAAGTGCGATATCGAGTTCTTCGTGACTATGACTCGATAGCCCGAACCGGATATCCCGCGCTTTGATCGCGGCCACATCCGCCTCGGCGAGATCCTCCTGTCCAAGATGGATATAGTCCGCCCCCAGCTCGATCGCCTCGCGCCAGTAGTCGTTGACGATGAGCTGGCAACCATGCTGCCGGCAGACCTGGAGACTTCCCGCAATCTGGCGCTTGACCTCATCGGCCGGCGCATCCTTCAGCCGAAGCTGCACCACGCGCACACCGGCAGGCACTATGCGCTTCATCCAATCCAGGTCGGGCACGATGGGA
>JAEZBZ010000048.1 GCA_023412745.1 Pseudomonadota bacterium | reverse complement strand
CGATGTCGCCGCCCGTGGTCGTCATGGACTTATGCATCTGCGCCGCACGCAACGAGCGGCGGCGCCGGTGTCCCCGATCAGTTGGTCAGGTTGATCATGCGCTCAACGGCGCGACGGGCTTTCTCCGCCACCAGCGGATCGACCGTCACCTCGTGACGCATGTAGACGAGGCTCTCCAGAATGTTCTGCAGTGTGATCCGCTTCATGTGCGGGCACAGATTGCAGGGGCGAACGAACTCCACGTCCGGCACTTCAGCCGCCACGTTCGAGCTCATCGAGCACTCGGTCACCAGCACGACCTTGCGCGGACGGTTGTCCTTCACCCAGTCGATCATGCCTTTGGTCGAGCCGGTGAAGTCCGCTGCTGCGATAACGTCCGGCGGGCATTCCGGATGCGCGATGATGCGTACGCCGGGATCGGCCGCGCGGAAGGCATTGAGCTCCTCGGCGGTGAAGCGCTCGTGCACTTCGCAGTGGCCCTTCCAGGTGATGATTTCCACGTCCGTCTGGGTCTGGACGTACTTGGCCAGATACTCGTCCGGGATCATCAGCACGCGCGGCACGCCGAGGCTTTCGACGACCTTCACCGCGTTGGCCGAAGTGCAGCAGATGTCGCTCTCCGCCTTCACGTCGGCGGATGTGTTGACGTAGGTGACGATCGGCACGCCAGGATAGGCTTCGCGCAGCATGCGCACGTCGGCGCCCGTGATCGAGGAGGCTAGCGAGCAGCCAGCGCGCATGTCAGGGATCAGTACGGTTTTTTCCGGGCTGAGCAGCTTGGAGGTTTCGGCCATGAAGTGGACGCCGGCCTGGACGATCACGTCCGCATCGACCTTGGCGGCTTCCTTAGCCAGCTGCAGGCTGTCGCCGCGGATGTCGCCGACGCAGGCGAAAATCTCGGGCGTCATGTAGTTGTGCGCCAGGATCACGGCATTGCGCTGCTTCTTGAGATCGTTGATCGCCCTGATGATGGGCGCGAACTGCGGCCATTCGAGCGGCGTCACGACGCGGGATACCTTGGCGTACAGGGGCTCCATCTCGCGAGCCAGCGCCGGCGTGAACTCGAGCTTTGGCATAGGCAGAACTTCGTGCCGCTTCTTCGTCTGCGCACGAGTCTCGGCGTGAGCCATTGCCATGAGGTCTCTCCCTCTACAGTTAGCTAATGCTCCATTTGAGCATTAAGCTTGCCTGAAAAACACCCGATTGCGAGCCGGGTTTAATATGCTCGAATTGAGCATCCTTTGTGTGCTTAAGATAAGTGAGTTCTATGCCGAATTCCAGGGGCGATTTTCAGTCGCAGCGAATTGCAGCCATGCGCATTGTGACGATCTGGTTCGGGTACGGATGACGGGCAAGCGCACGTCCGCGTGCACCAAGTGCCGCGCGATTTCGCTCCGGGTTTCGGATACCCCGCCTTACACGCGGCCAGGCTTCACCCGGACGCCTGGGGCCGGACGCTCCAATAGCACTTCCCGGCGGAAACGATAGAGCCGCGCCGGCCGCCCGCCCGTCTTGGCGCGCACTTCGCCGGTTGGCTCGACGAGGCCGGCGCTTTCAACCAACCGCCGAAAGTTCTGCTTGTGCAGATGCGGACCCAGGATCGCCTCGACGGTCTTCTGCAGTTCGTACAGCGTGAATTCGTCGGCCATCAGCTCGAAGATGACCGGCCGGTATTTGATCTTTGCGCGAATGCGGGCAATGGCGGTTGCCAGGATGCGGCGATGGTCAAAGCGCATCGCGGCGCCAAGACGTGGCAGTGTGCCCCACGTCAACGCAGCTTCGCGGCCGTCGCGGCGGGCTTCCTCGACAAGGCCGGCTTCATACAGAAGCTCGAAGCGGTCGAGCACCTTCTCTTCGTCCCAGGCGCCCCCGCCGAGGCCGAAGCAGACACGCAAGCGTTCCGATCGCTGGATCGGACGCGCAGGCGAGGACTGCAGGGCGGGGCGCTCGGCCCACGACAGCAGCTTCGGTTCGATCGTCTCGGACAGTATCGCGGGTTTGCCGCGCCGCCAGTCTTCCCAGGGGAAGAAATCATACCAACTGCGCCAGTTGCCGCCTTCGCCTTCGGCTTCATCGCTCGGTCTAGTCAGTGCCAGATAGCCGATGGAGACGACGTGGGGCGAGGTGTCGCCCGGCTGAGCGTGCCTGCCACGGTCGCCAAACGAATAAAGCTGCTCGACGTAGCCGAGATCCAGTCCGGTCTGATCGGCGACCCAGCGGCGCAAGCCGATATCGAGCGTGCGATGCTCGAGCGGAGAGAACGGGCCGAACGGCAGCGAGTCACCCGGCTGGCCGGTTTCCGCCTGTGGTCTCACCACCAACACCACCGGCTCGTCCTGGCGCACTGCCAGAATGGCCGCGTTGAGGCCGATCTCGACCGCTGCAAGTGCCACGTCCGGCCGCTCCCGCTTGTCCGTGTCGTCTCCAGATCGAACAGTTCGATTCAGATGGGCTTCGAATGTCATCGATGATCTCCAATGCCCGCGCACTAGTGAGTCATCATGGCGATTTTCTGAACTACGCCATTATACGTCAGGCTTATGCATCGCCGGCATGGGCCGGACGCAGTCAGTCAGTCGAAACTACTGGCAAGCTTGAATGGTATGGATTCCGCCGCAAATTCGGCTGGACCGATCAATGCTATGGCATCGCTCATCCTGCCCCGACGGCCCAGAATATCATCGGCAAGCTGAACGAGAAGGCGATTTGGCGAGGCGAAGGCAGAGGCTTGACGCAAGCGCTGCGCGATGAGCTTTTCCGGCACATCAGGATTGAGTGCGCACAGAGAGATGTAGGCTGCAGCCGTCGATCGGCTGATGCCGGCCCAGCAATGCACCACCATGGGGCCCTTGCGGCTCCACACCCTGGCGAAGGCGATCAGCTCTTCCACATGCTGCGCGGAAGCGTGTGTCAGGCCTTCCTGCGGCGCGATGATGTCGTTGATTGCGATCTTCAGATGATTGGTCGTCTCGATGCCGTCGGGCGTCTCCAGCATGGTCTGCCGGTTGATCAGCGTCATCAGATGCCGCGCGCCTGTGAGGTCGAGCGTTTCGCGCACCCGGCTCAGCGGGCAGACGTGCACGGCGCCGAACTGTACGGCAGGTGCTTCGCTGTCACCTTCGGTCACGGTGTAGTCCGCGCGTCGCATTTGAGAAGAATTCGGCATGATCGCGAGGATTTCCTTCGCACTCAGCTCGCAGGCCGCCGAACAAATGACCCCAAAGTGCAGCAGTTGGCAAGCCCATCCCTGCCATCAGGGCGCAAGCGCGCTGAAGCGCGCCAGGAATTGCGCCTGCGCATCGGCTGTCGCCTCGCCGCTCAACTGTTGCAGCCGGCTGTGCAGGGAAGCGGGCAGATCGCTCGGACGGTCGAAATAGCGTTCCGCTTCATCGCACGAGAAACCGGCCAGCCGCGTTGCCTCAAAGTAGGCCGCGATGCGATCGGCGCGCTTGATCTCGGCGGCGACATCGGCCGGCCCATCCACCGGCAAGTCGAAACGCAGGTGGATCGCGGCCAGCAGGCGCAGCTCGAAAGCTTTGTAGTCGAAGCCAATGGCCGCCTTGAACGGGCTGATCAGGTCGCCGACGACGTATTCGGGCGCATCGTGAAGCAGCGCCATGAGACGATACTGGCGCGGCCAGGATGGGTTGAGCGCCACCGCGATGTCCTCGACGACGAGGCTGTGCTGGGCGACGGAGAAGGCGTGCGGGCCGACGGTCTGCCCATTCCAGCGCGCCACGCGAGCGAGACCGTGCGCGATATCCTCGATCTCCACGTCCGCCGGCGACGGGTTGAGCAGATCGAGACGGCGTCCGGACAGCATGCGCTGCCACGCGCGGGGTGGCTCTTTATTCATGACGATGATCTTGATTCGGTTGCGTAGTCATGGCGGTGATCAGGCCCCAGGGCGCTTGAACGCGCGCTGAAGCTCGGTGCACGCCGCGTGGCGATGGCAGGTCACCAGGTGATCGTTGACCATGCCCACCGACTGCATGAACGCATACACCGTGGTCGGGCCGACGAAGCGGAAGCCTTCCTTTTTCAGCGCCTTTGAAACGGACTTGGACAGCTCAGTCGAAGCCTGTGGCGGCTCGCCGGCTTTCAGGTGATTGATCACCGGACCATCGGGAAAGAACCCCCACAGGAAATTGGCCAGCGGCTGTTTCTCTGATAGCTTCAGGTAGGCCTTGGCGTTGTCGATGGTCGCTTCGATCTTCAGGCGGTTGCGGACGATGCCGGCATCATCCATCAGGCGGGCGATATCCTTATCGCCATAGCGCGCGATGCGCTCAGGCTCGAAACCGCGGAAGGCGCTGCGGAAATTCTCGCGCTTCCTCAGGATGGTGATCCACGACAGCCCGGACTGAAACCCTTCCAGCACCAGCTTCTCAAACAGCGCGCGGCTGTCGGGTTGCGGCACGCCCCATTCATCGTCGTGATAGCGCGCATACAGGGCATCGCCGCCGCTGGCCCAGCCGCAGCGGATGAGATCGTCGGTCATGGCAGGCACGATGGTGTCAGGCATCGGCGGTGTTCGTCTTGGAGGGAATTTCGAAACGCACCCAGGAGGGTAGCTCCACCTGTACCGGATGGCTATCGACGGTGACGTCCTGCCCTTTGTCGCGGGCTTCGCCGACCCGGTCGATGCGCAGCAGGGCGAGCGCGCGCGCGCCATCCGTGGAACCAATCGTGCCGATCGCTGCTTCGCCGATCTTGACCGCTTCCCCCGGCGGCAGAGGCTGCGTGCCGATCACCGGCACGACCCGCTTGCGCGCACTGGAGCGGTGCTGCATGCGTGATACGACTTCCTGGCCGACATAGCAGCCCTTGTCGAAATCAACGCCGCCGATCTGGTCGAACAGGGCCTCGTGCGGGAAGGTATCGCCCAGCACGTAATCGCGGCCGCCTTCGGGAATACCCAGACCGACGCGGTGGGCGTGGTAGGCGTCGGGCGATGCCGGGGCGGCTGCAACGGCAGGCGTCGTTCCTTGCGGTGCGATCAGCCGATAGCCGAGATCGGGCAGGCGCGGATCGGCATAGGCGACTGCCGGGGCCGCGTGCGACAGGTCCGGCGCGCCGCCCCACAGCGCATAGACGTCAAAATCCGTCGATGCATCGGCGATGGTGACCTTGGCGCGCAGCCGGTAGAACGTCAGCCGTTTGGCCAGTTCGGCGGCCTTGTCGCGGAGGATATCGATCAGGTAGCCGTCCTCGGCCTTGACGACGAAGAAGTCGAACAGGATTTTGCCCTGCGGCGACAGCAGGCCGGCAAACAGCGCGGGCTGGCTGTCGAAGCGGTCGAAGTCCGCCGTGATCAGGCCCTGCAGCAGTTTGCCGGCGTCCGGTCCGGTGACGCGCACCACGCCGCGATCGGTGAGCAGCGCCATATGTGAGCTGGTCATGCGAGAAACCCTGAGAGGCGGTCGGCGAACGCACGAAGAAAGCGCTGGCGGTCATCATGCGGTGACAGGTAGGTAAGCGGCGGAACGCGACGAAGCAAGCGGAAGGAGATGCGGACATGGCTGAGACCTATGACCTGGTGCTGAAGGGCGGTATGGTCGTCAACCATGACGGGCGCAGCGAGCGCGACATCGGCATTCGCGATGGCCGCATCGTGGCGCTGGGAGCGATCGGGGGCGGCGCAGCGGCAAAGACCATCGATTGCAAGGGGCTGCACATCCTGCCCGGCGTGATCGACACGCAGGTGCATTTCCGTGAGCCTGGCCTGGAGCAGAAAGAAGATCTCGAAACCGGCAGCCGCGCCGCGGTGCTGGGTGGCGTCACCGCCGTATTCGAGATGCCGAATACCAATCCGCTGACCACGGATGCGGAGCGCCTCGCCGACAAGATCAAACGCGCCCACCACCGCATGTTCTGTGATTTCGCATTCTACGTCGGCGGTACGCGCGAGAACGTCGGAGATATTCCGACTTTGGAAAAGCTGCCCGGAAGCGCCGGCATCAAGGTGTTCATCGGTTCGTCGACCGGCAACCTTCTGGTCGAGGACGAGCCGAGCCTGGATCGTATCATCGCCGCCATCAGCCGCCGTGCGGCGTTTCACGCGGAGGACGAGGCGCGGCTGCGCGAGCGGGCCGGCCTGCGCAGGCCGGGTGATCCGTCGTCGCATCCGGTGTGGCGCGACGAGACAGCCGCGCTGATCGCGACGCAGCGTCTGGTCAGGCTGGCGGAAAAGCATCGCCGCCGGGTGCACGTGCTGCACATCTCAACGGCGGAGGAGATGGCCTACCTTGCCGATCACAAGGACTGGGCGAGCGTCGAGGTGACGCCGCATCACCTGACGCTGGTCGCGCCGGACTGCTACGAGCGGCTTGGCACCTATGCCCAAATGAACCCGCCGGTGCGCGATGAACGGCATCGTGCGGCGATCTGGGCTGGTGTGGCTAACGGCGTGGTCGATGTGCTGGGTTCCGACCATGCCCCGCACACGCGTGAGGAGAAAGACCACGCCTATCCCGGCAGCCATTCCGGCATGACCGGGGTGCAGACGCTGGTGGCGACCATGCTCGATCACGTCAACGCCGGTCGGCTGTCGCTGGAGCGGTTCGTCGATCTCACCAGCCACGGCCCGCAGCGCCTGTTCGGTATTCGCGGCAAGGGCCGCATTGCGGTCGGCTATGACGCGGACCTGACGGTCGTGGATCTGAAGCGGCGCCAAACCATAGACAACAGCATGATCGCCAGCCGCGCCGGCTGGACGCCGTATCATGGTGTGACGGTCACCGGCTGGCCGGTCGGCACGCTGGTGCGCGGTGGCCTCGCGATGTGGCAGGGCGAGATTCGTGAACCTGCCCGCGGGGAGGCCGTGCGCTTCTATGACGTACCCTGAACTGCACGGCTCGCCTTGACGCCACCGCAAAGGCGCGGGATCACCATGCGCCTTTCCCGCCATGGACGGAGTGCGTGCGATGAGTGTCAGTGCCGGCCGCCAGTTCCTCAGCATCCCCGGGCCAACGACAGTGCCCGACGACGTGCTGCGTGCCATGCATCGTCCGGCGGTAGATATCTATGTCGGCGGGCTGGTCGACGTGACCATGAGCCTGCTGGGCGATCTCAAGAAGGTGTTCCGCACCGAAGGCCGGACGTACATCTACGCGGCCAACGGCCATGGCGCCTGGGAAGCCGGGCTGTGCAACGTGCTGTCGCGCGGCGACAAGGTGCTGGTTCTGGAAAGCGGCCGCTTTGCTGTCGGCTGGGGCGAAATGGGCACCAAGCTTGGCCTGGATGTCGAGGTGCTGCGCGGTGACTGGCGGCGTGCGGTGCGTGCCGACGAGGTCGAGGCGCGGCTGCGCGCGGACAAGGCGCACGAGATCAAGGCCGTTCTGGTCGTGCAGATCGACACCGCCTCGGGGGCTGCCAACGACATCGAGGCGATCGGCAAGGCAATCCGCGCTGCCGGACATCCGGCGTTATTCATGGTTGATGCGGTGGCCTCGCTGGGCACCGTGCCGTTCGAGATGGACGCCTGGGGCATCGACGTTGCGGTTTCCGGATCGCAGAAGGGCCTGATGACGCCGCCGGGGCTCGGCTTCGTTGCGGCCAGCGAGCGCGCCTTCGCCCGCAGCAGCATGGCCAACCTCAACACGCCGTATTGGGATTGGGGTTTCCGAGAAGGGCCGGAGCACTATCAGAAGTATTGCGGTACACCGCCCGAACATCTGCTGTTCGCGCAGCGCCAGGCGCTCGACATGCTGTTCGCGGAGGGCCTCCAAAATGCGTTCGAGCGGCATCGCATTCTGGCGGAAGCCGTGCGCCGCGCCGTCGCCGTCTGGTCGGAAGGGCAGGTGTTGTCGTTCAACATCGCGGCGGCCAACGAGCGCGCCAATTCTGTGACCACCGTTCTGTGGCACCGGGAGGACGGGCCGAAGGCGCTGCTCGACTATGCCCGAGAGAAGTGCGGCGTCGTCCTGGGTATAGGCATCGGCGGACTGACGGGACGGGCGTTCCGTATTGCGCACATGGGCCACATCAACGCGCCGATGGTGCTTGGTGCGCTCGGCGTCGTCGAGACGGGACTGGCGGCGCTGGGCGTGCCGCACGGGCGCGGCGGCGTGCAGGCGGCAATCGATTGGCTAGGCGAAACGGTGAAGGCTTGAGCGTTCAGCGCTTCTGGTTCAGTCGCTCGATGGTGGCGGCCATATCGGCACGCAAGACAATGCGATAGCTGGCATTGTCGCAATGCAGAATCCAGGCTGGACGGTCGGCCTGGGAGAGCTTTGGTTCGCGCTCTGCCGCTAGCGCCTTTGTGCATGGATGGCCCTGCGACCGCACCCGGACAGCCAGGATCTCGCGCGGGTCTTCCATCTGGGCGTGGGTGGTGTCCGGCAGGCCGAAGGCGAACATCAAGGCCAGTGCCGATGCGATCATCAGCACGACGCGAACAGTTTGCATGCGTGTCTCCATCGCCGCGCATCCCGTAGCGCGGGCGACACAAAGAACGGACGCTCCAATCCTGGGTTCCCGACGTCACGCGAAAGAGGGACGGACAGCTCTTTCGGGTCAGCCAAGCCGGTCCGTGCTGTCGCTATTTCTCCGGCGCGAAATCCGACGCCAAGCGGTCGAGCAGGGCGACGGCGTATGCCGCGTAAGGGCCAATCCAGCGGTCATGGATGTGTTTGATCGGCAGCGTATTGAGATAGTTCCAGCGTTCGCGTCCCTCGCGGCGGGCAATCACCAGGTCGGCGTCTTCCAGCACCTTCAGATGCTGCATCACGGTGCAGCGGTCGAGTTCGGGAAAGCGGGCACAGAGCTGGCCCGTTGTCTGCGGATGATCTTTCAGCGCATCGAGAATCGCGCGCCGCGTCGCAGCGGCCAGCGCTTTGAAAACCTTGTCGCTATCGCTCTCGATTGACATGTTATATTTTTATAACATAATTGGCGCGCCAACAAGGGAGTTGCGTTATGGAACAGGTTGGAGAGCTGAAATTCAGAGTGGCAGCTCGGGTCGCGAGGCCCGTGGCCGAGGTGTTCGAGGCGGTGGTCAATCCCAGTCAGTTGTCGCGCTATTTCACAACCGGCGGCGCCAAGGGCCGTCTTGAGACGGGCACGACCGTAGAATGGTCCTTTGCGGATTTCCCCGGCTCGTTCCCGGTTGAAGTCGCGGAAGTGGAAACCGATCGACGCATCGTGTTGCGCTGGGCCGCAGACGACACCGCGCCGTCGGATGGGAGCGCCGGCTACAATACGACAGTGACGATGAGTTTCGATCCGCTCGACGATGGGCGAACGCTGGTGTCGATCGTCGAGGAAGGCTGGCACCGCACGCCGACCGGGCTCAAGGCATCCTACGGCAATTGCCAGGGGTGGTCGCAGATGTTGTGCGCGCTCAAGGCTTATCTCGAGCACGGCATCAATTTGCGCGAGGGCATGTACAAATAGGCTACTGGTTTCGCGCTGGTCGGCCGCCTAAATCCGCCCTTCGCTGACGCCGTGGCAAGCGACCAAGCGGCCGGAAACCGCAAGCAGCTCCGGTGTCTCGACGCGGCAGCGGTCGTTCAGGAACGGACAGCGCGGATGGAATCCGCAGCCCTTGGGCGGATTGATCGGGTTGGGAATCTCACCTTCGACGGCGCGGCGGACGCGGCCGGTCATGTCGAGATCCGGCACAGCATCGAGCAGCATGCGGGTATACGGATGGCGCGGATCGGAGAACAGCTCGCGCGGCTGCGCGACTTCCACGAGGCGGCCGAGATACAGCACGCCAATCCGCGTTGCCATGTGCCGCACGACCGCGAGATTGTGGCTGATGAATAAATAGGTCAGCCCAAGACGGTCCTGCAGGTCGCGCATCAGGTTCAGGATCTGGGCCTGCACCGAAACGTCCAGTGCCGAGGTCGGCTCATCGCAGACAATGAATTCCGGATTGGCGGCGAGCGCGCGGGCAATGGCGACACGCTGGCGCTGACCGCCTGAGAACTCGTGCGGGAACTTGCGGCCGTCGGCGGGATCGAGGCCGACCAGGCGCAGCAACTCACCGACCCGGTTTGCGATCTCCTGCGCGTCCGTCATCAGGCCGAAGGCGCGCAAAGGTTCAGCGATGATGCGGTCCACCCGCCAGCGCGGATTGAGGCTGGCGTAGGGGTCCTGGAAGATCATCTGGATGCGGCGGCGCAGGTCGGCGCGCTTGGCGCTGGCGGCCGCGCTGCTCATGGAAATGCCGTCGATGCGCACGTCGCCATCGGACGGCGCGATCAGCCCGACCACGATTTTCGCGATCGTGGATTTGCCCGAGCCGGACTCGCCAACCAGAGCGAAGGTCTCGCGCTTGCCGATCGCGAACGAGACGTCGGCGACCGCAGTCAGCATCTGCCTTTGCTTGCCCTCGACCACGCGGTTGAGCCATGGCCGCGACACATCGAAGGTACGCCACAGCTTGTCGACTTCGACCAAGGCGGGTGAGGCGGGGGCGGCGCTCATGGATGCGTCTCCCCGGTTTCAGACGCGCGCCAGCACGCGACAAGCGATCCGGCGATGGGCTCCAGCTCCGGGCGTTCGCTGAGGCAGCGCGGGATGACCAGCGGGCAGCGCGGATTGAAGGCGCAGCCGGCTGGGATCGCGGTCAGGCGCGGCATGGAGCCGGCTATCTGCACGAGGCGGTCACCATCGCCAGTCAGCGTCGGTATCGATCCCATAAGACCCTGAGTGTAAGGATGACGCGCATGCTTGAGCACGTGGCGCACCGGGCCGATCTCGGCGACGCGGCCTGCGTACATGACCGCTACGCGATCGGCGATCTCGGCGATGACGCCCATGTCGTGCGTAATCAGCATCACCGAGGTGCCATGCGTCTGGGTCAGCCGCTTGATCAGCGAGATGATCTGCGCCTGCACGGAGACGTCGAGCGCGGTGGTCGGCTCGTCGGCGATGATCAACTCCGGTTCGGTACACAGCACCATGGCCAGCACCACGCGCTGGCGCATGCCGCCGGACAGTTCGTGCGGATAGGCGTCGATGCGCTGGGCCGGTGCGGGAATGCCGACTTCGGCGAGCAGCTCGATGGCGCGTTCGCGCGCCCGCGATGCCGAAATGTCGAGATGGACCAGCATCGTCTCGACGATCTGCTCGCCGACGCGGAACAGCGGATTGAGGCTGGTCAGCGGATCCTGGAACACCATGCCGATGCGCTTCCCGCGGATCTTGCGCAGGGAGCCGAGCGGCAGATTGTCGATGCGCTCGCCTTTCAGCAGGATCTGCCCGCTGACGATGCGTCCGGGCGGTTCGATCAGGCCGATGATGGCGGCGCCCGTTACCGATTTGCCGGCGCCGGATTCGCCGACCACGCCCAGCACCTCGCCGGGTCCGATGTCGAACGACACATCGTCGAGCGCCGTCAGATCCTTGCGGCGCGTGGCGAATGCGACATTCAGATTGCGGACGCTCAGCACCGGTTCCGTCATGCGGGGCGTCCGCTGCGATCAGGGGTTTGAAGCGGAACCCGGTTCGTCATTTGAGCCTCGGGTTCAAGGCATCGCGCAGCCAGTCGCCGAGCAGGTTGATGGCCAGCGCCAGGATGATCAGCGCGAAGGCGGGGAAGAACAGGATCCACCATTCGCCGGAGAAGAGGAACTGTTGGCCGACGCGGATCAGCGTGCCGAGCGAAGGTTGTGTCGGTGGAACGCCGACGCCGAGGAACGACAGCGTGGCTTCCTCGATGATTGCCAGCGCGAGGTTGATTGTGGCGATCACCGTCACCGGGCCGACCACGTTTGGCAGCACGTGCTCGCGCATGATCGCGAACGGCGAGCGGCCCATGACACGCGCGGCCTGAACGTATTCCTTGTTCTTCTCCACCATGGTCGAGCCGCGCACGGTGCGGGCATACTGCGCCCAGTTCGACAGTCCGATGGCGATGATCAGCACGATGACGGCCATCTGTTCGTGCTGCGACGGCGGGATCAGACCGCGGCCGACGCCGAACACCAGCAGCGCGATCAGAATGGCCGGAAACGAGAGCTGCACATCGGCGATGCGCATGATTACCGCGTCTGTGCGACCGCCGATAAAGCCGGCCATCAACCCGAGCGAGACGCCGAGCACCAGCGAAAACGCCACCGACGCGAAGCCGACGATCAGCGACACGCGGCTGCCGTAGAAGATCGCCGACAGCATATCGCGGCCCTGGCTGTCGGTGCCGAGCATGTGCAGCATATTTGTGGTCGGACTGCGCTCCATCGGTTGCAGGAAGCCGTCCTCCAGGCTGATGGCGCCCGGATTGAACGCGTCCTGAGGTGCGATCAGTGGTGCCAGGAAGGCTAGCGCGAAGATGATCAGCGTTGTCAGCGCGGCGCCAACGGCGACCGGTGAACAGCGGAAGTTCCAGGCCAGATCGGAATCCCAGGCGCGCGCCAGCCGTCCCTTGAGGGTTTGGGAGCGCGTGGGCGTAGGCAGCGATGGTTGCATGGTGCGCCTCTATTTCGCTGCGGCCAGCCGTCCCGCACGCAGGCGCGGGTCGAGCACGTAATAGAGCAGGTCGACGATGAGGTTGACGACGACGAACACCACCGCGACGAACAGCAGGTAGGCCGACATCACCGGGATATCGACGAACTGCACCGCCTGCACGAACAGCGCGCCGAGGCCCGGCCATTGGAACACGCTTTCGGTAACGATCGCGAAGGCGATCACCGAGCCCAGCTGCAGGCCCGCGATGGTGACGACCGGGATCAGCGTGTTGCGCAGCGCGTGCTTGAACTGGATGCGATGTTCTGGAAGGCCGCGGGCGCGGGCGATCTTGACGTAGTCGGTGCGCAGCGTCTCCAACATCTGAGCGCGTACCAGCCGCATGATGAGCGTGAGCTGGAAGAACGCCAGCGTCAGCACCGGCATCACCAGCGACTTGCGGCCGGACTCGGTGAGCAATCCGGTAGACCACCAGCCGATATTCACCGTCTGCCCGCGCCCGAACGAGGGTAGCCATCTCAGCTCGACGGCGAACAGGTAGATCAGGCCAATGCCGATCAGGAAGGTCGGCAGGCTGACGCCGATCAGCGACGTTGTCATGATGATGTGCGACAGCCAGCCGTTTCGCCGGATCGCCGTGTAGACGCCTAGGATCACGCCGAAAATCGTGGCGAACAGCGCGGAAAGTACCGCGAGTTCGACGGTTGCAGGCAGTTTCTCCGCCAGCAGGGTGGAGACCTTGCGGCCGTGGCGGTAGGAGATGCCCAACTCGCCACGCGCGACTTCCCCGACGAAGCGGCCGAACTGAATTATGATCGGATCATTCAGCCCCAGGTGCTCGGCCAGCTCACGGCGATCCGCCTGACTGGCTTCCTGTCCGACCAGGTTGGCGATCGGGTCGCCGACGAACCTGAACATCGAGAAAGCAATCAGTGCCACCGCGAGCAGCACCAGTATCGCCTGGGCGAGGCTTCTGAGTGTGTAGGCAATCATCGCGTCACGCGCGTGGAAAACGAAAGGAGCCGGCCCATCGGGCCAGCTCCTTGATTTTCCGCCTACTTGTTGAACTTCACGAACTTCAGCTTTGGCTGGTTCGAGATATCGACCGGGATTTCAAGGTCCGGCTTCATCGCGTAGGCCAGCGTCTGAATGTGGATCGGAATGTAGATTGTCTCATCCTGCAGGACCTTCCACATCTGCGCGATGGTCTGGTTGCGCTTGTTGAGGTCGGTTTCCTTGGTCAGGCTGACGGTCTGTGCATCGATCTCGGGGTTGGAGTAGCGGGTGCCGTTCCAGCCGCCTTCCTTGTCGGTCTGCGTGTGATAGAGGAAGGTGAAGATGTAGTGGCTGTCAAACGTCGGCACGCCCCAGCCGAGCAGGAAGAAGTCGGCTTCCTTCTTCTGGATGGCAGGGAAATGGATCGACTTCGACTGCGAGATCAGGTTGGCCTTGATGCCGATCTGGGCAAGCTGGCCGACCACGGCCTGGCAGATCGCTTCGTCGTTGACGTAGCGGTCGTTGGAGCAGTGGAACGATACCGAGAAGCCGTTCGGGTAGCCGGCTTCCGCGAGTGCGGCTTTCGCTTTCGCGACATCGACCGGCGGGATGACATCGAGTTCCTTAGTGTAGCCGTTCACGCCCGGAGGCGCGATAATGCCGGTCGGGATCGACTGGCCACGCATCACGACGCGCTGGATGGCCTGGCGGTTCACCGTGGCATTGATGGCATGACGCACGCGCTTGTCGGCGAAGGGGTTTTTGCCCTTCACATCGGAGGATTTGAGCTCCGGATCGCCGACGTTCATGCCGAGGAAGATCGAACGGTTTTCCGGCCCGACGGCAACACGCAGGTTTTTGTCACCCTGCAGCCGCTGGATGTCCTGCACCGGCACGTCCTGCACGAAGTCGACTTCACCCGACAGCAAGGCCGCGATGCGCGTGGCATCCGACTTGATGGGCGTATAGATCAGCTCGGAAATCTCTAGCGGAACCTGGCCTTTGCCCCAGTAATCCTCGTTGCGCTTCAGCACGGTTTTGACGTCGGGTTCGCGGCTGGTCAGCACGAACGGGCCGGTGCCGTTGGCATTGCGAACAGCGAAGTTCTCTTCCTTGTTCTTGAAATCCTGGACCTTGGTCGCGTTGTTCTTCTCGGCCCAAGCCTTGTTCATGATGAACAGGTCGGTGAGGTTGGCGGGCAGCAGCGGGTTGGGACCCTTGGTCTTAATCTGCAGCGTGTGGTCGTCGACTTTGATCAAGGCGTCGATGGAGCCGAGAAGAGACTTCATATCCGAAGTCGGCTGCCTAGCGCGCTCGTAGGAGAAGATCACGTCATCGACGCTGAACGGCGCGCCATCGTGGAACTTCACCCCCTGGCGCAACTTGAACTCCCAAACCTGCGGATCGGACGTAATCTGCCAGGATTCCGCCAGCGCCGGCAAAGGCTTACCTTGCGGGTCGCGGATGATCAGCGGTTCGTAGATGTGATGGTTGAGGGCATGCGTAGGGCCCTCATTCTGCGCATGCGGATCAAGTGTCAGGGCATCGCCTGAGCGGGCCCATTTGACGGTTCGCGCATCGGCGGCACCGATGAATAATGCGCCGGCGACGAGCGTTGAAATGAGAAGCCCGACTCTCCGCGACATGCCCTAACCCTCCTCATTATGATGGTGTCAGTTTAGATCTGATCTAGAAGATCATAGACAAGGGTATTCACACTGTCATCGGCGACGAACGGCCTATTCGCCGCCGATACTGGCAATAAGCTTGCCGCGTTGCAGCACTCAGCGCCCTTCGATGGCGTAGACGCGGGCCGGGGCGCCGTCGGCACTCGGGATCTTGAGCGGGGCGGCCGACAACAGCACGCGGTCAGCCTTCAGCGCCGACGTGTTTACGACGTATTCGATCATGTTAACGCCTGACCGGAGCAGAATGTCATGGGTGACGTGCTCTTCCACGGGGCGGATCTCGCCGTGCAGGAGCAGGCGGATGACATAATCCTGCGGGAAGTCATATGCGATGGTGCGAACGTCTTTCTCTTTCAGGAACAGCGCGGCCTCGCGGGTTAAATATGGAGCTTCCGTCCAGAATTCCTTGGTGCGGAAATCCCGCTTGGTGTCCCATCCTGACTTGAACAGGATCTTGTCGCCGCTCTGGACATGTCCAAAACGGCTCGCGAGCTTTTCCGGGCCGACCGCCTCGTTGGGTTCGACGTCCATCAGATCGATGACGGCGGCGTCGCCGACGACGTCGTCCAGTGGCGTTGCCTCGATGGTCGGGCCGTCGCCGAAGTAGTGCCGCTTCGCGTCGACGTGCGTGAACGAGTGGCAGGAGACCTTGATCGAGGTGACCTGGAACAGATCGCCCTTCGTCGTATCGCCGGTGACGTTACGCTCGGCCTTCCAGCGCACGTGGTCGGCGATGATCGGCATGGTGAGATCGATGATACGCATGTCCGGCGCAGTCTCCTGTCAGGCGAGAGGGGCGATCGCCAGCCGGTACACGCGGATGGCGTTGTCGTGGAAAAGCTTGATGCGGTCGGCAGTGGGCAGATCAGACGTTGCCTGCTTGTAGCCGGCGAAGATCGTCTCGAAGCTGCCGCACAGGCCGTCGACCGGGAAATTGGACGCGAACATGCAGCGCTCGACACCGAAGATATCGATGCTGTCGCGAATGATGGCGCGGTTATCCTCGATCGCCCACGGTTTGCCTTTGAGGCCGATGCCGGACAGCTTGATCGTGGTTTGCGGTGCGGATGCCGCCCGCTTCATGGCCGTGCGCCAGCCGTTCAGGCCTTCGGAGCTTCGGTCCGACGGCAGGAACGTATGATTGATGACGACCGGCGTTTCCGGATACGCGGCGATGAGATCGAGCAGTTCATCGACATGCCACCACGGCGCCTGCAACTCGAAATGCAGGCCATGACGGGCGAGCGCCGCATATCCACGCCGCCATGCCGGATCGGACATGGCACCGGGTATGCCCGTTTCGATCCGATCGGGTGACGGTGCCGCCGTCGGCTTGTGGCGGATGCCGCGCACGATCGGATATCTAGCATGGCCGGCCAGCACTTCGTCGGCGTCCATGCGATGCAGATAGGCGCGCGCGATATGACCCGCGGGGCCGCCGTGTTTCTCGGCAACCTCGCTGATCCAGTCGCTTTCCTCGACCAGATGATCCTCGTCCCATTCACCTTCCATCGTCACTGTGGCCACTACGTTGTGGCTGCCGGTGAGGGCGCGATAGTCGGGCGGCATGAAGTCTTTCTTGATGGAGCTGTAGTCGCCGTAGCGGAACGGGATCAGTTCATGCGGCGACAGCCAGGGATGACGGCCCATGCCAAGATCCCAGTAGTGATGATGGGCGTCGATGATCGGCAGTTCACGATCGGTCACGGCGC
>JAEZBZ010000038.1 GCA_023412745.1 Pseudomonadota bacterium | reverse complement strand
GCAATTAGACTGTCGATGATGCGGGAACATGCACGGGAAGGTGCTGATGAGCAAGCTGATACGCGCGCTGGGGCTGATGAGCGGGACGTCGATGGACGGTATCGATGTCGCATTCATGCAGACGGATGGCGAGGATCGTGTCGCGCGCGGGGCTCGTGCCACCTTTGCTTATCCGGCGGATTCCCAGGCTCGCGTGCGTGAGGCCGTCGCAGAAGCGCGGAGCCTGACGGATCGCGCGGCGCGGCCGGGATGTCTGGCGGCGGTGGAAAAGGAATTGACAGAGCGGCACGCGGACGCAGTGTTGCGCTTCCTGGCCGACAACAAGATGACCGCCGCTGATGTCGATGTGATCGGCTTCCATGGCCAGACCGTACTGCACCGCCCCGCTGGCGCAGCACAGGTTGCGGGCGGCGCCCCGATCACCGTCCAGATCGGCGATGCGGCGCTGCTAGCGCGGCTGACCGGGATCGATGTGGTGCACGACGTGCGCGCCGCTGATGTCGCGGCGGGCGGGCAGGGCGCACCGCTGGCGCCTGTCTATCATCGAGCGCTCGCGGCGCGTATCCCGCAGCGGCCGCTGGCTTTTCTCAATCTCGGTGGCATCGGCAATGTCACCTGGATTGGCACGGACGGCCGTCTGATCGCGTTCGACACCGGCCCCGGCAATGCGCTGCTGGACGACTGGGCGCTACGCCACACCGGCGTGCCTTTTGACGACGGCAGCAAGCTGTCGCGCGCCGGCACGGTCAACGAGGACGTGCTACGGAGCTATCTGCTGCATCCGCATTTCGAGCAGCCGGTTCCGAAGTCGCTCGATCGCCGTGACTTTACGCTGGATGCAGTCGAGGGGCTGAGCGCTGCCGATGGTGCAGCAACCTTGGCGGCACTGACGGCAACGTCGGTGCAGCGCGGCCTTGCCTGGCTGCCTCAGGCGCCGGCGCTGTGGCTGGTCGGTGGTGGCGGACGCCGCAACAAGCACATCATGGAATTGCTGGCGTGGCATCTCGATGCGCCGATCGCTCCGGTGGAAGCCGTTGATCTCGATGGGGACAGCCTGGAGGCGGAGGCGTGGGCTTATATCGCGGTGCGGACGCTGCGGGACTTGCCGATCAGCTTTCCTGGAACAACCGGGTCGCCGCAGGCGCTGAGCGGGGGCGTCATCACGCGCGCCGGCGGATGAAGGCGGGCGGACCGTTGGCGCCGTGTGAAGCGCCAACAGTCACGTCGTGCGATTACTTCTCTTCGCTCTTTTCGCGCAGGATCTCGGCGAGCCGCGTATCGACGTAGCTGCCGACGCAATCCTTCAGCGCGAGCATGCGATCCTCGCCCTCGAAGAAGTGGTTGGCGCCCGGGATGATCTCGTGCGTCAGCTTGATGCCCTTTTGGACCTTGGTCTTGACCGCCAGTTCGGCGACCGAGGCGGACGGCACGACGCGATCCTTCTCGCCGTTGACCAGCAGGCCGGACGACGGGCAGGGCGCTAGGAACGAGAAATCATACAGGTTGGCGGGAGGCGCGACGCAGACGAAGGCGTCGATTTCCGGCCGGCGCATCAGAAGCTGCATGGCGATCCAGGTGCCGAACGACACGCCAGCGATCCAGCAGCTCTTGGCTTCCGGCTTGGCGATCTGCAGCCAGTCGAGCGCGGAGGCTGCGTCGGACAATTCGCCCGGGCCGTTGTCGAAAAAGCCCTGGCTGCGGCCGACACCACGGAAGTTGAACCGCAGCACCGAGAAGCCGCGTTCCGCGAAGGCGTAATAGAGATTGTAGACCACCTGATTGTTCATGGTCCCGCCGAACTGCGGGTGGGGGTGCAGAATCAGGGCAATAGGGCTATCACGCGCCGGTTCGTGGTGATAACGGGCTTCGATACGGCCAGCAGGCCCATTGATAATCAGCTCGGGCATCGTTCCTCGATGGTTGGCTGCTTTATTGAGCGTTCGGAAACACTGGGTGTGTCGGGCATCTCTAGCCCTTCCAAATCGCCCTGGCGAAATGAGCGCGGCGAGCTATATAGGAAAACTTGACTTCCGGGCTCGGAATTCCCATAGTCTGGCCAGAATTAGAACAGTTCGAAAGTTGTGGACGGACCAGCCAGCAGGGTTTACTGCCAGCCGCGTCCTTCTAGCACGGTTGCGGGTAGCAATTGCAAGACCTGCCTGCGGTTGTCGTCGTCACGGGCGGCGCGTTTGGCGGGATGTTGGAGAGCATTAGGTGGAGCTGAATACACGAGGTCGGTATGCGGTCATGGCAATGGCCGATCTCGCGCTGCATGGCGGCGACGCGGCGGTGCCGTTGTCGGCGATTGCCGAGCGCCAGCATCTCTCCGTCGCTTACCTCGAACAGATCTTCCTGAAATTGCGCCGCGCCGGCTTGGTTGAGAGCGCGCGCGGGCGCGCAGGCGGTTACAAGCTCGGCCGCCCGCCCTCTGACATCATGGTCGCCGAGATCATGACGGCGGTCGATGAAGACACCCGCATGACGCGCTGCACCGCCGAGGGCGAGGCCGGCTGCTTCGGCGAGGGCAAGTGCCTGACGCACAATCTGTGGCGCGCGCTGGGCGATCATATTCGCGTGTTTCTGTCGAACGTCAGCCTGCGCGAAGTGCTGGACGGCAGCCTGGTCGCAAAACCGCAGCCGCTCGATATCCGCGTGGAAGCGTCGGCCGAATGACTGCGCAGCGCACATATCTCGATCACAACGCGACCGCGCCTTTGAGGCCGGAGGCGCGGGCGGCGATACTGGCGGCGTTGGATGCCACGGGCAACCCGTCGTCGGTGCATGCGGAAGGCCGTCAGGCGCGCGCGATGGTGGAGACTGCGCGCGAGCAGGTGGCCGAGCTGGTCGGCGCGCGGCCGTCGCAGGTGGTGTTCACCAGCGGCGCGACGGAAGCCAATGCGTGGCTGCTGCGGGCCGGCTGGGACGTGGTGCTGGCCTCTGGCATCGAACACGATTCGGTGCTGGCCTCGATCCGGGCCGCGAAGGCGCTGATGGTTGATCTGCCGGTTGCCGGAGATGGCGTGGTTTCGGCCGAGACCGTGGCGCAGGCCCTCAGTGGCACGACGGATGGCCGGCGCCTCGTGACCTTGCAACTCGCCAACAATGAAACCGGCGCGATCCAGCCGGTGGCGGAAGCCGCTGAACTGGCTCATGCGCACGGTGCGCTGTTCCATTGCGACGCCGTGCAGGGCGCGGGCAAGCTCGCGATCGATTTCTCAAGCCTCGGCGCAGATAGCATGAGCCTGTCGGCGCACAAGATTGGTGGCCCGAAGGGCATTGGCGCGCTGGTGCTGCGCGATGGCTTCGAGCCGACGCCGCTGATTGCCGGTGGTGGCCAGGAGCGCCGGCGGCGGGCGGGTACGGAAAACGTCGCCGGGATCGCGGGGTTCGGTGCCGCAGCCGAGGCGGCGCGGCGCGATCTCGCCGATATGCCGCGTCTGGCCGGTCTACGCGACCGTTTGGAGCGCGACGCGCTCAAGATGGTGCCGCAGGCCGTAGTGGTGGCGCAAACCACGCCGCGCCTTGCCACGACGACGTGTCTGGCGGCACCCGGCATGAGCGCGGAGACGATAGTGATCAAGCTGGATCTGGCAGGCGTGGCGGTGAGTGCCGGTGCGGCCTGTTCATCGGGCAAGGTGGGTTCGAGCGCGGTGCTGGCGGCCATGGGGCTGGCGGAGCAAATCGCGCGCAGTGCGATCCGGGTCAGCTTCGGCTGGTCGAGTGCGGATCGTGACGTGGACACGTTCCTCGCAGCATGGACCGCGATTGCGGGCGCACAGCGCCCCGCAGCGGCGGCTTGAGGAACTCGAGGATAAAGCGACGAGAAAGGATCGTCAGGAGAAGATCATGGCAGCAGTTCAGCAGACCATCGACCAGGTTCGGCAGATCGACGTCGACCAGTACAAGTACAGGTTCGAGACGAAGATCGAGAGCATCAAAGCGCCGAAGGGGCTGAACGAGGATATCGTCCGCTTCATATCGGAGAAGAAGGGCGAGCCCGCGTGGATGCTCGAATGGCGGCTGGAGGCCTACCGGCGCTGGCGCGCCATGACCGAGCCGACCTGGGCCAAGGTCGACTATCCGAAGATCGATTTCGAGAACCTGTATTACTACGCGGCGCCGAAGAACACTGAGGGTCCGAAGAGCCTCGACGAGGTCGATCCGGAGCTGCTGCGTACCTATGAGCGCCTGGGCATTCCGCTGAAAGAACAGGAAGTACTGGCCGGCGTGCAGGGCGCCAGGGTCGCCGTCGATGCCGTGTTCGACAGCGTGTCGGTCGTCACGACTTTCAAGAAGGAACTGGCCAAGGCCGGTGTCATCTTCTGCTCGATCTCCGAAGCGCTGCGCGAGCATCCGGAGCTGGTGCGCAAGTATCTCGGCTCAGTCGTGCCGCAGTCCGACAACTTCTATGCGTCGCTGAACTCGGCGGTTTTCTCGGACGGTTCGTTCGTCTACGTGCCGGAGGGCGTGCGCTGCCCGATGGAGCTGTCGACCTACTTCCGCATCAACGAGAAGAACACCGGCCAGTTCGAGCGCACGCTGATCATCGCCGACAAGGGCTCGTACGTCTCGTACCTGGAAGGCTGCACGGCGCCTATGCGCGACGAGAACCAGCTTCATGCCGCGGTGGTCGAGCTGATAGCGCTGGATGACGCCGAGATCAAATACTCGACGGTTCAGAACTGGTACCCAGGCGACAAGCACGGCAAGGGCGGCATCTATAACTTCGTCACCAAGCGGGGTGACTGCCGCGGCCGCAATTCGAAGATCTCCTGGACCCAGGTCGAGACCGGTTCGGCGATCACCTGGAAGTATCCGAGCTGCATCCTGCGCGGTGACAATTCACGCGGCGAATTTTACTCGATCGCCATTTCCAACGGCTATCAGCAGGTCGACAGCGGCACCAAGATGATCCATCTCGGCAAGAACTCGTCGAGCCGGATCATTTCGAAGGGCATTGCAGCCGGCTTCTCGCAGAACACCTATCGCGGGCTCGTGTCGGCACATCGCAAGGCGACTGGCGCGCGCAACTTCACGAACTGCGACAGCCTGCTGATTGGCGACAAGTGCGGCGCCCACACGGTGCCCTACATCGAGGCCAAGAATTCGACGGCGCACTTCGAGCACGAGGCGACGACGTCGAAAATCTCCGATAACCAGCTGTTTTATTGCAGACAGCGCGGATTGTCGGAGGAAGAAGCGGTGGCACTGATCGTCAACGGCTTCGTGCGTGACGTGCTGCAGCAACTGCCGATGGAGTTCATGGCGGAAACTCAGAAGCTAATCGGGATCAGTCTTGAAGGCTCCGTCGGGTGATGATCAGCCATGGAC
>JAEZBZ010000022.1 GCA_023412745.1 Pseudomonadota bacterium | reverse complement strand
AACCGCCCCCGCCCGCCAACCGTCCGGAGGATCAATGCGCCTGCTGCTCGCCGCCCTCGCCACACTGACCATCGCGCCGGCTGCCATGGCGGTGCAAACTGATGCGCCGAAAACTCCGAAAAGCGAGATCACGGTCGAGACGGTGGCGGAGGGACTGGTGCGTCCGTGGGCGTTTCAGTTTCTGCCCGAAGGTCGCATGCTGGTGACGGAACGGCCGGGCCGGTTGCGCATCGTCGGCAAGGACGGCGCGCTATCCGAGCCGGTGCAAGGCCTGCCGAAGGTCGAAGCCCAGCGCCAGGGCGGCCTGCTCGACGTCGCGCTGGCGCCGGATTTCGCAACCACCGGGACCCTCTTCTTCAGCTACGCCGAACCGCGCGACAAAGGCCTCAATGGCACGGCCGTGGCGCGGGCGCGCTTGGTCGAAGACGGAAAGACCGCGCGGCTTGAGGACGTGCAGGTCATTTTCCGCCAGGAGCCCGGATTGGCCAGCGGCCTGCATTTCGGCTCGCGCATCGCCATCGCGCCGGACGGCAGGCTGTTCGTGACGCTCGGCGAACGCTTCCAGATGCAATACGCGCAGGATCTGTCGCGCCACTGGGGCAAGGTGGTGCGCATCAACCAGGACGGTTCGGTGCCCGACGACAACCCGTTCGTTGGCCAAGACAAGGCGCGCCCGGAGATCTGGTCCTACGGCCACCGCAACCCGCAGTCGGCCTCCATCCATCCTGAAACCGGCGAATTGTGGATCATCGAGCATGGCGCGCGCGGCGGCGACGAGATCAACATTCCCCGCAAGGGCCTGAACTATGGCTGGCCGGTAATCAGCTACGGCACGCACTACAGCGGCGAGACCATCCCGCGCGAGCGCAAGGGCATGAAGCAGCCACTATACTATTGGGATCCCTCGATCGCGCCGTCCGGCATGGCGTTCTACACCGGCGATCTGGCTCCACAGTGGAAGGGCAACATCTTCGTCGGCGCGCTGGCTAAGACACATCTGTCCCGCGTTGTTCTCGATGGCGAGACCGTGACGGCCGAGGAAGAGTTGCTGACGGATCTCGGCGAGCGCATCCGCGATGTCCGCATGGGCCCCGACGGCGCCATCTACGTCGCAACCGACAGCGACAAGGGCCGCATCCTGCGCATCACGCCCAAATAGCGCCATGACAACATTTCGCGCGTGAATTGGGCTGTGTAATCAGTCTACTGCCTACTTCTCAAGTCGTCAGCTTATCCGTACTGTTTCGATGCTTAGGTGACGATTTGCGAGGAACCATGGCTGACGATATTGATCGCGCGTGGCGTTATCATGCCGCCGCAGATGATTTGCTACATAGTCGCATTGAAGCGCTGCTCATCGCCCAGGCATTTTTGATCATCGGTTACGCGCAAGTCCTCACGGCCCAGGAATTTTGCCGTCGCTATGATCTCACGCTAGCGCTTTTGGCTATCGTCGCGGTCGCCGTGACGGTGACAATCCTCATGATGGTCGTCAACAATGGACTATCGCGAGGCATTCGCTTCCTTAAGAAGACCCATCTGGAACATGCTGAAATAGGTGACCCCATATACATCCGATATTTGGAAGCGGTTCGGGGCGACAGCGAGGGTAAGCGGAAGCCTTTTCCGCGTATCTGGTCATCCTGGATCCCCCGGGTATTCTTGGCATTTTGGTTTGCAGCAAGCTTACACGCTGCAGGAATGGCGTTTGGCCATCTGTCGTGCGTGACCAAATAGGTCGCCGAACACCGCCGGCCGGACTAAGCGCGCGTTGACGACGCGCTTGGCCGGTTGTATCCATTATGTTCTCCGGCCGCCACACGAGGGCGGCCTTTTGATTTCCTAACCTTAGAAGGAGCTGCCGCCATGTCGCAGCCCGCGCCTGCCTCTAGCCAGGTCGCCCAGAACGCACCCTCCGGCCAGAATGCCCTGATGGGCACCTATGCGCGCCAAGACGTGATGTTCGAGCGAGGCGAAGGTGCGTGGCTGATCTCGACAGCGGGCGAGCGCTACCTGGACTTCACCAGCGGCATCGCGGTGAACTCGCTGGGCCATGCCAATCCGAAGCTGACGGCAGCGCTGACCGAGCAGGCCGGCAAGCTCTGGCACACCTCTAATCTGTTCCGGATTCCCGGCCAGGAGCGGCTGGCCGCGCGGCTTGTCGCCGCGACGTTCGCCGACCAGGTGTTCTTCTGCAATTCCGGCACCGAGGCCATCGAGGGCTCGATAAAGATGGCGCGCCGCTACCATCATGCGGCCGGCCACCCTGAGCGCTATCGCATCATCACCTTCAAGGGCGCCTTCCACGGCCGCACGCTGGCCGCATTGGCCGCCGCCGGCAACGAGAAGTACCTCGACGGCTACGGCCCGCAGATGCCGGGCTTCGACGTTATGCCGACCATGGACATGGCCGCCGTCGAAGCCGCGATCGGTCCCGAGACAGCCGCGATCATGGTGGAGCCGGTGCAGGGCGAGGGCGGCATTCGCGTGATGCCTCCGGCCGACCTGAAGCACCTGCGCAGGCTGTGTGACAACAACGGGCTGCTGCTGATCGTGGACGAAGTGCAGTGTGGCGTTGGCCGCACCGGGAAGCTGTTCGCGCATGAATGGGCTGGTATCACTCCGGACATCATGGCAATCGCCAAGGGCGTCGGCGGCGGTTTCCCGCTCGGCGCATTCTTGGCCACGGCCGAGGTTACCAAGGTGATGGTGCCTGGTTCGCACGGCACCACCTTCGGCGGCAATCCGCTGGCGATGGCTGTCGGCAACGCGGTGCTCGACGTGGTGCTGGAACCGGGCTTCCTGGAGACGGTGCAAGCCAAGGCGCTGCGTCTCAAGCAGGATCTGGCACGGATCAAGGACGAAAACCCCGATCTCATTGAGGAGATTCGCGGCATCGGCCTGCTCATGGGCCTCAAGCTGAAGCCACCGGTCGGTGATCTGCAGAAGGCGTGCACGGCTGAAAAGCTGCTCACCGTTACGGCGGGCGAGAACGTGCTGCGCATCCTGCCGCCGCTCACCGTCACGGAAGAAGACCTGGCCGAGTTCTCGACGCGATTGGCGAAAGCGCTGCGCCGTCTGCCGGCATCAAAGTCCTGAACCGCATTCCCTTCAGTCACGATCGCTAGGGGCTCACCGCCATGGCGCCGCGCCACTTCGTTGATATTCACGATCTCGATGCCGCAACGTTGCGCGGCATCGTCGATGCCGCGCACGCCATGAAGGCCGCGGGCAAAATCGTGCCGCCGGAACTGCGACCGGAGGGCATTGCCCAGGCCGTGCTGGTGATGATCTTCGAGAAACCATCGACCCGGACACGGGTATCATTCGATGTTGCCATGCGCCAGCTCGGAGGTCAGACGATCGTGCTCAATCACACCGATCTCCAGCTCGGCCGCGGTGAATCGATCGCTGATACTGCCCGCGTGCTGTCGCGCTACATCGACGCCATCATGATCCGCGCCAATTCCCACGACAGCGTGCTCGAGCTGGCGGCCAACGCCACTGTGCCGGTCATCAACGGCCTGACCGACCGGAGCCACCCCTGCCAGGTCATCGCCGATATCGTGACGTTCGAGGAGCGCAAAGGCCCGATCAATGGGCGCAGCGTCGCCTGGGTCGGGGACGGCAACAATGTCGCCGCCTCGTGGATGCATGCCGCCCAGCGCTTCGGGTTTTCACTCCGCATCGCCTGCCCGCCGCAGCTCAAGCCGGAACAGCCGCTGCTGGATTGGGCCAAGACCGAGAATGCCAACGTGCTCATCACGGACGATCCGCAGGAAGCGGTGGCCGGCGCTGATTGCGTCGTCACCGACACCTGGGTCTCCATGGGCCAGACCGACGCGCCGCGCCGCAAGCAGATGCTGGGACCATATGCCGTCGATGGCGCGCTGATGGAAAAGGCGTCCAGCAGCGCCATATTCATGCACTGTCTGCCGGCCTACCGCGGCCACGAAGTCAGCGCCGACGTGATCGATGGCCCGCAGTCAGCCGTACTCGATGAAGCGGAGAACAGGCTTCACGCTCAGAAAGCCATCCTGGCGTGGTGCCTCGGAAAGGACTGAATGCCTGACAGGCACGCCCCCGCTGCTGCCAGCGGGTCGACTTCTGTTGACGATCTCATTTTGCCATTCCGGACCGAACGCTCCGGCGTGATCGGCCGGCTTGTGCGTCTCGGGCCCCTGATCGATAGCATCCTCAACCGCCACGACTATCCCGAACCCGTCAGTCATCTGCTCGGCGAGGCGGTGGCGATGACCGCCGTACTCGGCTCGGCGCTGAAGTTCGACAGCGCCTTTGAAGGCCGCCTCATCCTGCAGACCAAGACCGACGGTCCGGTCGGCATGCTGGTCGTCGACTTCGAGGAACCGGGCCACGTGCGCGCCTACGCCAGCTTCGACAAGGAGCGCGTGGCGGCGCTCGGCAAGGATGCGCATCACGAACCCGGCCGCCTGCTCGGCAAGGGGCATCTGGCGATGACCATCGATCCCGGCGGCAAAATGGACCGCTACCAGGGCATCGTGCCGCTCGAGGGCGGTTCGCTGAGTGATGCCGCGCACACCTACTTCCGGCAGTCGGAACAGATCCCGACCTACATCCGGCTCGGCGTCGCGCGCCATTTCGCGGGTGGCACCTGGCAATGGCGGGCCGGTGGGCTGCTCGTCCAGTACATGCCGCCGGTCGATGTCGCCGAGCACATGGCCCGTGATGACGAGGACGATGGCGGCCGCCTGCTCGGCGAGGATGACGAGCGCTGGACCGGCACGCAGATCCTGGCGTCCACGCTGGAAGATCACGAATTGCTCGATCCGATGCTGGCGCCGGACCGCCTGCTGTATCGCCTGTTCGCCGACGAAGGCGTGCGCGCGTTTCCGGCCGTGCCGCTGAAGGAGCACTGCCGCTGCTCGCGCGAGCGCGTCGAGAAGCTGCTGCAGACATTTGGTTCAGACGAACTGCAGGACATGAAAGAGGACGACGGCGCGGTCAGCGTCACCTGCGAGTTCTGCAACACCAAGTATCGCTTCGCTGACGGGGAGATTGCGTGAGGCGCGGCGTAAAGCAGGACAGCGGGCGCGCCTCAGTGCAGGTTACGCGTCACGAACGGGCTATCCAGCGAGAACGCGGGGATCGCGACGTCGATTTCCTCGCCGTCCTCGCAGACCATCTGGTACGAGCCGACCATAATGCCCTGCGGCGTCCGCAACGGGCATCCGGACGTGTAGCTGAACGACTCGCCGGGCGGGATCGTCGGCGTTTGCCCGACGACGCCCGGACCGCGCACCTCCTCGGTGTGGCCGTCGGCGTCGGTGATGTGCCAGACCCGCGAGCGAAGCTGGACGACCTCGTTGCCGGCGTTCTCGATCTCGACCGTGTACATCCAGAAGAAGTAATTCTCCTCCGGGGTCGACTGGTCTTCCACGTAGGCGGGTGTGACACGGACACGGATGCCGTGCGTAACGGCTTCGTACATTGTGAGCTTTCCAGTCCGCAAAACGCTACGGGCGCAATACTAGGAAGGCTGCCGAACAAATCAACATTGCAGTTCCGTCGTCATGAACGGACAGGCACGGCCGGGGGTTCAGAATGGCGCCGCCACTGATCGCCTTGCGCGATGTTCACCTGACGTTCGGGGGCACGCCCCTGCTGACGGGCGCCGAATTCGCCGTCTCGGCGGGCGAGAAGGTCTGTCTGGTCGGGCGCAACGGGTCTGGTAAATCAACCCTGCTCAAGATCGCCGCCGGCATCGTCGAGCCCGATCGCGGCGAGCGCTTCATGCAGCCGGGTGCGCTTGTGCGCTATCTGGCTCAGGAGGTCGATTTCTCCGGCTACGCCACGACGCTCGACTATGTGATGTCGGGGCTGGCGTCCGAGCATGACGAACATCGTGCGCGCACCCTGCTGGAGCAGCTTGGCCTGACCGGTAATGAATCGGTGGAGACGCTGTCGGGCGGCGAGGCGCGTCGCGCGGCCCTGGCTTACGTGATGGCGGCCGAACCGGATGTGCTGCTGCTCGACGAGCCGACCAACCACCTCGACCTCCCGGCCATCGAGTGGCTGGAAGGCGAGCTTAAGAAGTCCCGCGCCGCCATCGTGCTGATCAGCCATGACCGCCGCTTTCTGGAAACGCTGTCGCGCGCCACTATCTGGCTCGACCGCGGGCTGACGCGCCGCATGGAGCAGGGTTTCGCCGCCTTCGAGGGGTGGCGCGATGCCATCATCGAGCAGGAAGAGCTGGAGCAGCACAAGCTCGACCGTAAGATCGCCCGCGAGCAGGACTGGATGCACGGTGGGGTCACGGCGCGGCGCAAGCGCAATGTCCGCCGCGTCGCCGAACTGCATCGCATGCGCCAGGAGCGGAAAGAGTTCCGCCGCGCCCAGGGCGACGTGCGCATCAGTGCCGGCGAGAGCGGACCGTCGGGACGGCTGGTCGCGGAAGCGACGGGAATTACCAAGGCGTTCGGCGACCGCGCCGTGGTGCGGGAGTTCTCAACCCGTATCGCGCGCGGCGATCGTATCGGCATCGTCGGCCCCAATGGCGCCGGCAAGACCACCCTGCTGCAAATGATAACCGGACGTCTGGAGCCAGATGCAGGCGAGATCCGCATCGGAACCGGGCTCGATGTGGCGACGCTCGACCAGCGCCGCGACGAACTGGCACCGACGCTGACCGTGACCGAAGCGCTGACCGGCGGGCGCGGCGACCGGCTGACCATCAATGGCGAGATTCGCCACGTCACCAGCTACATGAAGGACTTTCTGTTCCAGCCGGAGCAAGCGCGCAGCCCGTTGTCGGTGCTGTCGGGCGGTGAGCGGGCGCGGCTGATGCTGGCGCGTGCGCTGGCGAAACCGTCTAACCTTCTGGTGCTCGACGAGCCGACCAACGATCTGGATCTCGAAACGCTCGATATTCTGCAGGAGCTGCTCGCTGACTATGGCGGAACGGTGCTGCTGGTCAGCCACGATCGCGACTTCCTCGATCGTGTCGTCACATCCGTGATCGCGGCCGAGGGTGACGGCCACTGGACCGAATACGCGGGCGGCTATTCCGATATGCTGGCGCAGCGCTCCGGCGCGGATCTGCCGGCCACCGATCGCGGAACGGCCCCCACCTCCAAGGCAAAACCGCAGGCGGCCGAGCGCCGCGATGCCGGCCAATCCCGCAAGCGTAAGCTGTCGTTCAATGAAAAGCATGCGCTGGATACGCTGCCGAAAACCATGGACAAGCTGCACGCCGAGATCGCGGTTCTGCAAGCCAAGCTGGCCGACGCCGACCTCTATAGCCGCGATCCCAAAGCGTTCGACACCGCAACGGCGCGTCTGACAGCCGCGGAAGGCGAACTCGCAACCGCCGAGGAGCGCTGGCTGGAGCTGGAACTTCTGCGGGAGGAACTGGAAGGCGGCGGCGATAGCTGACGGTCGCCCGGCAGCTCGATTTATAGACCTGCGGGCTTCCTGGAACCGACAAGCCCCTGCCGCATGGCGGCGGCAGGGCTGATCAATAAGCATTGGGCAAAGCGGGCATGCTGGGCCGGCCGCCCCGGGCCAGCCTCCGCAAGCGTCACTTGCCCTGCCAGTCGGCCTTTACCTCATCGCACTTCGGCCCGATGAAGTCGTTGATGTCCTCGACCACCGTGCCCTGCAGCACGTTGAAGGTATTGTCGGTGGCCGTCGCGGTCCACATCGCGCCCTTGACCAGCGTCGGCGCGTCGATGGTGCCACAGTTCAAGGAGGCCTTAGTCGCCTTGCCCTTCTCGAACGTCACCTTGGGCGTGAAGTCGAACTTGATCTCCGCCTCGTCCGACTCGCGCGCGATGCGGCAATTAACCATGTGCTTGTCGAGCGCCAGCTCATACTTGGGCTCGGTCATCGCCTTGATCATCCCGTCGCGCTTCAGCTTGATGTCGGCGGTGCACTGAACCCGACCCCACGGCCAGGAAACCTTGGCCTTGGAGACCATCTTCTCGAGCTGCTCCTTACGCCAGGTCTTGACGACCTTGCACGCAATGTCGCCGCCATCCGGCTTGCGGTTGTGGAAGGCAGAGCAGATCGCCACCTTGCAGTCCTTGCGGCCTTCGCGCTCGGCCTTCTCTTCCGGCGTCAGTTCGACCTCGGCCGCCGCAGGCTTGGCGTCCTGAGCAGTCGCCGCACTCGTACCCATCGTCCCAACCATGGCCGCCACCAGCGCCATGCGCAGCACACCGCGAACCGACATTCGAATCCCCCGATTTTCCTAGCGAAATTCTCGATAGGCACACCAGCCTGAAACGCCTCGGCTTATGGCGCGCAACTCGCGCAGGATTGTGGCGGGCAACAACCCGGGCCAGCGTTAACGGTGGTCCCGCGATTGAACGGCGCTCGCTTGAAGTCAGGGCCGGTCGCACCATATCAATGGAGCGTGGCTAACGGTGCCCGGATCACGGGGCCAATAGCAAGCGGGGGCCCGGTGGGATCCGCGGAACACGACAACAAGGTCGCTTGGAAAGGACTTTGAACATGTCACGCATGTCATTGCTATCGAGCCCGCTGCTGCTGGGCTTTGAAGAGATCGAGCGTTTGATTGATCGCGCCGGCAAGAGTTCGGGCGACGGATACCCGCCCTATAACATCGAGCGCGTCGTCAAGGACGGCGGCGAGGGCGAAGTCCTCAGAATTACGTTGGCCGTTGCAGGCTTCACGCGCGAACAGATTGAAATCACCGTCGAGGACAAGCAACTGACGGTGCGCGGGCGGCAACAGGACGACAAGGGGCGCGAATATCTGTATCGCGGCATCGCTTCCAGGCAATTTCAGCGCACGTTCGTGCTAGCCGACGGAATCGAAATCCGCAGTGCAGATCTCAACAACGGGCTTCTGTCCATTGATCTCGTAAGACACGAACCGGAGAGGATCGTGCGAAAAATCGAGATCGGCGAGCGAAAAGCCGGCGGCTGAGCACTCCCGGTCCTAGCAAGATACAGAGAATCACTGGACGATGGCACCTGACGGCTCGTCGGATGCTCCGGCTTGCCGTGGATAGCGTGCCTTCGTCCCACCTCAAATGGAGGAGTTGGGTCATGAACAAGGCTACCAATCGGAAGAGATCATCACGCAAGCGCATCAGCGTGTCTGCTGTGATGAGCGAGATGGAATTGGCCCATCTCGGCGGGGGCCAGGTGGCCTACATCAAGACGTTGACCTCAGACGAAGCTCAACGGCTGTATCCCGCGGTTGAAGGTTTGCCCGGCGGAA
>JAEZBZ010000355.1 GCA_023412745.1 Pseudomonadota bacterium | reverse complement strand
GCGGCTGCGGCAAGCTTGTCGCGATCGGTCGTTTCCAGTGTCGTTGTGGCGAGAAGGTCGATCCCGGCCATTGTCCGGAAAGCCTCTGCAACCGATACCCGTTCCGGCGCCAGCGCTGCATCGACGGAGCTGTCGCGGAACTCGAAGCGGGCGGTGCCTGCTGCCGCCGCCGCGACACGCAGCAGCTCGGCGCAGTCGTCCATCAGGGCATCGTAGTCCTCGCCGGCCCGGTACCATTCCAGCATGGTGAATTCGGGGTGATGCAGGGCGCCACGCTCGCGATTGCGAAAAACGGGCGCGAAGGTGAACAGACGGGGCTCGCCGGCGGCCAGCAGCTTCTTGCAGGCGAATTCCGGAGACGTGTGCAAATACAGTGGATTGCAGGCTCCGTCCGGGCTGAGCTGGGTGGTCTCGAAGGCGTGCAGGTGCGTCTCGTTGCCGGGCGACACCTGCAGGACCCCAGTATCGACCTCGATGAAGCCATGATCCTCAAACCAGCGCCGCAGAGCCTGCTTGATGCGGCCTCGCGCAGCCAGGAACGGCCGCCGATCCTGGTGGCGGGCACGGTCCCACCACGGGGACGGCGAACTCGGCGATTTGCCGCTCATGCGCGCGCTTTGCTGTTCACCGGCCGATAAAGCGTGATCGGCGGGCCTTGGACATGGAAGCCTGATCGCGCTATGAACCGCCGCGAGTTGATCGCAGTTCTGCACCGCCGCGCTGTCTGGCCGGCCGCGGACCGGCACGAGAGAACGGAGACATCATCAGTGGCAAAGATCATCGCAAGCTCGGTCCGCAAGGGCAACGTCATCGAAATCGACGGCAAGCTGTGCGTCGTCATGAAGGCCGAGAACATCCACCCCGGGAAGGGCACGCCCGTCACGCACCTTGAGATGCGCCGCATCGCCGATGGCGTCAAGGTGACCGAGCGCTACCGCACCACGGAGCAGGTCGAGCGCGCCTACTTGGAAGAGCGCGACCTGAACTATCTCTATGAGGATGAGTCCGGCTACACCTTCATGCATCCGGAGACCTTCGACCAGATCGCGGTGGGCAAGGACATCATCGGCGATCAGGCCGTGTACCTGCAGGAAGGCATGACCTGCACGGTGATGCTGCACGAGGGCAACCCGGTTTCGATCGAACTGCCGCAGCGCGTCGTGTTTGAAATCGTCGAGGCTGATCCGGTGGTCAAGGGCCAGACGGCGTCGTCGTCGTACAAGCCGGCAATCCTTTCAAACGGCGTGCGCATCATGGTGCCGCCGCACATCGCAGCCGGAACCAAGGTCGTCGTGATGACCGCCGACGGCAGCTATGTCGAGCGCGCCAAGGACTGAACGCGTTCCGCGCTTCGCCTCCTGAAAGATGAGGGCGAAGCGCGCTCGCTGACACGGCTGTAGCTCGCGCCTTGGCCTCCGCCAGTCTGTGTGAGGCTGTCGGCGCGCTTCGTAGTGTCATGCTCAGCGCCCGCCGTTCAGGTTTTTGAAAGTCAGTGAGCGTGCAGTTTTCGGCTAGGCTGGCGTTGCGACCTGCAAACATTGCGGTCCGGCCATCGCCGTCTGGAGGCTACTGTCATGGCCATCGAAGCCACCATCAGGTATGTGCTGACCAATCTGCCGGCATGTTTGTTGCCCGCGATCGTCATTGCAGCGCGCTGGTGTCCCACAGCCGGCCTCGGAGCGTTTCCTGTCTTAGATTTTAGGCGTTTCGGACCTGTCCATCGGGATCGTCGCCCTCGTATCGTTCTGGCGAAGCCTGGAATTAAAGAGCGCGGTGGTGGCCTTCATCGTGCTGTTCTACGCGGGCGTTGCCATCAGCCGCGTGCATCAGGCGATGGCAGCCGGCAATTTCGCACTGAGTAACTTCCGCCTGCTGCTGGTCCTGACGGTGACGAAGGTGGCTCTGCTGTCCGGCCTGCTGTGGGCAGCGTGGCGGGCGCGGTCGAGACGTTCCGCTGCCGGATCGCTTTCGACGGCCCGATAAGCGAGGGCTGTTCAGAGCCGTATGGGCATCCGGCTCGTGCCGCGCTATTTTCTCCCGAATAACAAACGTTCCTGGGAGATTGAAACGTCATGCCCGATATTTCAGCCGATGTCCTGCGGCCGTTCATTGCACGGATCTTCGAGAAAGCCGGATCCGAGAGGCCGGAGGCGGAGCTGATCGCCAAACGTTTGGTGGATTCCAATCTCGCCGGCCACGATTCTCACGGTGTGGTCCGCGTCGCGGCGTACATCGGCTGGCTGAAGGAAGGCAAGGTCAGCCCCAATACGCACGTGCGCGTGGTCAGCGAAAGCGATGCGTTTGCGGTGCTCGACGGCCAGTCCGGTTACGGCCAGGTGATCGGTACCGAGGCGATGGACATCGGCATCGCCAAGGCGCGCAAATGCGGCGTCGCGCTGGTCGGCCTGCGCCACGCGCATCACATCGGCCGCATCGGCGATTGGGCCGAGCAGTGCGCGGCGGCGGGTATGGCCTCGGTGCATTTCGTCAATGTCATCCACTACGGGCCGATCGTTGCGCCGTATGGCGGTGCCGAACGGCGGTTCTCGACCAATCCGATTTGCTGCGGCATGCCGCGTCCGGGGCAAGACCCGGTGGTGCTCGATTTCGCGACGTCGCAGGTCGCCGAGGGCAAGGTGCTCGTGGCCAAGAACAAGGGCGTCGATTTGCCCGCGGGTTGCATCCTGGATGGCGAGGGCAATCCGTCCGTCAATCCCAACGATCTGTATGGGCCGCCGGAGGGCACGCTGCTGCCGTTCGGACTGCACAAGGGTTCAGGCCTGGCCATTTTCGCCGACATCTTCGCGGGCGCGTTCAGCGGCGGTGGTTGTGGTCATGACGGGCACCCCTCACGCCTCCAGGTGCACAACAACATGCTGTCGATCATCATGGATGTTGAGCGCATCGCCGGGAAGGAAGCCGCCGAGCGCGAGGTCGATGCCTTCCTGAAATGGGTGAAGAGTGCGCGGTCGGCGGTTGCCGGTGGCGAGGTGCTGGTGCCGGGCGAGCCGGAACGGCGGTCGCGGGCGCTGCGGCTTGCCAAGGGCATCCCGGTCGACGCGACGACCTGGGCCGCGATCACGGATGCGGCGAAGTCGCTCGGCGTGGCGGATATTCCGGAAGTCTGAGCGCGTCGTTGGCAGATGGCGGCGGCCGTCACGGGCCGCCGCACGCGCTTGCGTCCAATGAATGGCTCAGCCCCGCGCTCGGCCGTACAGGTAAAGCGGGATACCGGCTGCCAGGATCGCGATCCCGACCAGCGCGCCGGTGCCGGTGTACCTGATGCTTGAATCCAGCAGGTACAGCGATGTCAGGCAGAAGATCAGCGGCGTGATCGGGTAGAGCGGCACCCGGAAGGCGACCGGCCGGTCAGGCTCGCGCATGCGGAACAGAAACACCGACACGCCGATCAGCAGCATGAAGGTCCAGAACGCCGGGGCGGTGTACTCCACCATGGCCTTGAATCCGCTGCGCGCCTGCGACCCCGCGACGACCAGGGCCAGCGCGATGGCCAATTGAAAGATCAGGGCATTCGCTGGCGTGCCGTTTGAAGGGCTGCGTTGGCCGAGCCAGGCGAATGCCTTGAAATCATTGCCCAGAGCCTGTGAGCTGCGCGCTCCGGTAAAAATCGTGGCGTTGAGCGTGCTCAGCGCCGCGATGCATACGATCAGCGCGAACAGGATGGCGCCCGCCGAGCCAAAGATCCGCTCGATGGGCTGGGTCATGACCGCACTTGCCTGCCGCAGGCCGGACAGCCCAAGCATGTGCAGCAGAGCAATATTGACCAGCAGGTAGATCGCCATCACGGCCGCGGTGCCGAGCAGAAGCACGCGCACCATGTTGCGCTGAGGATCTTTCACCTCGCCGGAGACATAGGCGGCTTCGTTCCATCCGCCGTAGCTGAGCAGGATGAACACCATGGCAAGGCCGATCGCGCCGCTGCCGCTGATCGGTTCGCCGGCCGACGGCTGCGGACCGGCGATGAAGCCGCATAGCGCAACCAGTCCGACAACTGACACCGTCAGAACGGTCAGCACGAACTGCGCGCGACCGCTTAACTCGGTGCCTGCGAGCTGGAGAAAGCTTAGCACCAGGATTGCGAGTGCGCCGTGGATCGCTGCGCCATAGGGACCGAGCGGCAACAGTGTGCCGGCGTAGTCGCCATAAACGAACGCGACCGCTGCAATCGCGCCGGTCTGCATCACGGTCATTCGGCCCCACGCAAACAGGAAGCTCAGGGGCTTGCCATAGGCGCGCGTGAGGTAATGGTATTCGCCGCCGGAGTTGGGGTAGGTCGAACTCAGTTCGGCGTAACACAGCGCGCCGATCAGGGTCAGCAGGCCACCGGCGATCCAAACGCCGATGTAGGCCGCTTCATTGGGTACGTTGCCGGCGATGATCGGCGGCGTCTGGAAGATGCCGATGCCAACGACGATGCCGACGAGCAGAGAACTCGCCTGCAGAACTGACAGAGTTTGTGTTCGGGTTTCCTGGACTGGCGGGCTTGGCCGATTGTCCACTTTGGTCGAGTGATCGGCCGAGGCCACGTGATTATCCTTCCAGCTGTCAAACCATGCCTACCCGGCCATTGTCAGGAGGCCGGCTTTGCCTGCCAGCCTTCACCTTCGATGACCTTGCCGACCAGACGGCCTTCGTAGCGCCTCGGCTTGTCGCCATCGGCCAGTTCGAAAACGATCTGCTCGCCTTCCATGCGCGCATTAGCTAGCGGAACCGAACGGCCGTCAATCGTGGCCGTGCCATCGAGTTGCTGAAAGGTCTGTTTCAGATTGAGCGAGAATTCAGCCTTTGTCTGCGCGTCGGTCACCGTCCAGTTGCCCTCCGCCTTGGCCGGAACGATCCAGAGATAGACGGTTTTGATGGTGCCGACTTTGGCGAGCCGGTCGGGCTCCCAGTCGCCCATATGAAAATCATGCGACACGACGCGGGTGCCGGGGCGAAGCTCTTTCAGGATGCGCGGGCGCAGTTCCAGATTTACGGCGGGCAGCAGGTACAGCGTCAGGATCGTGGCGTCGCGGATTTCTGTATCGAACAGGTTCGCTTCTCGGAACGTCACCTTGTCGGTGACGTTGGCCTTTTCTGCGTTTTCTCTGGCTTCCCTGACGCGGCGCGGATCGAGATCGACGCCCAGGCCGCGCGTCCCGAAGCGCTCGGCGGCCGTAATCGGAATACGGCCATCGCCGGAACCCAGATCGATCAGGTAGTCGTCCTTGGTCGGATCAGCGAACGCCATCATCTGGTCGACCACGGCGTCCGGTGTCGGAACGTAGGGCACGTCGAGCTTGGGACGTTCTTCCTCGGCGTGTGGATTTGGAAGAGGTGGAACGGCAAGCAGGGCGCTGGCGGTGGCGGTCATCATCAAAAAGGCAAGGGGAGCCTGAAGCCATGTCCTGGCGTTCATCGGTGTACCTCTTGGATTTTTGGGTTGATGTCAGCCTCTGGCGGATGGTGCGGAAAGCAGCGGCTGCAACGTTATGGTCCCTTGCAGCCGGAAGCGAGCGCGCCTCACGCGATTGTGTTCAGTCGTGACAGGAAGAGGCCGAAGCGCATCAGCCCCTCGGGCCACGGACCATGGCCTGAGCCGGTGTTGAGGTGGCCGACCTCGCCTGCCTCGACCAGCTCCGCGCCCCAAGCTTCCGTGAACGTGCGAGCGCGGTCGATCGGGCAGTGCGGATCGTTCGCCGACGCAACGACGACGGAGGGAAACGGCAGGCGCCCAGTGGGCAGCGGCGTGAAGCCGCCGTCCGTCGCGGGCCATGCGTCGGTGCCCTCCAGGTCGGGCGGCGCAACCAGATAAGCGCCAACAACGTTGCGGCCGGCGAGCTGCGGCGCGGCATGCACCACGGCGGACACGCCGCAGCTATGCGCCACCAGGACGACGGGCCTTGTCGCCGCATCGACGGCTTCGACGATGCGGGCAACCCAGTCATCCTTGACCGGTTTATGCCACTCGTCCTGTTCGACCACGCGGGCCGTCTTGAAATTGCGGGCCCAGCGGGTCTGCCAGTGATCGGGGCCCGAACCGGTCCAGCCGGGCACAATCAGGATATCGACTTCGGAAGTGCGCATAGAGTGTTTTCTCAGGAATTGCCGAACACCCGGCGGAATATGGTGTCGACCTGGCGCGTATGGTAGCCGAGGTCGAACAACGCCTCCAATTCGACCCGCGATAGCTTGGCCGAAACCTCAGCGTCAGCCGACAGCAGGCTCAGGAAATCACCCTCGCCGCGCCACACAGGCATGGCATTGCGCTGCACCAGCCGGTAGGCGTCCTCGCGGGAAACACCGGCCTGGGTCAGCGCCAGCAACACGCGCTGGGAATGCACGAGACCGCCGAGCCGGTCCAGATTGCGCTGCATGTTCTCCGGATAGATCATCAGCTTCTCGATGACGCCGGCGAGGCGGATCAGCGCGAAATCCAGTGTCACGGTGGCGTCCGGGCCGATCATGCGCTCGACCGAGGAGTGCGAGATATCGCGCTCGTGCCAGAGCGCCACGTTCTCCATGGCGGGCAGGGCGTAGGCGCGCACCATACGGGCGAGGCCGGTCAGGTTTTCGGTCAGCA
>JAEZBZ010000334.1 GCA_023412745.1 Pseudomonadota bacterium | reverse complement strand
CGGCCGTGTATATCAGCTCCGCCGATATGATGCCGCGCAATCTGGATCGCCGCGTCGAGGCGATGGTTCCGATCCGCAACGCAACAGTGCATGAGCAAATTCTCGATCAAATTATGCTGGCAAACTTGAAAGATAATCAACAGAGCTGGGAAATCATGGCCGACGGTTCCTCGGTGCGCATTCACCCTGAACCAGGCGAGGAACCTTTCAACGCGCACAAGTATTTCATGACCAATCCCAGTCTTTCGGGGCGCGGTCAGGCGTTGAAGGAACACATGCCGCCGCGCTTCAAGTGGGCCGTGAGGGATTAGTGGCCGTAGAGTTTCAGCAAATCCGGAATGCCATTCTTGGCGCCCGGGACGCCGCATTGGAACCGATTGGCGTCATCGATATTGGTTCCAACTCGGTGCGCCTGGTCGTCTATGAGGGTGCGGTCCGTGCGCCGACGCCCCTGTTTAACGAGAAGGTGTTGTGCGGGCTTGGCCGTTCGGTGGGAACGACGGGCCATCTGGGCAAGGAAAGCGTCGATCGTGCGCTCGCCGCGCTGCGCCGCTTCCGCGCCATCTGCCGTGTGCTCCAGGTCAAGAACGTACGTGTGATCGCGACCGCGGCGGTGCGCGATGCCGCGGACGGTCCTGACTTCATTACCGAAGGTGAGCGCGCTTGCGGTTGTCGTATTCAAATCTTGTCTGGAGAGCGTGAGGCCGAACTGGCCGCGCATGGCATCCGGATGGGCTTCGGCGATGTCGATGGCGTCGCCGGAGACCTCGGTGGTGGCAGTCTCGAACTGATCGATATCTCGGGCACGCGGCTGAAGCATGCAGTAACTCTGCCCCTCGGCGGGCTGAGGCTTCTGGATCAGACCGCCAATCGGATCGAGCGCGCCATGGCAGCCGCCGACGAAGCCTTGCAGCGGGTCGACTGGCTGCCCGAAGTGCCGAACCGCAACTTCTATGCGGTGGGCGGCACGTGGCGCACGCTTGCTAGGCTGCACATGGAAGAATGCGGCTATCCGCTGCGCGTGATGCAGGGGTACGCCATCCCGGCTCGCGAAGCACTGATGTTCTGCGAGGGCATCCGCAAGGGCAAGAAGGTCAAGGGCCTTGAGGGCGTCGCCCGTGCACGGCGCGAGGTTCTGCCGCTCGGCGCGCTGGTGATGGAACGCCTGCTGCGCCGGCTTCAGCCGGACAAGGTCGTGTTCTCGGTGTTCGGTATTCGCGAGGGTCTGCTGTTCTCGCTATTGTCCGATCACGAACGCAACAAAGATCCGCTGCTCGGTTTCTGTGAGGAGTATGCTCGGTTGCGGTCCCGCTGCGCCAAACATGCCCGCGAACTGTGCTCGTGGACGGATGCCATCTTTGCCGGCGAGGGGCCGGACGAAACGCCGCAAGAGCGCCGGTTGCGGCATGCAGCCTGTTTGATGTCGGACATCGGGTGGCGCGCTCATCCCGACTATCGCGGCGAGCAAAGTCTGAACGTCATCGCCCATGCGGCGCTCGCTGGCATCGACCATCCCGGGCGGTTGTTCCTCGGGCTGTCGGTCTACTTCCGCCACGTCGGGCCTGGCGAATCAGCACCTGATGATTTCTATGCCCGCATCAAACGCCTAGTCGACAAGCGGGCGCTGCGGCGTGCCCGGGTGTTGGGCGCGGCGTTGCGGGTGGCGCACATGATATCCATCGGAATGGCAGGCATCATCGATGAGACGCCGCTGGCCTATGATGGTGGAAAACTGGTGCTGACGATCCCGCCCGCGCACGCGCAGCTCGATGGCGAGCGCTTGCGTCGGCGGTTCCAGGCGTTAGCCAATCTCCTTGGGCTTCCGTGCGAGATTCGGTTTCCCACATAAGTTGACGGGTTGTGGAGCAAGTGGAGGCGGCGTCGCCGCCTCAATAATGCTACGCTTCCCTGACGACATGAGACGTCCTAAGTCTTGTGAACCATGGCAGACGATCCTTACGCGCTACTCGGCATATCCAAAACGGCTTCCGACGATGACATTCGCCGGTCGTTCCGTAAGCTTGCCAAGGAGTTGCATCCCGACCTGAACCCCGGCGACAAAGTTGCTGTCGAACGTTTCAAGAAGGTCTCGGCAGCCTATGAGTTGTTGAGCGACCCGGAAAAGCGCAAGCAATTCGACCGCGGCGAGATTGACGCGTCGGGCGAGCCGCGGCGCGCCTACCAGCCGCAGGGAGCCGCTGGTGGCGGCGGACCGTTCGGCTGGCGCGGACGGGCGGGCGCGGCAGGACCCGGCGCCGGCATGGATGAGGCTGGTTTCTCCGACATCTTCTCGGACATTTTCGGCTCGCGCACGCGCGGCGCCGGAGCGGGAGCCGCCGGCATCCGCGGCAGTGATGTGCGCTACACGCTGGAGATCGACTTCCTGGAGGCAGTGACCGGCGCACGCAAGCGGGTGACGATGCCGGAAGGCGGCCTGCTCGACCTGTCGGTGCCGGAAGGCGTGACCGACGGTCAGGTGTTGCGCCTGCGCGGCAAGGGCGGTCCGGGCTTCCGCGGCGGCGAAGCGGGTGACGCGCTGGTCGAGATCAAGGTGCGCCCGCACGCGGACTTCAAACGCGTCGGCGATGACATTACCAATGAGCTGCCTATCGCGATCGACGAGGCCATCCTCGGCGCTAAGGTCGAGGTGCCGACCATCACCGGTCGCGTTCAGCTCACGATCCCGAAGGGCACTAGCTCCGGGCGCGTATTCCGTCTGCGCGGCAAGGGCGTTAAGAATTCGACCACGGGGGCGACCGGCGACCAGCTCGTCACAGTGCGCATCGTGTTGCCCGATGAGATAGATGACAGCCTCGCCTACTTCATGTCGGAATGGCGCCAGCGCAAGGCGTACAATCCCCGCGAACGCGGCTGACAGACGACGTGCCCGCCGTCTCGCGGCGCTGTCCGGATGTGGCAAAATCAAGGCAAAGCAATACGTTGCCGTCGGACGCTGCGATAAAGTAGGGTACTGCAGACAGGCCGTCGTTGCGGCCTCGGTGTTGCCGCGCGTGGACGCGGTTGTGGGAGGGACGTTGCGTGGTTGCGAATGCTGGCGTGCTCGTTGTCCGTGAGGACACCTACATCAAGGGCAAGATCAAGAACTGCCGGCACATCGACATCTTCGGCTATGTCGAGGGCGAACTGACCGCCGACACCGTGATGATCCATGAAGGCGGGCGCCTGATCGGCAAGGTGAAGGCCGGTAATGCCGACGTGCATGGTACGCTGCAGGGCAATGTCACCATTGCCAACCTCATTCACATTCGCAGCTCCGGCGTCGTCAGCGGCAACGTGCAATACGGCAAGCTGGCCATGGATGCTGGCGGCGATCTGAGCGCTGACGTTCGCAACGTGCCGCCGTCGATTGCGGGCGATCTCGACCTGACCGTGTACAGGGGCCGCTCCGTCGGCGTGACCGTCGTCGATCTGACGGCGATCGATCCCGACGATGAGGCGGGCAGCCTGACCTACACCGTCAGCAACACGAACAACGGTTTCGTGTCGCTGTCGCATGCGCCAGCCGAACCGGTGACATCGTTCACGCAGGCGGACCTGGAAGCGGACAAGGTCACGTTCAAGCACGACGGCTCTGCCGCCGACTGGGCGAGCTTCGATGTGGTGGTCACGGATGCTTCCGGCGCCACGTCCGGCACGGCGCGGACCGTCAAGGTCACCGTGCACAATCGCAGATAATCGGGAACAGATCCTCCGCCATCGCGCGTTCTATCTGTGTAACCCCTGGAACAGTGCGCCTGCCACGGCCGGTGTAGGCTTGTTTCATGATGAGGTTGGACGTCCGGACTGCGGGCGGCAACTCCCAGCCGACGGAGGAAGACATGATGACCAATACGCGCGCTGTAACGATGCTGGCCGCCGTAGCCGTGGCCGCAGGTTCCATGGCCCTGATGTCGAATGGTGCCGAAGCACGCCGGGGTGGGGCGAGTGTGGTCGAATGGAGTTTTCAAACGCCCGGCCCGCAGCGTGGCTATTCCGGCTTCGTGCCGAGCGGAGGCCCGCGCTCCGTTTACTGTGACTACCAGCGCATCCCTAATCGCAAATGCACCGTCGATCGTAAGGGTCGGGAAAGGTGCCGTATCGTCAACTGGACCCTGAAGCAGGCCTGTTACTGATCCCCCCGGTCAGACCTGCTGATCCAATCGCGCTCCCTCCCCCGACGCGCGATTGCAAGCCCTGGAGCGAGGCAGCAACCCGGAAGGGTTCACCTCGCTCTTTTTTGTGACAAGACAGCTTCGCGAAATTCGGAGACGCCATGGTGCTGTTCCCGGTCGCGCCTTGATGTATACGTTCGGTCGAACGATAAAACGCAGGAGGCTGACCCCGTGCTCTTGGGCTGCATCGCCGATGATCTGACCGGCGCTACCGATCTCGCCCTGATGTTGACCCGCAATGGCATGCGCACGGTGCAGGTCATGGGTGTGCCGGACGCAAATACGCCGCTCGATGGCATCGATGCGGTCGTGGTGGCCCTTAAGTCGCGCACCAATCCGGTGGATGAAGCCGTCGCGTGGTCGCTGGCGAGCGCGGACGCCTTGCTGGCGCGGGGCGCCAGGCAATTGTTCTTCAAGTATTGTTCGACCTTCGATTCTACCGACAAGGGCAACATCGGGCCGGTCGCGGAAGCGCTGCTGGAGAAGGTCAACGGCGAGATCGCGCTGGTCAATCCGGCCTTCCCCGCCAACAAGCGCACTGTCTACTTCGGCAATCTGTTCGTCGGCGAGGTGCCTCTGCACGAAAGCCCGATGAAGGATCACCCGCTGACGCCGATGCGCGATTCCAATCTCGTGCGCGTCATGCAGCGACAGACCAAACTGCAGGTCGGGCTGGTGCCGTATGGCGTGGTCGAGCAGGGCGTGGATGCTACCAAGGCCGCGCTGGATGCTGCGGCGCAGAGCGGCACACGCTTTGCGGTCGTCGATGCGATCAGCGATCGGCATCTGGTCACCATGGGCGCGGCGGCGGCGGATCATAAGCTGATAACCGGCGGTTCCGGTGTGGCGATGGGCCTGCCTGAGAACTTCGTGCGCAAGGGGCTGCTGAAGAAGGCGGAAGGTGTAGCACGCATGTCTGCCGCCAAGGGCCGTGCACTGATTATCGCCGGAAGCTGTTCGGAAGCGACGCGCGGCCAAGTCAAGGCGGCGCAGGCTGCCGGGTTGCCGTCGATGAAGGTCGATCCGATGGCGATCGCGCAGGGCAAGCTTGGTGCGTCCGATCTGGTGGACTGGGCGCTGAAGCAGCCGGCGGACCGGCCAATTCTGATCTATTCCAGCGACAATCCGGACACAGTGCGCGGTGTGCAGGCCGAACTCGGCCGTGAGGCGGCTGGCGCGCTGGTCGAGCGCGAACTGGCGGCGACCGCAAAGGCGTTGGTCGCCAAGGGCTTCACACGCGTCATCGTTGCCGGCGGCGAGACGTCCGGTGCTGTCGTCGGGGCGCTGGGTGTCAGTGCCATCGAGATTGGGCCGGAGATTGACCCCGGTGTTCCGTGGACGCGCAGCATGGACGGGCGCGATTTGGTGCTGGCACTGAAATCCGGCAACTTCGGCGCTCCGGATTTCTTCCTGAAGGCCTGGGACCTGATCGGATGAGCAGCGAAGCCAAACTGCGGGAGATGGTCTGCACGTGTGGCGCGTCGCTGTTCAATCGCGGTCTCACGCATGGCTCAACAGGCAACATCTCTGTGCGGCTCGAGGATGGCGGGTGGCTGATGACGCCCACCGGATCGTCGCTTGGCACGCTTGATCCGGCCCGCTTGTCGCGGCTGGATGCGTCCGGCAAGCTGATCTCCGGCGATGCACCGACCAAGGAAGCTTTCCTGCACACCACGATGTACGCCCAACGGCCGAAGTCCGGCGCGGTTGTGCATCTGCATTCGACCCACTCGGTGGCGGTGAGCTGCCTCGATGGCATCGACCCGTGCAATTGCCTGCCGCCGATTACCGCCTACTACGTTATGCGCGTAGGCGCACTGCCACTGGTGCCCTACTATCCGCCTGGCGATGCGGCTCTGGCAGACGCGGTTGGGAAGCTGGCGAGCCGGCACCACGCCATGCTACTGGCAAATCATGGCCCGGTGGTTGCCGGTAATGGCTTGTCGGCGGCCATGGACGCTATCGAGGAATTGGAAGAAACCGCGCGGCTGTACCTGATGTTGCAGGGGCAGCCGATCCGCATGCTTACCGATGCGCAAGTTGCTGAATTGCAAAAGCGTTTTTCGAGCTAAGATGGGCCCACATTACGTTGATGCAGGATTGAGGAACGATGGCAAATAAGATCGATCTGGAAGGCCGCGTAGCGGTTATCACGGGCGGCGCCCAGGGCTTCGGCAGGGCCGCGACTGAGCGCTTTATCGCCTCCGGCGCGAAGGTCGCGATCTGGGATCGTGATCTGGAACTGGCTGAAAAGACCGCGAAGGCCGTCGGTAGTGGCGTCAGCGCTTTTGCCTGTGATGTCACGGACGCGAAATCGGTTGAGGCAGCCCGCGACGCCACGCTGTCAAAGTTCGGCAAGATCGAGCTTCTCGTGAACAACGCCGGCGTTGCCGGCCCGACCGCCAAGGCCTGGGAATACTCGCTGGAAGATCTGCGCTTCACGATGCGCGTCAACTTCGAGGGGCCCTGGAACTGCTGCAAGGCGTTGGTCCCCGGCATGATCGCGCAGAATTACGGCCGCATCGTCAACATCGCTTCAATCGCCGGCAAGGAAGGCAATCCCAACGCCAGCGCTTACTCTGCCTCCAAGGCGGCGCTGATCGGCTACACCAAATCCCTGGCCAAGGAAGTCGCCACCTATGACATCTCGGTCAACGCCATCGCGCCGGCTGTTGCGCGCACCGCGATCCTCGATCAGGTGACCGAGGAACACATCAACTACATGTTATCCAAGATCCCGCGCGGCCGCCTCGTCACGGTCGAGGAAGTGGCAGCACTGATTGCCTGGGCTTCGTCGAGCGATTGCTCGTTCACGACCGGCCAAGTGCTTGATATTTCAGGCGGTCGCGCCACCTACTGATCAATATCACGATATCGTGACATGAGGCGGCCGCATTTGATGGATGCGGCCGCTGGTCGCTTCGAATAATCGCCACGATAATGACCCGATGTCGTGGCAACTCTAAGGCGAGCCGGTCGCCGTCGCGACTTTGGTGTGTGCGTAGTGAAGCTAGGAATTCTGGGTGAATTTTCCAGACAGCGACGAACCAGTCGTCGAGCACGACGGAAAGTCCGAGGCCAAGCCGGATTGCAGCGAGCATGATTTACGTTTGCGCATCCGGCAGCAGGAGATCCTGTCGAGCCTGGGCGTGATGGCGCTCCAGGGTGCGACGCTCGACGAACTGCTGAATTCTGCCGCGCGGTTAGCGGCCGACGGCCTTGAAGCCGACTTCTCCAAGGTTCTGCAGTGCCAGCAGGATGGCAAAGGCCTGCTCGTGGTCGCAGGCGTCGGCTGGGGCGCGGAGGTGGTCGGCCACGCTATCATTGGTGCGGAGCTGGATTCACCCGCGGGGTTTGCGCTGAAATCCGGCAAGCCGGTGATTTCCAACCACCTCGAAAACGAGCAGCGTTTCAAAACGCCCGAGTTGTTCCGGAGCTACGGCATCAAGCGCGCTGTCAACGTCATCCTCCAGGGCGATGGTGCTCCGTTCGGCGTGCTTGAAGTTGACAGCCGCAGCGAAGGTGAGTTCGTCGAACAGGATCTGACCTTCATGCAAGGTCTGGCCAATATTCTCGGCATGGCGATCGAGCGCCGCCGCTACGAAGAGCAGCTCGAGGCCTCGATCGAGCGGCAGGAGATGCTGCTGAAAGAGGTCAATCACCGCGTCAAGAATAGCCTTCAGCTTGTTGCGAGCATGCTGCGGCTTCAGGTCGGCAGCATCGAGGACGAGGGCATCAGGCAGTTGCTGAGCGAAGCGCAGGCGCGGGTCATGGCTGTCGCGCGCGCCCACGAGCGGCTTTATAAATCGATGGACGTCTCTCGCCTGGATCTGTCCGGCTACCTCAAAGATGTCTGTGAGGATCTGGCCGACTCGGCTGGAGGCTGCGAGCTGGTCTACGAGGCGGCCGGATCGATCTACATCGAAACCGATCGCGCCATTCCACTGGCGCTGCTGGTTACTGAGCTGGCGACCAACGCAGCCAAGTATGCCTATCCCGACGATGAGGGCGGCATCATCCGCGTCAGCATACGGTCTGGACAGGAGGGTATGCTGGAGCTGAGCGTTTCGGACGAAGGCGTCGGACTTCCGGCGGATTTCGACAGCGCGGCGTTCAAGACTCTGGGCATGCGCTTGATCCGGGCGTTCGCGCAGGGTCTCGGCGGCACGATCGAATTCTGCAATCGTGCGCCTGGCGCGCACATCACGCTTCGTTTTCCAAGAAAGCATTGCGGCAACCCCCACTGATCGAGGTTGCTGCATCACGTTTGAGGCTTAGTACGTCTTGGCGGCTTGAGCCTGCGCCTGCCCCTTCACGGCGCGCACCTCAGCCTGTGCGGCGGCGGCCAGAAGGCGGGCATCGTTCAAGATCGTGCAGAACTGGAAGCCCTCGTCGAAACGCTTCAGCGCCGTTTTCGCACTGTCAGTATGCACACCCGCGATCAGGCCCGCAGCGCGGGTACGGCTGCGGATCGATTCCATCGCTTCCAGAACCACAGGCGCATCCGGATCGAGCGTCGGCGCATAGCCCATCGAGAGGGACAGGTCGCCCGGACCGACATAGATGCCATTGAGGCCTGGCACCGACAGGATCTCATCGAGATTGGCGAGCGCCTTGGTCGTTTCGATCATGGCCAGCAGCAAGACCTCCTCGTTGGCATGCTGCCAGTAATCCGCGCCGCCGTACTGCACGGCACGGTTCGGGCCGAACGAACGGTTGCCCATCGGCGCGTAGCGACCCGCCGCGACGAACGCCTCGGCTTCCGCCTTGGTATTGATCATCGGGCAGATCAGGCCGTAAGCGCCGGCGTCCAGCATCTTCATGATGATGGCCGGATCGTTCCACGGAATCCGCGCCATCGGCACGGCGTCCGTGGTCGATATCGCCTGCATCATGCCGACAGCGGCCTGGAAATCGACCGGGCCGTGCTGGAGGTCGATCGAGACGCTGTCGAAGCCCTGATGCGCCATGAGCTCTGCCGAATAGGAGCTGGGTATGGCGCACCAGCCGTTCACGACGCGGCCACCTTCGGCCAGCATCGCTTTGATCTTGTTCTTGCGCATGTTTCCTCCCCGATTGCCGGGTTCGTTGGCTATTTGAGCACTTCCGGATTGAAGACGTGCGATGGCGGCAGCTTGCCATCGAAGTAGTCGGTGATGTTGTTGGCCACCGTGGACGCCATGCGGGCAAGACCTTCGGCGGTGCTGGCGGCGGAGTGCGGCGACAGGATGATCTTGTCCGACTGCAGCAGCGGATCATCCGCCTTCGGCGGCTCGGTGACCATCACGTCGAAGCCGGCACCCTTGATCTTGCCGGCATTGAGGGCCGCGACCAGGGCCGCCTCATCGACGATGCCGCCACGCGCGCAGTTGATGACGTAGGCGGTTGGCTTCATCAGCGCCAGCTCGCGTGCGCCGATCAGGTTGCGGGTGTCGTCCTGCAGCGGACAATGCGGCGACACGAAATCCGCCTGCGGCAGGACGTCGTGCAGGTTGGTTGCCGGCTCGCAGCCCATGGCGCGGATCTGCTCCGCGCTGAAGGCCGGATCGATGCCGATGCAGCGCATGCCGAGCGCGTTGCAGACCACCGCGAGGCGGCTGCCGATGCGGCCGAGACCGATAATCAGGATCGTGCGCCCGGCGATGTCGATGGCGTCGAGCTTGTTCTTGATCATGAAGTCGCCGGTGCGGGTGGCGTGATCGAACTGCGTTTGCCGCTTGGCCAGACTGAACATCATGGCCAGCGTGTGCTCTACCACCGACGGGGCGTTCGCCTCGCCGACGGTTGCAACGATGACGCCCTTCTCGGTCGCGGCCGTGACGTCGATGTTGTCGACGCCGACGCCATGGCGCGAGATGACCTTCAGCTTCGGCGCCTTCTCGATCATCCAGCGCTCGATGCGCGGCATGCGCACAGCGATCGCCTCGACGTCAGGCAGATGATGCTCCCAATGTTGCGGTTCAGGGCTTTCCGGCACGATCAGCTGGATATCCGACCGGGATTCGAGGATCTCCATGCCGGCCGGGTGCATGCGCTGCAGGCAGATAACTTTGCGCATCAGTGAATCTCGTCCTGCTTAGCCAGCGCTTCGCGCAGCATGGCAGCGTTGAAACCAGGCTTGCGCGCCATGTCGAGAATTACGGCTTCCTTGCGGGCCATGAAATCGCACGCAACCGGCACTTTCTCGGCGACGTCGTGCGGGATGACCACGGCACCATGGCGGTCGGCATGGATCAGGTCGCCCGAGCGCACCAGCATGCCGGCGACGCGGACTTCCTTGCCGTAGTCGGCCAGATGCACATAGCCGTGGCTCGGCATGATCGAGCCGGCCAGAACGTTGAGGCCCGGCGCCCACTGCGGAATGTCGCGGATGCTGCCGTCGGTGACGACGCCGGCGCAGCCGAGCGCCTTATGCACGGTGCTCTGAACTTCACCCCAGAAGGCGCCGAAGCCGACATCCGGGCCGTCGAGATCCTGGATCACCACGATCTGCGGGCCAGGCGGCGAGGCGACGTATTCGTAATAGCCGATGCGCTGGGCGCGGGCGTCGGCGGAGTTCATCTCGGACGGATGGATTGAGCGGATCGTGGCGGTGCGGGCATAGCCGACCATTGGCGGCAGGTCGGGGAAAGGGGCAACCAGCGGCCGGGTGTTGAAGTCACCGCGGCGGAACTTGTTGTCGATGACTTCCAGCGCATTGCAGATGGTGGGCGTATCGAAGGCGCGCAGCTGTTCGAGAAGATCCGGATTGAGCATGGGTCTCGGTCCTTGATTGGCAGTGAGGGTGGCGGCCGGAACGGCGCTTTTGGGCGCGTTCCGGCAAGGAAAGTGGTTCAGGCGGCGCCGGTGGCTTTGTTGCGGGCGTCGTCGAGGCCGACGCTGCGGGCGCACGCGACTAGACGGGCCCAGGTGTCATCCGGCAGCGGCACGCCTTCAGCGAGACGTTTGCCGCGCGTGGCGAGCTCCGGCTCGCCCGGCACCAGCACGTCCTTGCCGGGCTCGATTGGGCGAGAGCTCTTGAAGAAGCCGACATACCGCTCGACGTCAGTGGGGAAGAAACCGACCGGATCTAGCTGCTTGGGGTCGATGTAGATCGACAGCATGCCATTGGCCCAACGCCGGTTCGGTGAGGCAGCGCCCGTGCCGGTCAGTGCGCCGCCCAAGATCTCGACCATAAACGCCAGGCCAGAGCCCTTATGGTCACCGAACGCGCGGATGGCGCCTTTGCCCTGCGAATAGTCGCGTGGCCCGGTCTCTTCATAGTCGCCGTAGAGCTGGTGTGGATCGCCGTTGATCGTGCCGTCAGGACCAACCAGGGAATTGTCGGGCAGCTTTTTGCCGCCCTGGCTGGCGACCAGAACCTTGCCCTCGGCGACAACCGAGGTTGCGAAATCGAGGATCAGGGGCGTCTTGCCGTCACGGGGAACGCCGATGGAATAGGGCGCCGTGGACAAGCGACGGTCGACGCCACCGAACGGGGCAACTAGCAGGCTCGACGCCGCGTTGCAGTAGTGAATGGACACGAGCCCGGCTTCGGCGGCCATCTCTGCCCACTCGCCGAGGCGGCCGACGTGGCCGGAATTGCGGAGCGCGACGGCGGACAGGCCCATGGCCTTGCACTTCTTGACGCCGATCTCGACGGCCTGCGGCGCAGTGGTCTGGCCGAACCCGAATTTGCCGTCTACAACCGCCAGGACCGGCGTTTCGCGCACGATCTCTACGGTCTGGTTGGCGACGAAATCGCCATCTTGCTTCCATTTGAGGTAGCGAGGAACGCGAACGACACCGTGGCTGTCGTGCCCGGCGAGGTTAGCGCTTACAAGGGATTTACCCAGTCGCTCGCCTTCTTCCTGGGCGCAGCCGGCAGCAATGAAGATATCGCGCACGAATTCGCGAAGCTGATCCGCCCCGATCGTGACCATGAAAAACTCCCTAGATAGATGGTCCAGCTCAATGCGGGCGGACTTCCGATCGGGGAAATTAGATCACGTTGCGAGCGTTGTCACGGACGTCGGACAGCGGTCTGATGGCTATTTCCGGCATGGCCCGGAGCGGAAAACGTTGCATCATGCGGCGAGCGGTTTAGCTTCCCTGACAAAAGCCAGAAGGCAAGGACAAGAGGCCGAGCATGGATTTTTCGCTGCCGCGGGAACTGGAAGAGCTGGGAGAGCAGGTCAGGGCGTTCGTCAAGGATGAGATCATCCCCTACGAGAGCGATCCGCGCTGGACCTCGCACGGGCCGACCGACGTGCTGCGGGTCGAACTTAACGAGCGCGCGCGGGCTGCGGGATTGCTGGGGGCGCACGTGCCCGAGGCGTACGGCGGCCGCGGTCTCGATCACGTCGGCAAGGCGGTCGTGCTGGAGGCGGCGGGATATTCGATCCTGGGGCCCGTGGCGCTGCACTGCCAGGCGCCGGACGAAGGTAATATTCATCTTCTGGAGCTGGTCGCGACGCCGGAACAGAAGAAGCGCTATCTGGCGCCGCTGGCGACTGCGCGGGTGCGCTCCTGCTTTGCCATGACCGAGCCGCATCCGGGTGCCGGATCCGATCCGTCGATGCTGGCGACGCGCGCGGAGCGCGATGGTGATGGCTATGTCATCAATGGCCGCAAGTGGCTGATCACTGGTGCTGACGGCGCGGCGTTCACGATCATCATGGCGCGCACCGGGGATGGTCCGCACGACGCCACGATGTTCCTGGCCGATCTGCCCGACCCGGCATTCAAGATCACCCGCACGCTGGATACGATGGATTCGTCCTTCATGGGCGGCCACGCGGTCATCGATATCGAGAATCTGCGTGTCGGGCCGGAAGCGGTGCTGGGCGAAGTCGGCAAAGGCTTCCGCTATGCGCAGGTGCGGCTGGCGCCGGCACGGCTCACGCACTGCATGCGCTGGCTCGGCTCGGCGCAGCGCGCGCACGATATCGCGGCGGAATATGCACGTACGCGGATGGCGTTCGGCCAGCCTATCGGCGCGCATGAGGGCGTCAGCTTCATGCTGGCAGATAACCTCATGGATATGCATGTCAGCCGTCTGTCGATCCATCACTGCGCCTGGCTGCTCGACCAGGGGCATCGGGCGGGCTCGGAAAGCTCGATGGCCAAGGTGATCTGTTCGGAAGCGATCATGCGCGTGGTGGATCGCTCGATGCAGATCCTCGGTGGCCTCGGGCTGACGCGCGATACGGTGGTGGAGCGCATCTTCCGCGACGTGCGCGCCTTCCGCATCTACGACGGCCCGTCGGAAGTCCACCGCTGGGCGCTGGGCCGGCGGGTGATCGAGAAGCCGGACGGCGGCAGCACGATGAAGCGCTGAGCCGTCGCGTTACTTCGCGGTGGTCAGCCCATGCGCGCGGCGGATTCCTTCCAAAATCATGTCCGCGCCGCGTGGTGAGCACGCACACGGCACGTCATACAGGATCGCCAAGCGCAGCAGCGCCTTGACGTCGACATCGTGCGGCATGGGCGTCATCGGGTCGATGAAGAAGAACAGCACGTCGATGGCGTTGTCGACGATGCGCGCGCCAATCTGCTGGTCGCCGCCGCGCGGGCCGCTCTCGAGCCGCTCGATCTTCAGGTCAGGATAGCTTTCGAGCAGGATCTTGCCGGTTGTTCCTGTGGTGACGAGATCAAATTTGCGGAAGGTGTCGATATGCCGGCCGACCCAGTCGACCAGTAGCGGCTTGCGGGAATCGTGCGCAACCAGAGCGATTTTCTTCATCGGAAAGCCAGATCATTTGTCGTGCTCGGACAACGTTGCGGCAGTGCGCGGAGGACGTCAAACGCCACGTGCGGCATTTGACGCTGAGGGCACCGCCAGCCCGCGCGCCTGCACGTGGCGAGACGCGTCACAAGATGGATGAAAAATCGCAAAATGGGCTCTGAAAACCAGCGCGGGAACGACGGTGTCCGTCGTTCCCGGCGTCGTGTCTCCCCAGACTTGGGCCGTTTTAGCCCGTATAGCTTTTGTTGAAGTCAAAGGCCGAACCTTCAACGACTGCGGCAGGATGTCCTACACGCTAGTCCGAGTCAAGCCCGTGTCTCAGGCGAAACAAAGGCAATCGACGATACGCACGCGAGATGGCTGCGAGGCGCGCGCGCAAGCGGCTTGCGCATGACCGATACGGAGGGTATCGCCTGACTGTCCGGTAACCTCAACGCTGATCGCCGCGGCCCTCTGCGGCGAGCCCGCCCTACGTTTCTAAGGAGTCCGTCTGTGCCCTCGTCTGCGCCGAGCGAACAGCTGCCAACAACAGGACAAGTCTTTCTCGACCATGTGGGCTGGATGGTCCCGGACATGGAGCAGGCTTCGGTCGTTTTCGATCGGCTCGGATTCCCGCTGACGCCCTATTCGGTGCATGGCGCCCGCGACGGGGGAACCGGTGATATGAAGCCGGTCGGATCGGCCAACAGACTTGCCATGCTGCAGCGCGGTTATCTTGAGATCCTGACGCCCGTCGGCGATGTCGACAGTCCCGTGACGCGTCATATGAAAGCAGCGATCAATCATCATACCGGCGTGCATCTGATTGCGTTCGCTGTGCCGGATGCGGAAGCGTTCGCCGGCCAGATCGAGACGGCAGGTTTCAAGGTGCAGCCGACCGTGCATCTGCGCCGTACCGTTGAGGCCGCAAATGGCGAGCAGGTGGAATTGTCGTTCACGGTGGTGCGCGCGGCGTTCGAGCATTTTGCCGAGGCGCGGGTGCAGGCGGTTACGCATCACACGCCCGAGCATATGTGGCAGGAACGCTATCTGCCGACCGAGAATGGCATCACCGGACTGAAGGAAGCCATCCTTGTCGTGCCAGAGCCGCGCGAGGCCGCAGCCCGTTTCGCGCGGCTGCTCGACAGGCCGATCGATGGCTTGACGACGCCGCTGGGCGTGAAGCTTGATCGTGGCGCGGTGCGTTTCGTCGATGCCCGTGGGGCGGCCGAGCAGTTCGGCCGGATCAAGCGCCCGCCGATGCCGGCCGTCGGTGCGATCACGCTGACCTCGAGCGATCTCGACAAGACGCGGCATTTTCTGTTGAGTCAGGGCTTGCGCCCTGGCGCGATCGATCCCAACCATCTGCTGATTGACGAGGCTGAGGCGCTCGGCGTGCACATTATCGTGGTCGCCGACTGAGGCCGCGCGTTATCTGTCCGACGCTTGCGCGGGACCCGGGACGCGGACTCCGGAACTGGATCGTGTAGACTGGCGCGCGGCGCAGTTATCGCTGCGGCCAGCGATTGCCTTGGTCTTGCGGAATGCGCGCTGATGACTGACGTGGTCGAAACCACCTGCACTGTTGTCGGCGGCGGACCTGCCGGCTTGATGCTCGGCTATCTGCTTGCCCGCGCCGGTGTTGATGTGGTCGTGCTGGAGAAGCATGCCGATTTTCTGCGCGATTTCCGCGGCGACACCATTCATCCCTCGACCATGGAGATCATGGCCGATCTCGGCCTGCTCGATGTTTTCCTGAAGCTGCCGCATCAGCAGATGCCACAAATCTACGGGCGTTTCGGCGATAAGACCGTCCCCGTTGCGGACTTCTCGAAGCTGCCGGTGCGGGCGCCCTACATCGCGATGATGCCGCAATGGGACTTCCTGAATTTCCTGGCGGAGCGGGCGCAGGCGTTCCCGAACTTCAAGCTCTACATGCGGGCGGAAGCGACCGGGCTCGTCCTGAAAGATGGCCGGCCGGATGCGGTACGCGTCAGGACGCCCGACGGCGACATGATCGTGCGGTCTACCCTCGCCGTAGCTTGTGACGGGCGCAGTTCAATCATGCGGGAAGCGGCGGGCCTTGAGGTGATAGATCTGGGCGCGCCAATGGACGTGCTGTGGTTCCGCCTGTCGCGCCTGCCGGGCGATACTGAGGATACTCAGGGGCGCTTCAGCGTTGGCCGTATTTTCATCATGCTGAACCGTGGCGACTACTGGCAGTGCGCCTACGTCATTCCCAAGGGCGCAAATGATGAGGTTCGTGCGTGCGGCTTGCCGGCTTTCCGCGATGACTTGCGCCTGCTGCTGAATGTCGATCCCTCGCGCGCCGACGAACTGACGGACTGGGACCAGATCAAGCTGCTGGTCGTGCAGGTCAATCGCCTGAAGACATGGTGGCGTTCGGGCCTGCTTTGCATCGGGGATGCGGCACATGCCATGTCGCCGGTGGGCGGCGTTGGCGTGAACCTGGCCGTGCAGGATGCCGTGGCCGCGGCCAATATCCTGGCAGAACCGCTGCGCACCGGAACACTGAGCGACACGGACCTGGAGGCGGTCCAGCGCCGCCGCGAATGGCCGACCAAGGTGACACAGTTCATGCAGGTGCAGGTTCAGAAGAGGATCATCGCGCAAATGTTGGGTCAGCATGCGACCGCGTCGGCCGAGATGCAGCAACCGCCTCTTCTAGTGAGGCTACTGGCTAGATTTCCATTTCTGCGGCGTTTCCCCGCTCGGCTTATCGGAATAGGCGTGCGCCCGGAGCATCCGCAAGTCTAGCGCGCTCAATCCGGTTTGACCGCCAGACCGTGCCCGTGCGGCATGGGATCCAACGGCAAGCTGATCGCGCACGTCAGCCCGGCCGGCTCGAAGCTGAGCGTGGTTTCGCCACCGAGCGAAAAGGCGAGGCTGCGCTCGATCAGCACCGACCCGAAACTCCGCGACGCCGGTAGGCTGACCTTGGGGCCGTTGCTTTCGATCCATTTGAATTTCAACGTCGGCCGGCCGGCATTGTCCACCACGCTCCATTCAATGGCGACCTTGCCCTCAGCGGCGGACAGCGAGCCGTATTTGCGGGCGTTGGTGCCGAGTTCGTGAATGACGAGCGCCATCGGCAGCGCGATATGCGGTTCCAGGTGCACGTCGGGGCCGGAATTTTGGATGCGGTCATCGCGGCCGCTTCCGCGCAAGGCCAACTGATCGGTCACGAGTTGCTTGAGATCGGCGCCCTGCCAACTGGCACTTGTCAGCAGCGCGTGAGCGCTGGCGAGAGCTTGAATGCGTCCCGAGAATGTCTCTACGAAGCGCGCCGGATCGCGCGTTCGCGACAACGTATTTGAAGCGATGGCCTGCACGGTCGCCAGCGTGTTCTTGACGCGGTGGTTCAGTTCGCTGACCAGCAGCCGCTGGGTTTCGTCCCAGGTCTTCTGCTCGGCGATGTTGCGTCCGGTGCCGCGATAGCCTTTGAATTTGCCGTCGGCATCGAAGATCGGATCGCCGCTGACCGATATCCAGATCGCTTTGCCCTTGTCGTTGATACGGCGATACTCAAAATCGCGAAACGACTCATGTCGTTCGAGTATCGCGCGATGCTCCGCCCATTGCTCGGGCGTTACACCGACATGCGGCTGTTCCCATCGGCATTTGCCGATGTGCGATTCGACCGCCGTTCCCGACAGGCTGAGCACGCTGTCGGAAATGCTGACGAAACGGAAGTTCTCGTCCTGCTCCCAGTACCAGTCGGCAGCCATCATCAGGACCGAAGTGAAACGCTCGTCGCTGTTGCGCAACGCTTCCGCTGCCTGCTTGCGTCCGCTTATGTCATGGACGAGCCCGACGATGCGATCGGCGCCCTGGCCACCCGAGGCGGAATAGACGCGCCGGGTATCCCTGATCCAGCGGATTCCCCCGTCCGGACGCTGGATGCGGTATTCGATGTCGTAGGCGTGCGAGCCTTCGTGCCGTGATGCGCTCTCCTGCGTTTCGGCGACACGGCGACGGTCGTCAGGATACGTGATGTCGAGCAGCGTGCTGTCATTCGCGCTGTCATCTGCCGAATGTCCGGCAATGACGCGCAATTGCGGCGACCAGCGCCAACCGGCCGTATCACATTCGTAAGTGCCCGCGCCCGTGGCCTCGACCAGCGGACCCAGCCAATCCTTTCCATCATGCTGCGGCACAGGTTTAGACACAGCGGATTCGGCACCTCGGCTGCTGAAGGATCATGACCGTTGATCAGCAAAAACGGCTGCGAACGGGATAAATCACGACAAAGAGTCGTGTTGCTCGATGCGAAAGCAGCGTCAAGGACAACCCGTCAGAGGCTGAGTGTCAAGGGCGACGGCGTGCTTCACGATGCAATCAGTTTGTTGGCGGATGATCCGGCGGCGTGTCGTATCACGCAAGCAATTGCCTGCCCGCCGGAATCAGAAATCATCCCAGGCTGGCGAATGGCCGAAGCGCGCGACGAGAAAATCGATGAACAGGCGCGTTTTGGCGGCCAGATAGCGGTTGGGCGCATAGAGCGCGTAGATTCCGAGTGGCGACAACTCATAGTCCGCTAGCAGGATCCGTAAGCGTCCGGCCTTGACGTCCGGTCCGACGAGAAACGTGGGAAGTGCCGCGATGCCGGTGCCGCGCAGAGCGGCCGCACGCAGCACATCGCCGTTGTTCGAGCACAGGAATGACGGCGCCACGGCCGAGAATTCCTTGCTGTCGCGCATGAACTGCCAGCGTTGCATCGATGTGCTGCGGCCGTAGGTCAGGCAGCGATGATCGGCGAGATCTTTCGGCGTTTGCGGTGCACCGTGCGCGGCGATGTAGTTGGGTGAAGCCGCCAGGATCAGGCGCGCCGGGGCGAGCTTGCGGGCGATAAGGCTTGAATCGGCCAGTTCCGTGATGCGGATCGTGACATCGACGCCTTCTTCCAATGGATCGATGAACCGGTCGTTGAGGATCAGCTCGATCCTGAGGTCCGGATACAGGCACATGAAATCGGCCACCGCATCGCCGAGGTAGGTGATGCCGAACGACATGGGCGCGTTGACCTTCAGGACGCCGCGCGGTTCTTCGTGCAAGCGTGAGACCTGCAGCTCGGTTTCTTCTATCGCCGAGAGGATGCCCTGGCAGCGCTCGTAGTAGGCGAGGCCGGCTTCCGTCGGGCTGACGCGGCGGGTGGTGTGGTCGAGCAGGCGGGCCCCAAGAAACTGCTCCAGTTCCATCACTGCCTTGCTGACGGCCGAGCGCGTGAGGCCGAGGTTGCGGCCAGCTTCAGCGAAACTTCCCAGTCCCACGACCTTGGTGAAGGCGATCATGGCGTCGAGTTTGTCCATGACTATTGTATCCCAATAGGAAGCAGTGTGCGTTCAAGTCACTAGATTGCATCTCCAATCGCGTCAACATACCTTTGCGTCAACACGACGACCCGAGGCGGGTCGCAGAGATCAACCGGAGGCGAACATGACTTTGGTTCTCAGGAAATCGGAAGAGCGCGGACGGGCAAACTTCGGCTGGCTTGACAGCAAACACAGCTTCTCGTTCGGCCACTACTACGACCCCGATCACATGGGGTTCGGGGCGCTACGGGTCATCAACGATGATCGCGTAGCCCCGGGCGGCGGCTTTCCCACGCATCCGCATGGCGACATGGAGATCATCTCTTATGTCCTCGAGGGTGCTCTGCAACACAAGGACAGCATAGGTACCGGCTCGGTGATCCGGCCCGGTGATCTGCAGCGCATGTCGGCAGGCACCGGCATCCGGCATAGCGAGTTCAATGCCTCCAAGACGGAGCCGGTCCACTTTCTTCAGATCTGGATCGTACCCGAAAAGAAGGGCCTTACCCCGAGCTATGAACAGAAGACCTTCAGCACCGAGGAAAAGCGCGGAACGCTGCGGCTCATCGGTTCGCGCAGCGGCCGCTATGGGTCGGTCACAATCCATCAGGATGTCGATCTCTACGCGAGCGTGCTGGGGGATGGCGATGCGGTTTCGCACGAGGTGAAGCCTGGCCGCGCTGCCTGGATCCAGGTCGCGAGCGGGCGTGTGTCGCTCAACGGCCAGCAGTTGTCGGCCGGAGACGGTGTGGCGGTCGAAACGTCCGGTTCTCTCGATCTTGCCGGGACGACCGACGGGGCCGAGGTGCTGCTGTTCGATCTCGCCGCATAGTCCACGATCAAAGCGCCGATTGCAGGCCGGTTCCGGCAGGCAATCGGCGTCAAGTCTGCAACCTCGGCCACTTCTCGCGTTTGTAAATCATCGGGCGGCGTTGACGCCGTCCTTCAACAGAAATCCCAACGGAAGCTGGAGACGATCATGACTCGCGTTCTTGTTCTCTACTACTCAAGCTACGGACATATCGAGAAGATGGCGGGGGCGGTTGCGGACGGCGTCCGCGAGGCCGGCGCCGAAGCCATCATCAAGCGCGTACCGGAACTTGTGCCGGAAGAGATTGCCAAGAAGAGCGGTTTCAAGCTCGACCAGCCCGCGCCGATTGCCACGGTAGACGAACTGCCGAGCTACGATGCGATCATCATTGGCGTGCCGACCCGTTTCGGCAACATGCCGGCCCAGATGAAGAATTTCCTCGATCAGACGGGCGGTCTGTGGGCCGGCGGCAAGCTGATCGGAAAGGTCGGCAGCGTATTCAGCTCATCCGCGACCCAGCATGGTGGCCAGG
>JAEZBZ010000186.1 GCA_023412745.1 Pseudomonadota bacterium | reverse complement strand
TCTGGGAAAGCGCGGAGATCCGCGTGAACCCAGTCGGCACGATCGAAGTGCTCACCGGCTCGCACAGCCATGGCCAGGGCCATGAGACGACGTTCGCCCAGGTCATTGCGTCGAAGCTCGGCGTGCCCATCGATCAGGTTTCGATCGTCCACGGCGATACCGACAAGGTGCAGATGGGCATGGGCACGTACGGCTCACGCTCGGGTGCGGTCGGTGCTTCGGCCATCGTCAAGGCCGCGGAGAAGATCGTCGCCAAGGGCAAGCGCGTCGCTGCCGCCTGCATGGAAGTGCCCGAGGACAGCGTCGACTTCGAGAACGGCGAATTCCTGGGACGCGGCACGAATAAGAAGATGACCTTCGGCGAGGTGGCGCTGCAGGCCTATGTCGCCCACAAGTTCGATCCGGAAGTGATCGAGCCCGGTCTCAAGGAAGGCTCGTTCTACGACCCGAAGAACTTCACGTTCCCCTCGGGCGTGCACATTGCCGAGGTCGAGATCGACCCGGACACCGGCCACACGAGGATCGATCGCTGGACGGCCGTCGACGACTTCGGGATCCTCATCAACCCGATGATCGTCGAGGGACAGGTGCACGGCGGCATTGCCCAGGGCGTCGGCCAGGCGATGCTGGAGGGCGCCGTTTACGACGACAGCGGCCAGCTCATCACCGCCAGCTATATGGACTACTGCATGCCGCGGGCTGACGATCTGCCTTCGTATGTGGTGTCGATGACCAGCACGCCATGCCCGTCGAACCCGCTGGGCATGAAGGGCTGCGGCGAGGCCGGCGCCATCGCGGCGCCACCGGCCCTGATCAACGCCATTACCGATGCGCTCGGGCATGAGGACGTCGCCATGCCGGCGACGCCGCAGGCGGTCTGGCGCGCGGCCCAGAAGGCCGTCACCAAGCAAGCCGCAGAGTGAGGGAGAGACAGACATGTACGCATTCGATTATCGCCGTCCTCACTCGCTGAATGAGGTCGACTTGGCATTGAAGGCCAATCCGGGCGCGACGCTGCTGGCCGGCGGCCAGACGCTCATTCCCACCATGAAGCAGCGGCTGGCGCAGCCGGAGAACATCATCGATCTCGGCGGCATCGCCGAGCTGCGCAAGATCGAGGTGTCGTCCTCGGCACTGACCATCGGCGCCATGGCGACGCATGCCTCGGTGGCGGAATCGCGTGTGGTCAGGGCGGCATTGCCGGAGCTGGCGGCGCTGGCTGAAGGCATCGGCGATCCGCATGTGCGCAATCTGGGCACCATCGGTGGCTCGGTCGCCAACAACGATCCGGCAGCCGACTATCCGGCGGCGCTGCTGGCGCTGGGCGCAACGGTGCACACGGACAAGCGCGAGATCGCGGCGGACAATTTTTTCCAGGGCCTGTTCACGACGGCGCTGGACGAAGGCGAGGTAATAACCGCGATCAGCTTTCCGCTGCCGGCCAAGTTCGCCAATCCGGCGTCGCGCTACGCGTTGGTTGGCGTGGCGGTGGCCCAGCACGGCGCCGACGTACGCGTCGCCGTCACGGGTGCGGGGCAGGCTGGCGTGTTTCGCGTGCCGGCGATGGAGATCGCGCTGAAAGGTGCGTTGGCGGTGAAGGCGCTCGATGGCATCACGGTCGATGCGTCCGATCTCAACACCGACATCCACGCGGGCGCCGATTATCGCGCGCATCTCATCGCGGTGATGGCGAAGCGCGCCGTTGCCAAGTTGGCCTGAGACGAACCCTGGCGCGTTCCCTGGCGGGGGCGCGCCGCACTCATGCTGCAGGACACATCATGGCACTGAACATGAACGGGGAAGTTTTGCTTCCCGCGGATCGTCCGACCGTATGGGCCAAGCTCAACGACGCGGACGTGCTCAAGGCGTGCATTCCGGGCTGCGAGAGCCTGGAGAAAACCAGCGATACCGATTTCCATGCCGTGGCCAAAATCAAGATCGGCCCGGTGGGGGCTCGTTTCAAGGGCAGCATTACGCTGTCCGACCTCGACCCGCCCAACAGCTATCGCATCAGCGGGCAGGGTGATGGCGGTATTTCAGGCTTCGCCAAGGGCGGCGCCAATGTCCGCCTGGAAGATGCCGACGGCGGCCAGACGCTTCTCATCTACGACGTCGACGCGCAGGTCGGCGGCAAGATCGCCCAACTCGGGGGCCGCCTGATCGGCAGCGTCGCGAAGAAGAACGCGGACGAGTTCTTCGCCAATTTCGCCAAGGCGGTGGGGTAGAGACGTTCCGGTCGGGCGCGAATGACGTTACCGATCCGAGACTTGGCGTTAGCTGAGCGAACCATGGTAAAATTGCCGCGAATCATCTCGGGGCGAGATGGGTGCGGGGGGATGATGCGGCAATCTCGGATAGCGGTGACGGCGTTTGCCGCCTTGTGTTGCGGCGGGTTGGGTCATGATGCGATGGCCGCTGATCGTGGGGCGAGCTTCAATTGGTCGGGTTTCTACGTCGGCGCCCAGGTCGGGCAGAGTTGGGCAACCGCGGACACCGCTTTTGTTTGGCCTTTCAACGGACGGACTTATTCAACGTCGAACGAGCTCGATCGCGTCATCGGTGGTGCATACGCCGGGATGAACGTGCAAACACCCAGCAACTTTGTCTTTGGCATCGAAGCCGACGTGACGTTTGGTGATGCAGCAGATCGTGACAGCCCGTACTACGAGAATGGGGTGCTGTATCCCGGTGTAACTGGTTTTGCGTCTTCTGACTGGTCGGTGGGGGGCCGCACCCGGATTGGCTATGCGATGGATCGATTTATGCCGTATGTCGCGGTGGGTGTGGCTGCTGGAAACGTGAAGGTCGGCTATTTACAGCCGTTGGATAACCATGGCCATGACACGATGTTGGGCATAACGCTTGGAGCTGGCCTCGAGTATGCGCTGACTCGGAATATGATCGCGCGGTTCGATTACAAATATGCGGACTTCAACGGCAAGACGACCATTGTCGGTAACAATCCGCCGACGCCGACGAAGATCGATCTCGACCGACACGATCTGATGTTCGGACTTGCCTACAAGTTCTAAAGGCATGCCGCAGCGTCGGCACTTCCGCTACCGATAAATGTAGGTGACCACGAAAACCAGATCCGCCGGGACGGCGTTGCGCGGTGGGAACGGAAAGCTCGATTGCCGCGTGGCGAACACGACGTTCTGATCCAGCCCGGCGACGTTGGACTGCCGCACGACCTCGGTCCTGACCAGACTGCCGTTCATATCCAGCGTGATGCGCACGGTGACGCGGCCAAACGTGTTGCTGAGCTGGGGCATCGTGCGCTGCAGGGCGCGGATGACACCCTGGGCGAAGGCATCGTTCTCTCCCGACCGCGTGATCCCCGGAGGCCGTTCGACTCCGGCGCCGCCACTCCCCATGAATGTCGTCGGCGGCGGTGTCAGGTCGAGCCTGGCCGTCTTCGATGACTTGGGTTGTGTCGGGCGCTGCCTGGCGGGCTCGGATTTGGCCTGTTCCGCTGACTTCGTTGGCGGCTGGCGTTTGTCTTCAACCTGCTTGGTTTCCTGCTTCTTGGCCTCGGGCTGCTTGGTCTCCTGCTTCTTCGGCGGAGGCTCCAGGCCGGGCACCGGCAGGGCCAAGGTTTTCTCGTCGATCTCGATCTCGGGCGTCGGGGTTGGTTCAGCGGCTTTTGCGGGCGGCTCTGCGGGCGCGGGCGGTTCGGGAGGCTGCGCCTCTGCCTCGGCAGGCGGCGGAGGCTCAGCCGGCTGCGGCTGGGCTTCCTGCGGTTCTGCCTGTTGCGGAGGCGGCGGCACCGGCGGAACGGGCAGGCCGGGGGCTTTGTCAGAAATCGTCGAGAGGCTGCGCAGGTCGGCGTCCGTCACCATTTCGATACTGACGGCGCTGTCGGCGCCGCTCGGATCGCCGATCCGCCGCTGCGAGCTGGAACTGCCGGCGAAGCCCGTCATCAGGATAACCAGCAGGACGGGCAGCGCCGCCGCCAGCGCGAGCGCGAAATTGAACGCCCGGTCGCCCTGGAGCACCGCCGTGGAGAACGATGCTCCCGACGCCTCCAGTTCGATCGGCTGATCCAAGGTCTGCTCGGTCATTTCTTTCTGCGCGCCACCGCGCCGGGTTGGGAATCGCTGTGATCCCACTGTGTACGCGTAGCAATGGCCGGATTGCGTCGGCAAGTCGGTGATGCAAGCGTTACATCATCGCACGTGACAGATACGGGGCAACGAGATCGCTTGGAGCACACCAGTTTTAATCACTTTGCCGGTTACGGATTCCAGCTTCCTGGGGAAACCCCAAATAGTGCGTAGACGGATTTATAGCCAGAGCTTTAAGTGGCTTTGCTTCTCATCGATCTATTGCGCGAAAGACGGCCCATGGATGCTTTGGCAATACTGGTGATGTTGATAGTCATTGCGGCGTGGTTTTGGAGGCCGCGTAGATGTTCTCAGCCAAACGAGACGGCGACTCCCGAACCGCTTGAATACAGCAAAACGCGAAAACGGCGCGCTCCACGACAGAAGGTGCGTTCCTTGCCCAAACGCTTTATCGTCGCTGACATTGAAACCACAGGGCTCAATCCCAACTCTCACCAGATCATCGAAATCGGTGCAATAGCTGTAGACAGCAAGACTGGTATAACGACGAGCTTTTCGACACTCGTCAGAAACGAGCGTGGGCGTCCTCTCGATAGAAAAATTGTTCGCTTGACAGGCATAACTGACGAGATGCTCGAAAAGGACGGACAGCCGCTTTCTATCGCAATGGCAGAATTTCTGGAGTTCATCGCTGACGACGTGCTGGTGTTTTACAATCCGGCTTTCGACAGGTCGTTTCTATGTCGCGCAGCGGAGCAAATGGGACGATCGCTCCCAAACGAGGTTCAGTGCGCATTGCAGTTGGCGCGAAAAACCTGGCCGGAACTTCCTCGTCACAGACTGTCAGATGTTGTCTCGGCACAAGGCCTTCAACCAACTGGCGCGCACCGAGTGCTGGAGGACTGTCAAATGACACTGTCAATTTATCTGGCCGCCGTAGCCGCACCAAGGAGCATGTTACGGTGATTTCAATTGGGGCAAAGTGCCAATTAGATGAATAATTGCAATGTGATATGGGTCTTTTGTCGGGAAAGCAGCGCAACCACGATCCTGCTGCAACGAGCGAGCCCATAACGCAATCCCCAAAGTGAGGGGAACGCTGGTAGCGGGAGGCGGACTCGAACCGCCGACCTAAGGATTATGAGACCTTCGCTCTAACCACCTGAGCTATCCCGCCAAGCCGCGGCGATATAAGGAGCACTGCCGCGTGCTGTCAAGCAAGCCTGC
>JAEZBZ010000145.1 GCA_023412745.1 Pseudomonadota bacterium | reverse complement strand
ATGTAGTGATGCACCGGCTTGCCTTCGAATGAGAAACGGCTGGAGCCGTCGGGCATCAGGCCCTGGCCCTGCGTGGCGCGGATGGCCGTGCACAGGTTTGTCTTTTGCGACAGGCACGACGGACACTGGCGGCATTCCGGCGTGTAGAGCGGGATGACGTGGTCGCCCTTCTTGACGCTGGTCACGCCAGGGCCGACATCGACGACCACGCCCGCGCCCTCATGACCGAGAATGGCGGGGAACAGACCTTCGGGGTCCGCACCGGACAGCGTGAATTCGTCGGTATGGCAGATACCGGTGGCCTTGACCTCGACCAGCACTTCGCCCGCCTTCGGGCCTTCCAGATCGACCTCGACAATCTCGAGTGGCTTGGCTTTTTCAAGGGCGATGGCGGCGCGGGTCTTCACGTGGGGGCACTCCAGTGCTTGTTGGTGGATCAATCCATTCAGTATGGCAGGGGGAGGCTTGGTTCGGAAGCCCGGCCGCGATTGATGGAGCCATAGACAATGTCTATGGCCCCGTAGGTGAGATCAGTCGCGGTCGACTTTCAGGACTTTGCCGGTCTTGGCATCGATGTCGACCTCGATTTCGCGGCCCGAGGCGTCGCGTCCCTCGACTTCCCACTCGCCATCGTCGCGATCGACTTCCTTGACTGTCACGACGCCCTGCTGCTTTGCGATTTCAATGGCTTGCTCGGCGGTGATGGACGCGATGGGCTGGGTCGGCTGCGGGCCGGTCTGTGCGGATGCCGGAGCAGCAAGCATAAGCATGCCAAGAGCTGCTGTCGTCAGTCCAATTTTGCTGAGCATTCCTATTTCTCCAATCATTTCAACACATCCAATAGGACGACGTGGAGTCCCGTTGAGTATATAGGAAATGAAATCAGGGCCGCACGGGGCGGCCCTGACACGAAGTACAAGTTATAAGCGCCTGGAGTTGGGCGATCAGTGCTGGCCCCAGACTTCGACGATGGCCGCGCCCTTGCCGATCGCGTCCTTGTCGAAGAAGCGCGAGCGATACTTTGCGCGGATTTCCTTGATGGCGCGCGAGCCGCCCTTGATGTCGATCGGTCCATAGGACTGGTTGGCATCGACACGCGACTTGGGCGTGACGACGTCCTCGGCGCCGCTGCGATAGACGACGCGCAGCTCGTTCAAGGTGATGGCGCGATCCTTGACGTTCACGCGGAGGCGCTTGAACCCGCCGTCGTTGCGGCCAACCTGGATGGCCTCGTTGTCGAAGCCGATGAAGCCCGCAGCCTTTGCGCCGAGCAGCACCCAGCCTTGATTGTACTTGCGGCCTTCACCCTGCGGACCGAGCCAGTTGGCGGCGTAGTCACCGTAGACCTCCACGCGTGCCATGCCCTTGACGTTCGGACGCGAGCGATAGCTCATCTGGATTTCACGAATGAAGCGGTCGCCTTTGATCGTGAACCAGTTGCTGCGGGTGTTCTGCTTCAGCTCGGCATTGACAGCCAGGACGTCCGGCTCGCCGTCGAAGTAGACCACCTTCAACTCGTTGAGATGGATATCGTTCTCCAGCACGCGCAGGCGGATGCGGTCGAACTTGCCGATCTCGGCGCCAACCCGCACCGTATCGCGATCGACAGCGAAGCCGACGCTCTGGAAACCGAACATCACGTCGCCGCCCTGCGTCACGGTGCCGGGCTTGGAGGTGTTGTGCTCGGAGGTGGTGTTGCCGGCAACGACGCGGCTGCCGCTGGCCGGACGCGCCATTTTCGCGCCGGCTGCGGTCTGCAGTCCGTAAACCTCGATGAGGCCCGCGGGCGCGCTGGCCGGCCGCGACTTCAGCGACAGCGTCACGTCTTCCAGGAAGGTCTCAGAGCGCAATACGATGGGCCGGGTGCGCTCACCAGCCTTCAGATTGATAGGCCGGCGCTCGCCGGAACTGCCGCCAGCGGCATGGCGGATATCGACGTTGACGATGTCGATCTCGCCGCGACGATTGATCAGGCGGATGGATTTGTAAGCGCCTCTAGCCTTCGACAGATCGATCGATCCGTTCTGCTTGGTCGCGTCGATCGGGCCCTTTCCGATCAGCACCCACTTCTCGCCAGCGGCTTGCTGGGCTTGAGCTCCGGAAACGAAGCCAGCCGCCACTACGGCGAGGCCGGCCATGAGCAGCCTCCGAGACATGACTGAAACTCCCTATAAAATCCCCATGAAGCCGGTGCGGCCCCATCCGCTCTCGTACTGCAAATCAGATGGCGGCGGAAGGAACTCCTCACACTGATTTTTACGTTCTCCACTTGATGTGACATTTGCATCTGCTGCAGCAGCGGTCTTCAAGACAGTGAGAAATCAGCAAAAAATAAGGTAGCGTCGGGGGCAATTGCATCGCGGGGCAGGCGCGACTAGCATCCGCGCCAATTTGCAAGCCGGGCGCAAGACGTCGGTCGAACAGGGTGAGAAGCAATGGAAGCAGAAGCCGTCTCTCAACACGACAAAACCAAAATCGCGACGGCAATTGCAGTGCTGCAACAGCGCTTTGGCGAACGGCTGCAGACGGGCGAGGCGATCCGTAGCCAGCATGGCCACACGTTGACCTGGATCGGCAACCAGCCGCCGGACGCGGTGGTGTGGCCAGAGACGACGGAAGAGGTGCGCGACATCGTCCTGATCGCGCGCGAGCATCGCGTGCCGATCATCGGCTTCGGCGCGGGCACCTCGCTGGAAGGCCACGTGAATGCGCCGCAGGGCGGCATCTGTGTTGACTTCACGCGCATGAACAAGGTGTTGCAGGTCAACGAACGCGATCTCGACTGCGTCGTCCAGCCGGGCGTCTCGCGCAAGCAGCTCAACGATCATCTGCGCGACATGGGCCTGTTCTTTCCGATCGATCCCGGCGCGGAAGAGGCCACGCTCGGCGGTATGGCGGCGACGCGCGCATCAGGCACCAACGCCGTACGCTATGGCACGATGCGCGAGAACGTCCTCAACATCACGGCTGTGATGCCCGACGGTCAGATCGTGCGCACCGCGCGCCGGGCCAGGAAGTCTTCCTCCGGCTATGACCTGACGCGGCTGCTGATCGGCTCGGAGGGCACGCTCGGCCTGATCACCGAATTGACCGTGCGCCTGTACGGTATTCCGGAAGTGACGCTGGCGGCCGTATGCCCCTTCAAGTCACTGGAAGGCGCCTGCAATTCCGTGATCCAGGCGATCCAGTTAGGTCTCGGCATCGCGCGCATGGAGCTGCTCGACGAACTGCAGATCAAGGCGATCAACGTTCATTCCAAGACCAGTTTCGAGGAAAGTCCGACACTGTTTCTTGAGTTTCATGGCTCGGAAGTGTCGGCACCGGATCAGGTGCGCATGTTTGAGGAGATCGCGCGCGCGGAAGGCGCCATCCGCTTCGACTGGGCGGAACGCGAGGAAGACCGCCGCCGGCTGTGGAAGGCACGCCACGATGTCTACTGGTCGGTACGCACCACGTGGCCGGGGCTCGACGTCCTGGCGACGGACGTCTGCGTGCCGATTTCGCGGCTGGCCGAGTGCGTGCTGGAGACCAAAGCCGACATCGAACGGACCGGTCTCATCGCGCCGATCGTCGGTCACGTCGGCGATGGCAACTTCCATACGTCGCCCGTCCTCGACATGAACAATCCGGAAGAAGTGGCGAAGGTGAAGGGCTTCCTCGATCGCCTGGCCAAGCGCGCGATTGCCATGGAAGGCACCTGCACGGGAGAGCATGGCGTCGGGCAGGGCAAGATCAAGTATCTCGATGCCGAGCATGGCGCCGGCTTGGACGTGATGCGGCAGATCAAGCAGGCGCTCGATCCACTCAACATCATGAACCCGGGCAAAATGCTGCCGCCTCTCGCGGACTGATTGGAGATTGCAGCACCTGGATCGGCAGCTCACAGCCGATCCATGGTGACTGGATGGCGGGGGCGTTGTTCGTGCCGGCCCCCTCCCGCGGCGTCTACTGAGCCGGATAGCGCCAGAACATGCCGTTGGCGTTGGTGATTTCGACCAGCGACGGCACGCGCTCCTTCGGCGGCCGCTTGCCAGTCTGGATCAACTGCCGGATGTCGTCGAGCAGCGTGGTTTTCTCAGCATAGCCAGAGTGGTTGAGCGACCACATGTCGGTGTTGATCGCGGTCACGTCGATGGTGTCGACGCCCGGCACGATGACCGGCCCGGTTTCGGGAACATCGCCTGCGCGCGGCACGCCACCCCAGAAGCGGCGCGAGGCGATCATGGCGCGGTCGTTGGCTGCAGCATAGAGCGTCACGCCCTTGCTAATGCCCTTGATCTCGCTGGCGATGAAATTGAAGTTGTCGCGATCGACGTCGGGCGCTGCCATAATAACCTGCGAAATCTCGATACCGGGCGGCGCGGAACGCTTCAGGTCGCGCAGCACCGGCAGCAGAAGCTGATTGCCCATGCTGTGCGCGATGATGCTGAGGCTCTTGGCCCCGGTTTCGCGCGCCACGATCTCCAGGAACTGCCGCAGATAAGGTTCGGCAGCTCCTGAGCTTTCGCGATCATAGCTGTAATCCTGCACGCCAAACTGGCCTTTCGAGGGCCAGCTATACAGGAACGGCGCACCGTCGAATTTGAGGTCGTAGGCGATCTGCGCGGTGCGATAGACGGCGAAGTCGAAGCTGGTGTTGAAACCGTGCACGAACACCAGCGCGTGGTTCTTGTATTCTTTCGATTCCTCAAGCCGTTTGCGCACCAGTTCGACGAATTCCGCCTGCGTCAGCTCGCGGATCTCCTTCATCGTGAAGTGCTTTTTGGGATCTTCGGTTTCGCTCCAGATCACGATGTTGGTGAACGGAATAGTGTACACCCAGGGCCGCTCGACGTTCGGCACCTGATGTGACTTCGGCACGGTGACGAGGGCCTGCCCGAGCTGCAGCTTGCGGTTCCGGTCCGAGCCGTAGTCGATGCGCGGTTGCTCCGTGCTCTTGGCGCGGTCGGTGCCGTAATAGACCGGGACGATATCCCATTCGGTCTGCTCGGCTGCCGCTGGCGGCGGGGCCGGAGCGGCGGCAGGTGGCGGGGCGGCGCCAATATCGCTGGACGCGTCTGGCGCGGTGCCCGGCTGCTGCGGCCGCGCCGAGCGGGGCTGCATTGACGGTGGCCGGGGCGGCGGTGGCGGCGCGTTCATGGTGGGTGCTGGCGGCGCGGATTCGCTCGAAGGCGGCGGTGCGCCGGCAGGCGGAGCCGTTCCAGGCGATGGCTGTGGCGCAGGCGCCTCTCGCGCATACTGGTCAGGCATGGAACCAGACGGAGCGCGTTTGGATTCAAATGTCGTGAACAGGCCGAGGCCCAGCGGCAGCATCACGACTGCGACGAGCGCGAGCCGCGCGACCGCCTTGATGATTCCCGGCAATCCGCTGGTCGAGTGCCATAGGAAAACGAATGTGAGCACGCCAACGCAGGCAATGATGGCCGCGTACGCAACTGGTGACAGCTCCATGATCCGACGTCCCCCTCAAAGACGGCATACCGCGACGCACATTAGGAGCGCGATGAGGCTGCTGCAACCTGCGCTCCGTCCACACCTGTTGGCATCTAGCCCAGGCTTGTGGCCGCCTGTTGACGGCACTTTTGTCAGACTATGGATGTCAGGGCTTGGCGAGACTCGGGATACTTGCCAAGTTCTCCCCAACTGATTGGAGGCAATGATGACATCCGGGCGTACCGGTCGCGCGATCATGAGCGTCGATGAGCTCGCTGCCGGCGTTCGCGCCGGTGATCGCGCCATCCTCGCGCGCGCCATCACGCTGGTCGAGAGTACCCGCGAGGCCGACACGGCACATGCTCAGGACTTGCTCCAAGCGCTGCTGCCCTTCACCGGCAACGCATGGCGCATCGGCGTGACAGGTGTGCCGGGTGTCGGCAAATCGACCACGATCGATCAACTCGGTCTCAACCTGATCGACCAGGGTCATCGTGTTGCGGTGCTGACCATCGACCCGACATCACGGCGCACTGGCGGCTCGATCCTCGGTGACAAGACGCGCATGACTCGGCTGGCCACGAACCCCGACGCTTTCATCCGTCCCTCGCCGACGGCCGGCACGCTCGGCGGCGTGGCGCGGCGCACGCGGGAAAGCATGATCCTGGTTGAGGCGGCAGGCTTCCACGTGGTCATCGTCGAGACGGTGGGCGTCGGACAGTCGGAAACCGCTGTCGCCGACATGGTGGATTTCTTCCTGGTGCTGATGCTGGCGGGCGGTGGCGACGACCTGCAGGGCATCAAGAAGGGCGTCATCGAGATTGCCGACATGCTCGTCATCAACAAGGCCGATGGCGACAACCAGAATCGCGCCCGGCGCACGGCGTCCGACTATCAAAGCGCGCTCAATATCCTCACGCCGCAGTCCGCGAGCTGGTTGCCGCCGGTGCTGGTGGCGTCGGCAGTGGAGAACCGCGGCCTGGATGTGATGTGGGCCAAGATCCGCGAGCATCGCGATCGGCTGACGCAAAGCGGCGAGTTCCAGGCCCGGCGGCAGGATCAGGCCGTCGCGTGGATGCGCGATATGTTGCAGGAACGGTTGCTGGCGGCCGTGAAGACGAACCCTGAGATCCGCCGTCAGGTCGAGGCCCTCGAAGACGATGTGCGGCACGGGCGGATTGTTGCCACTCGCGCGGTGGATACGGTGGTGCGGCTGATGAACCTTCCGGCGTGAGATCCGGCTGCTTTGCCGCCGTGCGACATCGCTCAAGGGTGACTTGCCCGCACTACTCTTTCTGCCGGCACTGTCCGGGGCTATCCTTTGTCTATGGTTGCCAGACGCCCCTTGCTGCTGATCACCGGGTTCGGGCCGTTTCCCGGAGTACCCGACAACGCCACCACGCAACTGGTGCCGGAGCTGGCCGCCATCGCGCGCCGCCGCTGGCCGGGCTATAAATGCGAGTTCGCGGTGCTGCCAACGCAATGGCGTGCCGGCCCGCAGTTGGTGGCTGAGCTGATCCACGATCTCAGGCCGTCGGTGACGCTGCATTTCGGCGTTTCCAGCAAGGCCAGTGGCTTCACCATCGAGACGCGCGGGCTGAACGTGGCGCGGTGGTTGCCGGATGCCGCCGGGTGGTTTCCGGATGCTGCGGCGCTGTCGCCGGAAGGGCCGGACAGTCTGGTCGCGAGTGTGCCGACCAATTTGATTGCCCAGCGGTTGCGGCATCGCGGTTTGCCGGTGGTGCTGTCGCGCGACGCGGGCGGTTATCTGTGTAATGCGGTGCTTTATAGCGCGCTCGAACAGGCGCGCCGCGCGCCCTGGCCGATGAAGAGCGGTTTTGTACATCTGCCATCGACTCTGGGGCGGCAGGGGCCGCCCGCGCGGGGAACGCCATCGGCGCTGACGTGGGCGCGCACGATCGAGGGCAGTTTAGAAATCATCGGCGCGACGCTCGGCCGGCCGCCCGTCAGGCTGGGATGAGCGTCAGCCGAGTTTCGATAGCGCGTCGCGGTACCGTGCGCTGCAGCGGATTTCGGCAGCCGGCAGTCGGTTCCAATTCGGCAGCACGGCACTGAGCGGCAGGTCGCGCGCTGCTGGCAACAGGTGCGCGATCGCAGCCTGCACCGCGAGTTCCGAGGCGCGTTTCGCGCCGTCGTCGATCTTCAGCGCAAAACCCAGACCGCTGGCAGGGATGGCACCGCAATAAACACCCTCCGCGCCAGTCTTGAGAAACAGCGCGCCTGCAAAACGCGTCATCAGCTCAGTGTCGAGCCGCCCCGGACCCGCGACCATGTCGGGCTCGGCCCAGCAGGCCTGCATGATCCGTCGCGCGGCCTCGCGCCGTTGAGCGGACATCCCTTCGCCGCCGACGAGCCGCGCGAAGGCGCGCGCCAGGCCGGTCAGGCTGACGGCCCAGTTCGGCGCCGAGCCTCCGTCGATGCCAACTCTGTCCGCGCCGATGGTCTCGCCGGTCAGATCCTGCAGTGCTGCGACGGCGCGGCGCTGCACCGGATGACCGGGCTTTAGATAACCGGCAATCGGCTCTCCCAGATGCTGCGCGGTCGCGAGCATGCCGGCGTGCTTGCCCGAGCAGTTGTTGTGCAGGGCCGTCGGGGTTTCGCGAGCCTCGATCAGCTTGCGCGCGGCGGCCGGACCGAGCGGTTCGTGCGCGCCGCAGCCGAGAGCGGATCTATCGAGGCCGGCGCAATCCAGCATGTGCGCGGCGACCGCGACGTGGCGTTCCGTACCGCTGTGCGAGGCGCAGGCCAGTGCAATCTCGGCGGCGCCGAAGCCATAGCGATCGGCCGCGCCGCTTTCGATAAGCGGCAGGCACTGGATGGCTTTGATTGCGGAGCGGGGAAACACCGGTCCGTGGACGTCGCCGACCGCGAGCACCGGCTGCCCATCCGCCCCCGCAATGGCCAAAGCGCCGCGATGCCAGCTTTCAGTCCGGCTTCCACGTGTCAGTTCGATCAGGACAGGGTTCGACATCGGACACCACAAGCATTGGACAAGGAAAAGCGCTCTCGCGATCAAGAGGATCGAGAGAGACGCAAGTCAACCCGCAGAGCCGATGACGCCTCAGCGCCGGTAGCGGAGCGATATGTTTGAAACCCCGACGGCGAGATTGATGCCGGATTGCCCCTGGACGCTGAGGGGCTGCAACACGATGGAGTCGCGCGAACCGCCAACCAACAGATTGGCGCCGCCGCCGATCGCAATCGACGCATCTGCCGATGCGCCTGCGTATTCGCCGTTCAGCGATCCACGCCTGAGTTTGTCCGTCGACGCCAGCACGCTCCACACCAGTGTCGTCGGGCCTGTCACCCCGACATCGACTCCGACGCGCGAAATGGTGGCGGAATAGCGCTCCAGTCGGCGCGAACCAACCGGCTCGAAGCGGCACCTGAACGACTTCTGCGACGTGAAAACGTAGCCGACACCGCCGCCGCCATGACAGATCAAGCTCCCCACCTTGATCTCTGCCTGAGCGGCACCTTCAACCGTTGTCAACGCCAAGGCCATGCAGCCACCCGCGATGACGCCAAGCATCCTTTTGGAAATCGTCATATGGAATCCCCCCAGTCTGACGAAGTTGTACGCCGGTGAAACGACTCGACAGTACGTCCAGGATGTGGCGACAGCAAAGCACGCCAAGTTGCATTGTGCCGGCGGTCGCCACAAATTGGGCAGTCTCGACAATGCCTTATGTTGCGTCATGCGAGGAGGAGTACCTTAGGATGTACACGCTGTACGCTCGTCCCGGTTGGGGCTCGGTCATCGTCGAAGCGCAGCTCGCGTACTATGGCCTCGACTACACGCTCCAGGATGCCGGCGATCTGTTCACGTCAGAGGCGGCGCGCACGGCGCTTTCGGCGATCAATCCGGTGGCGCAGCTTCCGACGCTGATCCTGCCGGACGGACAGATCATGACGGAAAGCGCCGCGATCACGCTACATCTGGCGGATCTGACGGGGTGCGATGATTTGGTGCCCGGAGCGAAAGAAGCGGGGCGCGCCCAATTCCTGCGCTGGCTGGTTTTCATCGTGGCCAACATCTACCCGACCTTCACGCTGGCCGACAATCCCTCGCGGTTCGTCACCGACAAGGCCGGGCACGAGGACTTCCTCGCCAACGTGTTTGCCTACAAGGAAACGTTATGGCGGACGGTGGATGCCCACGCGCAGGCGCCTTGGTTCCTCGGATCGCGCTTTTCGGCACTCGACGTCTACGTCTGCGCCATGACGCATTGGCGCCCGCAGCGGGCCTGGTTCGAGGCCAACACACCGCGCCTGAGCGCGATAGCCAAGGCGGCGGACCAGGTGCCTGAATTGCAGCCTGTCTGGCAGCGCAACTACCCCGGCGCGTGAGTCCGATAAATGGCGCGATCTGAGCGAATCACATGCACGCTAAGCGTGCAGCGGATTCGACTTCGCGGAGCAGGAGCGACCTGTTTGCATTGCAAACAAGTGCGAAAATGGGCAGGTGTTTTGCATAAATAGAAGACTATTGGAAATTGAACAAGAGCAACGTTTAGTTGCTGGTTTGTTTACGTCTCAACTGTGGCGATAGTGTATCCTCTTTGTGCAACCTAAAGGTGTAAAACTTCTCCGCTTCAATTTGACGGGCGGAGGGACGGATGGCGACGGGATTGTGTGGTGGGGCTGCGCATTCGCGCAGTGCCCTGAGCTCTTTGCTGGGATCGGTGAGCGCGATCGCTCTCGGCTTGGCCGCGAACGGCTTCGGCGCGACGGACGCTGAGGCTGCAAATGGACCCGGATTTGAGTGTGTGCAGGGCGGTCCATTGGGCAATCAAACAACGGTTGCAGGTGTCACGTTCTACACCAACAGCCTGATAAACCCGCTTCAGGTCAACGACGGAGGAGCCAGCACTACAAACCTTACCGGCACGGCCTGCGGTCCTGGAGCGACGTCGGTCGGAGCCGGCGCCACAGCGTTCGGCTCACTTGCAACCGCGAACGGCGCCGGTTCGACGGCCATCGGCGCGGGCGCGGGCATCGGCTCTGTTGGACCCGCCAACATCTTCCTCGGCTCAGGCGCGGGCCTGAACGTCCAGGGAAGCAACAATTCCGTCACCGGAGTCGGCGCCGGCATCAATGTCACCGGCAACAACAACTCCATTTACGGTTCGCTGTCAGGGATCGGTGTCACCGGCAGCAACAACACGATCAATGGCGTTGCCTCCGGCCTCGGCGTAACCGGCAACTTCAATAGCATCACCGGTTCCGGCTCGGGCATTGGCGTCCAGGGCGACGGCAACACCATCAACGGTTCGCTGTCGGGCATTCTGGTAACCGGCAGTAACAACACGACGACCGGATCAGGCTCCGGTAATGGCGTCGTTGGTAGCCTCAACAGTGTCCATGGATCGGCCTCCGGCAACGGCGTCCAAGGCAGCAACAATACCGTCAGCGGCAGCGCATCCGGCAATGTTGTGGACGGCGACGGCAACTCGGCGACCGGCACAGGTTCCGGCAATTTCGTCACGGGCGATTTCAACACCGCCAATGGTGCGTTGTCCGGTAACCGCATTGCGGGTTTTGCCAACCTGGCTGCGGGCTTCGCGTCGGGCAACGATGTCAATGGCGACTTGAACAGCGCGGTCGGGCCGTTGTCGGGCAACTTCGTTAACGGCAGCGGCAACAGCGCATTCGGCGCGGCGTCCGGCAACGGTGTGACGGGCGACGGCAACACCGCCACTGGATCGGGCGCGGGCAACGTTGTGGTTGGTAGCCTGAACACCGCCAGCGGCACGCTTGCCGGCAACGCTGTCACCGGCAGCGGCAACAGCGCGTTCGGTTCCGCCTCGGGCAATTTCGTTCAGGGTGATGCAAATACGGCGGCGGGCACGGGATCAGGCAACGCCGTGCAAGGCAGCCTGAACTCGTCGTTCGGTAGCCTGTCGGGCAATGGCGTATTCGGGAGTGGGAACAGTTCAAGCGGCACCGGGTCGGGCAACGTCGTTGAGGGCGATGCGAACAGCGCCAGCGGCACGGGTGCTGGCAACTTCGTGTTTGGTAGCCTGAACTCCACCTCGGGAAGCCTGTCGGGCAACCTGGTGGCCGGCAGCGGCAACAGCGCCAGCGGTACTGGGTCGGGCAACGTCGTTGAGGGCGATGCGAACAGCGCCAGCGGCACGGGAGCTGGCAACTACGTGTTTGGAAGCCTGAACTCCACCTCCGGCAGCCTGTCGGGCAACCTCGTGGCCGGCAGCTGCAACAGCGCCAGCTGAACTGGGTCGGGCAA
>JAEZBZ010000053.1 GCA_023412745.1 Pseudomonadota bacterium | reverse complement strand
CGGGTGTTCCTGGTTGCACGGCGCGCACCACGATGCCCATAATTTGCCGACCGAAACGCGGCCCTGGGTCAGATCACCGGCCGAGAGCCCCGGCACGCTCTGACCGCGCGCCACTAGGCCGGGCAGGGCTTCCAGCGTCAACTGCGGCGCCGGTTTGCCGAGCAGCGCCGATGGCAGCTTTGAGGGATCACCCGTTTGCAGGGCATAGTAGAACATGCCGGCCAGCGCGGTGAAAATAGCCAGCGGCGCGATCACCCATCCGATGCGGCGGCGGGCGCGGGGCGCGGCGGTCTGTTGCGCGTTCGGTTGAGACATCGACGGTCAGTCCGATGCGGACGTCGCAGGCTTGGCCGACGAACGGCGGCGCACGCCGCGCGCTTCGAATTCGTCGAGGCGGCTCTGCTGGCGTCGTCCGTCGATCATCACCCAGGCAACAAGCAGCGTCATGACGGCTGCCACGGCGGCGTAGCAGGCCCAGATGAAGGCGGCGTGCGGTCCAAGATTCATAGGTTATCTCGCGGCTCCGGCATCCTGGCGCGCAGCGCGCTCGATCTCGGCCAGCATCAGGCTGCGCACACGGCGGCGCAGGATTTCATTGCGCATGGCCTTGAGGTGCAATGCAAAGAACAACAACGTGAAGCCGGCCGCCATCACCAGCAGCGGCCACAGGATCGAGCTGTGAATCGCGGTGCCGCCGATGCGAACCACGCTGGCCGGCTGATGCAGCGTGTTCCACCAATCGACTGAAAAGCGGATGATCGGCAGGATGACCACGCCGACGAGACCGAGCACGGCGGTAAGTTTGCCGGCCAGTGCCGGATCGTCTTCCAGAGACGCGCGCAGGGCCATCAGTCCGAGATACAGGAAAAACAGGATCAGCACGGAGGTCAGCCGCGCGTCCCATACCCAATAGGTGCCCCACATCGGCTTGCCCCACAGCGAACCGGTGATCAGCGCCAGCAGCGTGAACGCGGCGCCGATGGGGGCGGCGGCCTTGGCCGAGACATCGGCGAGGGGATGGCGGAACACGAGCAGCCCAAAGCTCGACATGGCGATGATGGCGTATCCGATCATGCCGAGCCACGCGGCCGGAACGTGCACAAACATGATCCGCACGGTATCGCCCTGCTGATAATCAGGCGGGGCCACGAAGAACGAGAGATAAAGCCCGTAAGCCAGCACGAGCGCGGCCGACGCGGAAATCCATGGCAGCATCCTGGCGGAAAGCTCCATGAACCGGGTCGGGTTGGCCAGCCGTTGTGTCAGCGTTTGCATCGCCATTGATCTAGGGCCTTCTGGCGGGCCGCGCAAACCGCAGGACGTCGCGGCCCGGCTGTTTGTTGCGTATCAGCCTAACTGAGCTCGGAGCGCTGCAGCGGCGGCCAGCGGTCCCAGAATCAGGGATGTCAGCGTCGTCGCCGCGAGCAGTGAAAACGAAGCGGTCAGGCTCCCCGGCGGGGAAATCACGGCGCCGACGGCCGAAATGCCAAATATCAGCGTCGGTATGAACAGCGGCAGCACCAGCAGCGCCATCAGCAGGCCACCGCGTCGCGTTTTCAGCGTCAGCGCCGCGCCGATGCTGCCGAGAAAGCTGATGGCTGGCGTGCCGACCAGCAGCGTGCCGATCAGCACCGGGTAGGCGTTGAGATCGAGGTTGAGCAGCAACCCGAGCAGCGGCGTGAGGATGATCAGCGGAATACACGTCGAGATCCAATGCGCCAGGGCCTTGGCGGTGGCGACCAGTTCCAGTGGCAGCGGTCCTGTGGCTAGTATTTCGAGCACGCCTTCGTCTTGATCGGCATCAAACAGCCGCCCGAGCGACAGCAGTGCGGCGAGCAGCAGGCCGATCCACAGTACGCCGGGCGCGATCCGCGACAACAGGTTGAGGTCAGGGCCGAGCCCGAGGGGCATCATCGAGATGACAATCAGGAAGAAGCCGAGCGCGGTGCCGGTGGCGCCGCCTTCCCGGACCGCGAGGCGCAAATCGCGGCCGACCAGAACCCAGAACGTGCTCATGTCAGCTCCGCGGCCGGTAGCGGCGGTGCAGTGAGTGTCAGTTCGCCGGTGTGCTTGACGCCCAGCGGCACGTGGGTCGCGATGATCGCCAGGCCTCCGGCTGCCACATGTGCGTCGATCAGGCTGGCGAGGGCGGCCGCAGAACGGACGTCCAGCGATGTCGTTGGCTCATCAAGTAGCCACAGCGGACGCTGCGCCAGCAGCAGCCGGGTCAATCCAAGCCGCCGAATCTGGCCAGCAGAGAGGTAGGCGGTGGGAACGCTCGCCAGCGAAGCAATGCCGAATTGCTCCAGTGCGGCGGTGACATTGTGCTGTCCGGTGCCCAGATAGCGCGCCCAGAAGGTCGCGTTCTCCTCAACTGTCAGGCTCGAGCGCAGCCCATTGGCATGGCCGACATAGTGCGCGCGTTCCGTAAGCGGCAGATCGCCGTCACCAGCGTCGAGGCGGATGGAGCCGGATGCGGTCGGCAGCAGACCGGCGATGGCTTTCAGCAGGGTGGTCTTGCCGGCGCCGTTGTAACCGGTGAGCAGCAGGCATTCGCCCGCCGCCAGGAAAAAGCTAAGCTCGGACACGATACGCCGGCTGCCGCGATCGATCGCAAGCCGCTCGACATACAGGCCGGATGGCTTCCCCTCAGGCGCGCTGGCAGGGGGATTAATGGATGTGCCGGCCCGTTCGGACACGTCGTCTACCTGCTCTCAAATTGGGCATTCACCCCGCCGGACGGCAGGAAAGTTGTGAATCGTTCAAAATCAAAGTTGGGCTGGCACTACATACGTCAGCCGAACTATATAAGGAGCAGGCTCTGATCGATGCTAGCGCAAAACGGGTTCTATCCCTCCGCCGGCGCTCCGGCGGCGCGGCTGCAACTTAGGAGGACCCAACGTGACCGCGCACGAACCCCAATCACTCGATAGTTTCAAAAGTCGCAAAACGCTGAAAGTCGGCGATAAAACATACACTTACTTCTCTCTGCCGGACGCCGAGAACAACGGTCTGGCCGGCATTTCGCGCCTTCCGTACTCGATGAAGGTGCTGCTGGAAAACCTTCTCCGCAATGAGAATGGCCGTTCCGTGACCAAGGACGACATGGTTGCCATGTCCGCCTGGCTGGATAATCGGGGCGATGTCGAGAAGGAAATCGGCTTCCGTCCGGCTCGCGTGCTGATGCAGGACTTCACCGGCGTTCCCGCGGTGGTTGATCTCGCCGCCATGCGCGACGGCATGAACACGCTCGGCGGTGACCCGCGCAAGATCAACCCGCTGGTGCCGGTCGATCTGGTGATCGATCACTCGGTGATCGTCGACGACTTCGGCAGCCCCAAGTCTTTCGCCCGCAACGTCGAACTGGAATATGAGCGCAACGGGGAGCGCTATCTGTTCCTGAAGTGGGGCCAGGGCGCTTTCGCCAACTTCCGCGTCGTGCCGCCGGGCACCGGCATCTGCCATCAGGTCAATCTGGAATACCTCTCGCAGACCGTGTGGACCAAGGACGTCGGCCGCGACACCTACGTGTTCCCGGACACGCTGGTCGGCACCGACAGCCACACGACGATGGTCAATGGCCTGTCCGTGCTCGGCTGGGGAGTCGGCGGCATCGAGGCCGAAGCCGCGATGCTTGGCCAGCCGCAGTCGATGCTGATCCCC
>JAEZBZ010000028.1 GCA_023412745.1 Pseudomonadota bacterium | reverse complement strand
GTGCGGTCGCCGAACTTGTAGTTGATGCCGATGCGAGCAACCCACATCGAGTCGTCGTTGCTGAAGCGCTTATCCTTGTCGTAGTAGCGCTGATAGTTATAGCAATAACCGTAGCACGGGCCCTTGTCGAACGACAGACGATCCTTGCGGGAATCGCTGTCGAAATCAATCCACAGCGCTTCGGCCTTGATGGTCCAATTCGGCGAGTGTAGCCACTCGACGCCACCGCCAGCCACCCAGCCGAAATCCGAGCCGGTAGATCCGCGATGCTCGGCCCAACCCGCACTATTGCCATAACCATCGCGACCCCAACCATTGAAGTCGTGGCCGATGTCGGTATAGGCGACGCCACCGGTGGCGAAGATCATGATGCGATCGTTGGTCCACCCGATGCGGCCACGCGTGGTGCCGAACCAGTCGGTCGAACGGCCATGGCGAAATCCGTCATAGTCGTGGCCATTCCGATGGTTGCCGTTTCCGAGATCGACCCAGTTGATGTCGGTCTCAACGCCGAACACGACGCTGCCGCATTGCAGATTGTAGCCAAGCTGGCCACCTGCCGTGAAGCCGTCATCGTCGTCGCTGAACCGGTTGCGGTCAGAGTAGAACTTGTCGTGGTCCTTGAACTCACCATCCAAGTGCGCCCAACCGATATTGCCGCCGATGTAGAAGCCGGTCCACGGACCGGCGCACCGATCTTGTACGACCGGAGGTGGTGGGGGAGGTGCGGCCGCCACGCGCCGTGGCATACCGTCAGCTACCGCCGCCCCACTGAAGGCGGCGACCAGTGCAAGCGCACCAGCCGTAAGCCCTGCGAGTTGTTTCATCGAGCTGTTCCCATTGATCTGATGTGTTCATCCGCATGCCCCCATTCGCATTGGGTCGAGCTATTTTCGGAACGCATCAACTCGCCGACCAATGTGCCCCTAGTTAAGCCAGCGATTCGGGTGCAGAGTCCATGCTGTTGCACGTATAAGTTGCAATAGTTGCCATGATGCATCAGCACACGGAGCGCCTGCATGCACAAATTAACCGGTTGTTAACGTTTGAAATTCAGCAATGCTGTCGGCCGCTCACCGAGAGGGCGCTGCACAGCCCTACCGTCCGGGAACACACAGGACAACCAAAAGGCGAGATGATTACATTTCGCGCAGGCCGTGCGCGATCACTTTGCGCATCAGGCTCGGCAAGGCCTCGCGATCCAACGCCCGGCGCGGCACCCAGCGGCAACGCGCACTGTCGGCCCAGAAGGTCAATGCGCTGTCGGCCGGTACGATCGCGCGATAAACGATCAGTTCCAGGCGGAAATGCGTGAACACGTGCACAACCTGGCCCGGCACCTGCCACCAGTCGGCCCGCACCGGCGTGGCCTGCAGCGCGTCTTTCACAACCCTGCCGTCTTCGATCCAGTCCGTGCTGGGCACTTCCATCATCCGCGCCAGCAGGCCGGTTTCCTGGCGCTGGCGCAGCAGCAGATGGCCATCCTCGCGCAAGGCAACGAAAGCCACGCCGAACCGCGTCGGACGTGCCATCTTGGCGACCTTCGCCGGCAGCGTCGCCTCGATCCCCTCGGCATGGGCCTGGCATTGGCTGTTCAACGGGCACATCAGACATGACGGCCGCTTCGGCGTGCAGATCGTGGCACCGAGATCCATCATGGCCTGGGCAAAATCGCCCGTCCGTGCCGCCGGCGTCAGCGTCGCCGCGAGCTGGCGCAGCGTCGCCTTGGAACCCGGCAAAGGCTCGCGCACTGCAAACAGCCGCGACACCACGCGTTCGACATTGCCGTCTACCGGCATCGCCTGCTCGCCGAACGCGATCGCCGCGATAGCAGCCGCCGTATAGGGACCAATGCCCGGCAGCTCGCGCAACGCCGCTTCGGTCGAGGGGAATTGACCACTGCAATGCTCCGCGACATGCCGTGCGCAGGCATGCAGATTGCGGGCACGGCTGTAATAGCCGAGCCCCGCCCAAACGCTCAGCACGTCGTCGAGATTCGCCGCCGCCAGCGCGCGCACCGTCGGCCAACGGTGCAAAAACCTGCCGAAGTAGGGGATAACCGCCTTAACGGTGGTCTGCTGCAACATGATTTCGCTGAGCCAGACCCTATACGGGTCAGCAAGCTTTCCCGGCGGCATACGCCACGGCAGATCGCGACGCTCCGCATCGTACCAATCGAGCAGAGCCCCGGCGATGTCGCCTTGGCGGACTGACCGCTGTCGTTGCCCAGTTGCCACAACCGTCACGTGATCACCCCGAGCATCCTGCGAATCACCTCATAATGGTAAGCAAAGCGGACAAGCAAATGAATGCTGGAGGCAAATTCGTGAACAGGTCTGCGATTGCCAGACAGCCTGGCCGCGCTGCCCCCGCTGGCTATCGTGCCAGCAAAAGCTTCGGCGCGCGGACAGTTTCCAGCTTCGTTCCGCGCCTGACCCGCAAAGCCTTCGAGAAGTACGGATTTGCATCGGCAGCCCTGCTGACCGAGTGGGCGGACATTGTCGGTAGCGAAATCGCCAGTTTTACGGCGCCCGAGCGCCTGAAATGGCCGCGCGGCGTCGGGGCCTACGGCGAGGTCGAGGACGGCGCCCAGGGGCGGCCGGGCGCCACGCTGGTGCTGCGTGTCGACGGGTCACGCGCGATCGAGCTGCAGCACAAGGCGCATCAGATCATCGAGCGCATCAATGCCACGTTCGGCTATCGCGCGGTAGCCGAACTGCGCTTCATCCAGGCGCCGCTGGTCAATGCGACAGGTCCGGTCGGGCGCTGGATGCCAAGCACGAAGCAGATGATCCGCCGCGAGCCCGCCGCGCCGACGGCAGAGCTGTCCGCGATCCAGGACGATGCGCTGAAAGCGGCGCTGGCCAAACTCGAAAACAACGTTCGCGGCGTCCAGGCCTGAAGACGGGGCCAGATCACCGTTCAATAGCGTCCGGGATTGCCCACATCTGCCTTATTGCGTTCACGCGGGTGTGACAGCCATTCAGTTGGCGTTCAGCGCTGATTTGGCTTAAGTCGATCCCGACAACGCCCGAGTTCACGGTGCACATTCCGATCAGCGGAGGACCATAGCCTTGTCCGATCTTTCATCCATCGCCGCGAACACGATCAGCCGGCGCGCCATTCTCCTGGCAGGCGCCGCGATGACCGTGCTGGCGCCGAGCGTCTCCGCACAGCGCCGCTCAGGTCCGTCCGAGGTTCCGGTCGAAGAGCTGATGAAGCCCGGCGATCTGCCGGATCTCAAGCTTGGCAGCCCTGATGCCAAGGTGACCATCGTCGAGTACGCCTCGATGACCTGCGGTCACTGTGCGAACTTCCACAACAACGTGTTTCCGGAGCTGAAGCAGAAGTACATCGACACCGGCAAGGTGTTGTTTGTCATGCGCGAATTCCCGCTCGACAACCTCGCCGCAGCTGGTTCGATGCTGGCCCGCTGCGCCGGCGGTGACAAGACCTACCCGATGCTCGACATCCTGTTCCAGAAACAGGGCGAATGGGTGGTGCGCAACAATCCGGTGCCAAAGCTGTTCGAGATCGCCAAGCAGGCCGGTTTCACGCAGGAAAGCTTCGACAAGTGCCTGACCGACGACAACCTGCTCTCGCAGATCGAGTCCAGCCGGAAGCGGGCCAGTGAAGCCTTCGGCGTCAGCTCGACGCCGACCTTCTTCATCAACGGCAAGCGTCTCGAAGGCGGCTCTTCGATCGCCGAGTTCGACCGCGCGCTCGAGCCTCTGCTGAAGGGCTGATCCTCTGCGACGGGCCAGCCTCAGCAATGGAAAGCTCCTGCCGGCGCTGCTTATGGCGGCGCTGGTTTCCGGCTGCGCGGGCGAATCATCGTCCCTGACCAACGCGCTCGAAGCATCAGGCGCGCAACCTGTCGTCAGCACCAGCGGTGGCACCAGCACCGATCAGCCGCGCTTCGATCCGTTCTCCGACAACACCGGCTACAAGCCACTGCGCGAGGCTATCAAGAACCCGTCGGTGGCCGACGTCATGCAACCGGGACCGCTGCCCGAAATGGCGATCGGACGCGCGGACGCGCCGGTGACGCTCATCAAGTACGCCTCGCTGACCTGCCCGTACTGCCGCGAGTTTCAGCGGACCACGTTTCCCCAGCTCAAGCGCGAATACATCGACACCGGCACGGTGCGTTTCATCCTGCGCGAATTTCCCATTGGATTTCAATCCGGTGCGGCCACGATCGCGCTGCGTTGCGCCAAACCGGAGCGCTATTTCGAGCTGTACGGCAAGTTCATGGCGCAACAGAATGCCTGGGTGAGCCAGGAAGTCCGCCGCGACCCGATCTTCAAGATCGCATCTCAGGTGGGGATGACGCGGGCCGAGTTTGACGCCTGCTATGAGAATCAAGGCATGATCAGCGCGCTCAATGCTGTCAAGGAGCGCGGGCGCACCCTGGGCGTGATCGGCACGCCGAACTTCTTCGTCAACGGCCGGCTGATCAAGACGGTCATCGGCATGCCGGAGATCCGGCAGCTCGTCGACCCGATCGTTGCAGGCGGCGCGAGGCCACAAGCCACGGCCGCCAACTAGAACGCTACGCCGTCGCGGCACCCGACGTCATTGAGCCGAACGTGGGGGACAGGTCGTCCATGCATATCAACCGCTTGCGGTTGGTCGGGTTCAAGTCCTTCGTCGAACCGACCGACCTCATCATCGAGAAGGGATTGACCGGCGTCGTCGGACCGAACGGCTGCGGGAAATCCAATCTACTCGAAGCGCTGCGTTGGGTGATGGGCGAAACCTCGCACAAGTCCATGCGCGCGGCCGCCATGGATGACGTGATCTTCTCGGGAACCTCAACACGTCCCGCGCGCAACGCGGCGGAAGTCACGATCTTCCTCGACAACAGCCAGCGCCTGGCGCCGACCGAATTCAACGGCAGCGACGAGATCGAAATCACGCGGCGGATCGAGCGCGAAGCCGGCTCCGCCTATCGCATCAACAGTCGCGAAGCCCGCGCCCGCGACGTGAAGATCCTGTTTGAGGACGCGGCCACCGGGGCGCGCTCGCCAGCCCTCGTGCGGCAGGGCCAGATCGGCGAGATCGTCAACGCCAAGCCTGAGCAGCGCCGTCGCATTCTTGAGGACGCCGCGGGCGTTGCGGGCCTGCACAGCCGTCGCCACGAGGCGGAACTTCGCCTCAAGGCAGCAGACAGCAATCTTACCCGCCTATCGGACATCCTGGGGCAGCTCAATACGCAGATCGAAAGCCTCAAGCGGCAGACGCGGCAGGTCAAACGCTACAAGGAGCTGTCCGGCGACATCCGCCGCGCGGAGGCCATGCTGCTTTATCTGCAGTGGTCGGAAACGCAGGCTCAGGTCGAGGCGGTCGAACAGGAGCTGGTCGCCGCGCTGACGCGATTGGGAATGGCGACGCAGGCCGAAGCCGAAGCGCTGCGCCGCGAGGCCGATCTTGCGCAATCGATCCAGCCGCTGCGCGATGAGGAAGCGACGCGGGCCGCCATTCTGGCGCGGGTGAAGATCGAGCAGGAGAACTTCGAGCGCGAGGCCGAGCGCGCGCAGGAGCGTGAGAACGAACTCAAAGCTCGCGCGGCGCAGTTCGCCTCCGACCTGCAGCGCGAGGAGAAACTGATCGAGGAGGCCCGCCAGCTCATCGCGCAGCTCGATCAGGAACGCGACACACTGGCGGCAGCCGATGCCACAGCTGCGGAGCAGATCAGCAGCCTTCGCTTCGCCATCGAAGGTGCGGTCGCCGGGCTTGATGTTGCCGAGGCAGACCTGCAGCAGCTCACCACACGCACCTTCGAGGCGCGTGCGCGCAAGCAGAGCCTGACCACCAGCCTCAGCGAGCGCCGCGAACAGCACACGCGCTTGGAACGGCAATTGGCGACACTCGACGCCCAGGTGCGCGACATCTCGGCCAAAGCGCCGGACGCAGTGAAGCTCACCGAAACCCAGGCGCTCGGCCAGAAACTGACCGCTGAGCTGAATGCGCTGGAAAGCTTGACCGCAACGGCCGAAGAAACCGTGGCCACGACCGCCGCTGATGCGCGGACCGCGCGCGAGGCCAGCCGCGTCGCCGAACTCGCCGCGCGCCAGCTTACCACCGAGCTGACGACGCTCTCCAAGTTGCTGATGCCGGGCCACGATAACGCCTATGAGCCGGTGCTCGATCAGCTCGACGTGGCGCCCGGCTACGAACTGGCGCTCGGCGCAGCCCTCGGCGATGACCTCGACGCTCCGATTTCCGATGTTTCCGCCGTTCACTGGCGGTTCGTCGAGCCGGATTCGGCCGATGCGCCGCTACCGGAAGGCGCCGAGCCGCTGATCCATCACGTCAAGGGCCCGCCTGAGCTGACCCGGCGCCTGCTTCAGATCGGCGTCGTGCCGCGTGATCTCGGGCATCAGTTGCAGCCATCGCTGAAACCTGGCCAGCGGCTGGTGACGCGCGAAGGCGACGTGTGGCGGTGGGACGGTTTCGTATCTGCCGCCGAAGCGCCGACGGCTGCCGCCCAGCGCCTCGCTGAACGCAATCGTCTCGCGGATATTCGCCGTCAGGAAGCCGCCGCCCGCGAAACTGCGGCGACAGCGGCCGCAACCGCAGCGGCGGCTGCGGAACGTCATCGCCAAGCCGAGGACGAGGAACGCAAGCTGCGCCAGGCGTGGCGCGAAACCCAGGGACGGCTGTCGAAAACCCGCGAAGCCCTCAACGTGATCGAGCGCGCCGCGCGGGAAACTGAAAGCCGGCTGGCGGCCGTCGCCGAGTCGCGGTCGCGCGCCGAAAGCGGACTGGCCGAAACGCGCGTTCGCCTCGCGGAAGCCGAAGCCGCCCTGAAGGCGATCGAAACGGAAGACGATCACGAGCCATTGCTGGTCGCCGCGCAACAGGCCACCAAAGTCGCGCGCGATAAACTCAGTGATCTGCGCACATCTCTCAGCGTGCTCGAACGCGAACAGCAGGCGCGGGCCCAGCGCGGCGCGGCGGCCAAGGCAGATCGCCAGCGCTGGTCGGATCGCAGCACCAGCGCCGAACAGCACATCCGCACGCTCGTCGAGCGCTTCACCGAAGCCAAGGAAGAGCTGGCGGAACTGGCCAAGCTACCGCCGCTGATCGAGGACAAGCGACACCGGCTGCTCAGCGCGCTGAGCCAGGCGGAGGACGAGCGCGTTGCCGCCGCAGACCGCCTCGCCCAGGCCGACAACGCCCAACGGCAGGCGGCGCAAGCGTTGCGCGCAGCTCAGGCGGCCGTAACAAGCGAACGCGAACTGCGGGCCCGGACTGAAGCCAAACTCGAAGCCGTGCGCGGGCGGCGCAGCGAGGACATCGCCAGGATCCGCGATACGCTCGGCGTCGCGCCGGAAGGCTGCCTTGCAATCGCGGAAGTCAAGCCGGGCGTCGTGTTGCCCATGCTCGCCGATGTCGACCGTCAGCTCGGCAAGCTGAAGGCGGACCGCGAGCGGCTCGGCGGCGTTAATCTGCAGGCGGAAGAAGAGCTGGAAGTACTGCAGGAACAGTTCTTCCGCATGGAGACGGAGAAAGCCGACATCGAGGGCGCTATTGCCAGTCTGCGCGGCGGCATCGGCCAGCTCAACCGCGAGGCACGCAAGCGGCTGCAGGAAGCCTTCAACGTGGTCGATGGCCACTTCCGCCGCCTTTTCACGACCCTGTTCAACGGCGGCGAGGCGCGGCTGGAAATGGTCGAAAGCGACGACCCGCTGGAAGGCGGGTTGGAAATCATTGCCAAGCCGCCCGGCAAGAAGCCCGCGACGCTGTCGCTACTGTCTGGTGGCGAGCAGACGCTGACCGCCCTGTCACTAATCTTCGCGGTGTTCCTGACCAATCCGTCGCCGATCTGCGTGCTCGATGAAGTCGATGCGCCGCTCGACGACGCCAACGTCGATCGCTTCTGCACGCTAATGGAGCAGATGGCCAAGGAGACCGAGACGCGCTTCCTCGTCATCACGCACCACCCGATGACTATGGCGCGCATGAACCGGCTGTTCGGCGTGACAATGGGCGAAAAGGGCGTCAGCCAGCTCGTCTCCGTCGACCTCGCTGCTGCCGAAAGGTTTCTGGAAGCGAGCTAGCGCGGCTTGCTCGCCTTACTTGATGCCGGCGAGAATGTCGGGTTTGCGGGTCAGGATGTTCGAGGTCACCGCCTTGACGTCGCGCAGGCCGCACAGCGCCATTGTGGTGTCGAGCTCCTTGCGGATGATCTCAAGCGATTTCGCGACACCTTCCTGGCCCATCGCGCCAAGACCGTAGATGTACGAACGGCCGATAAAAACGCCCTTGGCGCCTAGCGCCAGCGCCTTGATCACGTCCTGGCCGGAACGGATGCCGCCATCCATCAGCACCTCGATCCGGCTGCCGACGGCCTGCACGATGCCTGGCAGCGCGGCGACGGAGGACAACGCACCATCGAGCTGGCGGCCGCCATGGTTCGAAACGATCAGCGCATCGGCGCCGCTCTCGACTGCCTTCTCCGCGTCTTCCGGATCGAGAATGCCTTTCAGGATCAGCTTGCCGCCCCACTCGTCCTTGATGCGCTTGACGTCGTCCCAGCTCAGCGTCGGGTCGAACTGCTCCGCCGTCCACGACGACAGCGCGGTCATATCACCGACGCCCTTAGCGTGACCGACGATGTTGCGGAACGTGCGCCGCTTGGTGCCCATCATGCTGAGCCACCAGCGTGGCTTGAAGGCGATGTTGGCGATGTTCGGAATGGTCAGACGCGGCGGTGCGGTGAGGCCGTTCTTTACGTCCTTATGGCGCTGCCCGAGGATCTGCAGGTCGAGGGTCAGCACCAGCGCAGAGCAGCCCGCCGCCTTGGCGCGGGCGATAAGCCGGCTGATGAAGTCCTTGTCGCGCATGACGTAGAGCTGAAACCAGAACGGCTTGCTGGTGTTCTCGGCGACGTCCTCGATCGAGCAGATGCTCATTGTCGACAGGGTGAAAGGTACACCGGCAGCAGCAGCCGCACGCGCCGCCAGGATCTCGCCATCGGCATGCTGCATACCCGTCAGGCCGACGGGAGCCAGCGCCAAAGGCATGCTGACCGGCTGGCCGATCATCGTGGTGGCCAGCGTCCGGTTCGACATATCGACGGCCACGCGCTGGCGCAGATAGATGTCCTTGAAATCCGTTTCGTTGGCGCGATAGGTGCCCTCGGTCCAGGCGCCCGAGTCAGCGTAATCGTAAAACATGCGCGGCACCCGGCGCTCAGCCAGAATGCGCAGATCTTCGATGCAAGTAATGACCTGGGCCATGCGATGCGTTCCCCCGACGATGCGAGCCCGGGCGCGCGGCTTAAGCGGTGTTGCCTGGACTGTTATGAATATGCGCGGACGTTTTCGATAGGACGGACGGACACAATTTGTCCAGAACTCAGATTGCCTCCGCAATGGACCCAGCCGAACCGCTCGGCAGCATCGCGCAGACGGCGCTTGTTCCCTGCCGCCGTTGCTGCCAGAACGTTCCCAGTCAACGATAGTCTCGGGAAGAAAACGCTATGACTACCAAGGACGAAACGATCGGCTTTATCGGCTTGGGCGCAATGGGCCGCGGCATGGCCGCGAATTGCGTCAAGAAAGGCTTCAAGCTCGTCGTTCACGACGTGCGCCCCGAACCGGTTCAGGAACTGGTCAAGCTGGGCGCCAAAGCCGCCAAGGACGCCGCCGATCTGGCGCAGCAGTGCTCGATCATCATCACGGTGCTGCCAGCCGGCAAGGAAGTCACCCAAACGATCATGGCGCAGGGCGGATTGTTCGATCACGCCAAGCCCGGCACGCTGGTTATGGATCTGTCGACCGTCGAGCCCGAGACCACCGACGCGCTGCACGCCGAAGCCAAGCGCCGCGGTTTCAAGGCTGTCGACGCGCCGATCGGCCGTCTGGCCTGGCACGCCGAGCGCGGCGAGAGCCTATTCATGGTTGGTGCGGAAACCGAGGATTTCGAGCGCGTCAAGCCGCTGCTCGACGCCATGGGCACCACTGTTCACCATTGCGGCCCCGGCGGCGCCGGCACGCGCACCAAGCTGGTGAATAACTACCTCGCGATCATCTCGTGCCAGCTCAACGCGGAGGCCCTGGCACTGTCGCAGCGGTTCGGCCTGGACCTGTCGAAGACACTCGACGTCATCCACGGCACCACCGCGACCAACGGCCAGCTCAAGATCAACTGGCCGAACAAGGTGCTGGCCGGTGATACGTCGCCCGGCTTCACCATCGATCTGGCCCACAAGGACCTGTCGCTGATCGTCGGTGCAGCCAACAGCGCTCGCCTGCCGCTTCCGGTGGCTGCCGCCACACGCGAAGCCTTCTCGGCCGCCCGCGCCCGCGGCTATGGCAATCAGGATTTCTCCGCGATGGCCGACGTGCTGTGCGATCTCGTCCAGGTCGAGCGCGCCCGTCTCAAGAAGGATTGAGGCCCCCCCCAAGCGCTTCCTACATCAGTCGAGCGGCGGAAACGAACTTCCGCCGCTCGCGTTGACCTGCCGCGCGAAGTCTTTCATGTCAAAGAGGTTGCATGGCGGAACCAGGAACATCCGATCGGTTCTGGCGCGGATTGGCAATTGCAGCTCTGGTGATCTGTGGCCTGTTGATCGGCGAGCGCTACGTGCGTATTTTTGCGCTATCGGCCGTCGAGCCACGGGTTACGACGCCGCGCCCTGCGCTGACCGGCAAGGAACTTCAGGCCACCGAGATTTACGCCAACACCGCACCGTCGGTGGCCTACATCTTCACCCGTCGCCACCAGCAGGGCTTCGGCGGCCGGAGCACCCAGCAGGAGGAAGGCGGCGCCGGGTCGGGCTTCGTCTGGGACCAAGCCGGACATGTGGTCACCAACGCGCACGTGATCGAAGGCGCTGACGAGGTCGGCGTGATCATCGACCAGGGCGACGTCATTCCGGCCAGGGTTGTCGGCGCCGCGCCCTGGGCGGACATTGCCGTCCTTCGGCTGAGTCGGCCGCCAAACAATCTCAAACCCATCACCGTCGGCACGTCATCGGACCTTGTCGTCGGCCAACAGGTCTATGCCATCGGCAATCCATTCGGGTTGGCGCGCACGCTGACCAGCGGCATCATCAGTGCGCTCGGGCGCTCGCTGCCCACCTCCACGGGACGGGAAATAGCCAATGTGATTCAGACGGATGCGGCGATCAACCCGGGCAATTCCGGTGGTCCGCTGGTTGATAGTGCCGGGCGGCTGATCGGCATCAATACGGCCATTCTCGCGCCTTCTGGCACATTCGCGGGCGTCGGCTTTGCCGTGCCCGTCGATACCGTGAACCGGATCGTGCCCGAACTGATCCGCACCGGCCGCGCGCCGCTGGCCGGCATCGGCATTCGCGTCTTTCCCGCGGAAATGAGCGCCAAGCTGGGGGCCCAGGGTGTGGTCATCCAAGGCGTCAGCCCTGGCTCCGCGGCCGAACGCGCCGGCTTGCGCGGCGTCGAGGGCAGCCGGCTCGGCGACATCATCATTGCCGCCAATGGCGAGCGCGTGAACGAGTTGGCCGACCTGACCCGCCATCTCGACAATGCCGGCATCGGCAAGACGGTTCGGCTGACCATTCTGCGCAACGGCGCGGAGCGTACGGTCAACGTCGAGGTCCAGGACATCAACACCTAGAGTGTTTCGGGCTCAGTCCGAACACTCAGTCCCTTCACTCTATCCCATGGGGAGAGGGCGGTGCGTAGCGCACGGGTGATGGATTATAACGCTGGTCATATTGGAAAAATCTCCCTCCCCGCAGGGCAGCCGGTTTGGGCACCTGACCTACTTGGCAAATGTGGGCCTAGACGCTGCGCAAACGAACACCCACCAGAAACGCCTAAAGGCCACTCCCGAATGGGAGCAGCCTCAACAACAGCGTCACCGTCAGCTAGCGAAAGCTAGGCTTGGCCTCAGCGGGCAGGACCGCCCGAAGAGCCAGCACCAGCACCAGCGCCGCCACCACGACCACCACGGGCCGGGGCCTTGGTCTTCGTCGCGGCCGACTTGCCGGACAGCAGACCCTCGCGCTGCAGGCGCTTGCGGGCGAGCTTGCGCGCGCGGCGCACAGCTTCTGCCTTCTCGCGCGCCTTACGCTCGGAGGGCTTCTCATAATAGTTCCGGAGCTTCATCTCCCGGAAAATACCCTCGCGCTGCATCTTCTTCTTGAGCGCCTTGAGGGCTTGGTCGACGTTATTGTCGCGAACGAGTACCTGAACGCGTTCCTGTCCTAGCTGTTGATGTCGTAGGCTATAAACACAATTAACCACCCCTTTATGGCCTTATTGCAAAGGGTGGTCAGCTTGTTCTGTGCGGCTCTATTATCAAAGCGTCGCCGCAAAGTCCACCGTGCAACGCAACACGTTGCAGCAGCCATGTCCCGGCGCATGCCCCCTGATACGGATCAGGTTTTAGGACGCAACCGATTGATATGGCCCATCTTACGGCCGTTGCGGGCCTCTCGCTTGCCGTAGAGATGCAAGACGGCGCTGCGATCCGCGGCGATATCGAGCCAGGAATTGGCATCCAGCCCGATGATGTTGGTCATTTCAGCGTCCGAATGGCGGGCAGTCGCCCCAAGCGGCCAGCCGGCCACCGCGCGCATGTGGTTCTCGAACTGATCGACCGCGCAGGCATCCATGGTCCAGTGGCCGCTGTTGTGCACGCGCGGGGCGATTTCGTTGACCATCAGCGGCGGATCGACCTGCGGTCCCATGAAGAACATCTCGACCGCCAGCACGCCGACATAGTCCAGAGCCTCGGCAACGCGCCGGGCCAGTGTCCGCGCCAATTCCAGCTCGGTCGCGCCCAGCGGTGACGGCACCACGGAGCGGCGCAGAATACCGCCGGAGTGCGTGTTGTGCGGAACGTCGTACAGCACCGTGACGCCATCGACCCCGCGCACCACCAGCACGGAAATCTCACAAGCAAAGGCGATCCGCTTTTCGAGGATCGCTGGGGCGCCAGCTATGTCCTGCAGCGCGGCTGCCAGATCACTGTCCGGCTCAACCACAACCTGGCCCTTGCCGTCATAACCCAGGCGACGCGTTTTCAGGATGCCTCCGCCAAACTGCGCGACTGCCGCCGCAAGGTCGGTCGCGTTATCAACCCGCGCGAACGGTGCAACAGGGACGCCCAGCCCGGAAATGAACTCCTTTTCGACACAGCGATCCTGCGCCACTTCCAGCGCGCGCGCACCGGGGCGGACCGGCACCGTTTTCGACAGATGACGGGCTGCATCGACCGGCACGTTCTCGAATTCGTAAGTGACGACGTCCACCGTTCGCGCGAACGCCTCGAGCCGCGCGAGATCGGTGAACTCGCCGACGGTATGCTGGGCGGCGACGTCGAAAGCTGGTGAGACCACCTCGTCGGAATAGACGTGCGTGCGCAGACCAATCTTCGCGGCCGCCATGGCGAGCATGCGGCCGAGCTGACCGCCACCCAGAATCCCTATGGTGCTGCCGGGAGGCAGCGGTACAGGCCGAATGTCACTTTCAGGCATCTTGCGGCGCCTCGGCCACGGCCGCAGTCAACTGGGCCCGATATTTTTCAAGTCGATCAGACAGCGCCGGGTCCGACACGGCCAGGATCTGAGCCGCGAGCAGACCCGCATTCTCCGCCCCTGCCTCGCCGATCGCCAGCGTACCGACCGGAATGCCCGCCGGCATCTGCACGATCGACAGCAGGCTATCCTGCCCCTTCATGACGCGACTTTCCACCGGAACGCCGAGCACCGGCAGTACGGTCAGTGAGGCGACCATGCCGGGCAGATGAGCGGCACCGCCGGCCCCCGCGATGATGACCTTGAGCCCGCGCTGCTTGGCGGACTTGGCATAAGCGAACATGCGCTCGGGCGTCCGATGCGCCGAAACGATGCGGGTCTCGAACGGCACCTGCAGCTTCTGCAGGATATCCGCGGCGCGGCGCATCGTCGGCCAGTCCGACTGGCTGCCCATAACAATGCCGATGTGAGGTGACGTAGCGCTCATGATCCGCGTTTCAGCGCATGCCGGCCGAAATGCCGACAATCAGAAGCGCGCAGTTAGCCAGCCTTGGGGGGCCTTGGCAAGATCGGAGCGCGTGCCGGTGACCGTGACGCGGTTGTTGCTTTGGATAAACTCAGGCGATGATGTCCGGGAGAAGCTGATCTTCCAGCGACGTAATGCGGTCCTTGAGGACCAGCTTTTTCCGCTTCAGCCGCGAAATCTGGAGCTGATCGGCAAGAGCCTGCTTCTCGAGCCCGGCGATCTCGGCGTCGAGGTCGCGATGCTCGGCACGGAGCTTCACCAGCAGCTCACGAATGTCTCGTTCGTCTTGACGCTGCATGCGTGTGCAATCGGCTGAGAACCATGACCCTCGAAAAGTGCCCGCGCGATATCACCGATTGGACCTGCACGCAAGATATCCACGATCACGGCGACCAGGAAAGTGTTGAAAATTCTGCATTTTACAGGGCTCAACCTGTGCCTGGAGCGAAAGTGTTTTGTTCAGCTCGTGCCGTCACGGATTCGACAGAGCGTCACACATCTGGCACACTTCCCTCGTCTTCAACTCAACCGGAGGGCAAGATGGCGGCATACCCACATCTCGCTGCACTTGCGGAAAAGCACAAGCTACTTGAGCAGAAGATCGAAGAAGAACTGGCAAGGCCCGCAGTCGATACGACGAGGGTCAGCAGTTTGAAAATGGAAAAGCTCAGGCTGAAAGATCAAATCGCTCAGCTGAGCACAAGCGGAACCCGACATTAAATCCGCCTCTGCGCGGCGGGGTTTCCCAGCGGTTGAAAGACCCAGTGATGAGTAGATCGGTCGATCGACCGCAGCCCCGCTGAGCCGCATTCAAACCCGTTTCTTTTCACCGCCCGATGTCGGAGATGGGCTTCTCCGGTGTGTTGCGATCGTTCCCAGCACGATCAGACTCGCGCCGATGAACGTCGCCATGGCTGGAATTTCCGTAAAGAAGACGTAGCCGAAGACCACGCCCCACACGAGCGTGGTGTAGTGCACGGGGGCCAGCCGTGCCGCCTCGGCGCGGGCGAACGCGGCCGCCAGCAGGAAGTGGCCGGATACGCCCAGCACGCCGATCACCACGAATATGCCGGCGTCCTGCCAGGATGGCGCAATCCAAACCAATGCCGCCGGAATTGCCAATATGAGCGTCGGCCCCAGGTTCTGAAACCACACGATAATCGAGATCGAGTCCCGCGTAGCCCTAGCGCGCAGCAGCACCAGGGTCAGGGCGTAGGTTACTGCTGACAGCAGGCAGGCGGCCGTTCCGTAGATGGCGCCCGTCGTATAGGTGCCGCTACCGGCCCGTGCCCCCGCGATCAACAGCATGCCCGCGAAGCCTGCGGCAAGCGCTATCGCGATGCGCAGGTCGATCCGCTCCTTCAGGAACATCGACCCGAACAGCGCAACAAACATCGGCGACAGGAATGCCAGCGCAATCGTATCCGCCAGCGGCAACTGGCTCAGCGCATAGAAGAACGACGTCGCCGTAAGGACGATCAGCACCGATCGCGTCGAATTGTAGATGACCGTCTCGCGGCTGGGCCAGCCGGGGCGCAAATATGCAAGCAGCAGCGAGGCCCAGATCATGCCGGCCGCAAACCGCAAGAAGGCGATCTGGAACGTCGCATAGCGCGGCGTCAGCGACTTGATGATGGCATCCATCAGAGACAGAAGACCGTCGGCAGCTATGGCCATCAGGATGGCTTGAGACATGCGTCCTCTTGGGGTGACACGCCAAAATCGAGATGTGAAAACCGTCCGACACGACAAACCGCTCGGGCATCAGGGCGCTCGGCCGGTTACGTTCCGACCACAAGTGGCGATGTCAGACGTCGCAAAGCGGCAATGACGCTCAGGCTCGTGATCATGCCGGTACGCGGATTGTCGGGCTCGGGCAAATTCTCGATCGTCATGGTCAGGTTGGACGTGTCCGACGTCACGTGGATCGTATGCGTATTGCGTGTCACGGCAGGATCAGCCCACAGCTCCACGATGGTACGATCGGGACCGATACCGGCGAGCGACAAGGCAACCGACAC
>JAEZBZ010000023.1 GCA_023412745.1 Pseudomonadota bacterium | reverse complement strand
CTTCGATGTCTTCGTCGTAGATAACCTTCTTACGGTCGGCGAGCGCCTTGAATCGGTTGAAGGCATCTTCCAGGGCGTTTTCGCCCAGGTCGTAGCCGAGATCCTTCTGATTGGTGCGGAAGGCGTTGCGCCCCGAATGCTTGCCCATCACCAGCGAGGTGTTGGAACCGCGGACCGACTCTGGCGTCATGATCTCGTAGGTTTGGTTGTTCTTCAGCATGCCGTCCTGATGGATGCCGCTTTCGTGCGCGAACGCGTTCCGGCCGACGATGGCCTTGTTGTACTGCACGGGGAACGAGGTCGCGGCCGACACCAGCTTTGAGGCGCGTGTCAGCATGGTGCTATCGACGCCCGTAGTGTACGGCAGTACGTCAGCGCGCGTGCGGATGGCCATGACGACTTCTTCCAGCGCCGCGTTACCCGCGCGCTCGCCGATGCCGTTCAGCGTGCACTCGATCTGCCGAGCGCCACCGGCAACGCCGGCCAGCGAGTTGGCAACCGCCAAGCCGAGATCGTTGTGGCAGTGGGTGGAGAGGATCACCTTGTCTGCACCGGGCACGCGCTCGCGCACCGCGCGGAACATGGCGGCGTATTCTTCCGGAACTGCGTAGCCGACGGTGTCGGGCAGGTTGATGGTTGTGGCGCCGGCCTTGATGGCGGCTTCGACGCAGCCGCACAGATACTCGATCGGTGTGCGCGTGGCGTCCATGGCGGACCACTCGACGTCTGCGACAAGGTTGCGGGCCTGGGCGACGGTGGCAGCGATGATCTCCAGAACCTCGTCCTCGCTCTTGCGCATCTGGTGCGCCAAGTGGATCGGCGAGGTGGAAACGAAGGTGTGGATGCGCGGGCGCTGGGCGACCTTCACGGCTTCACCGGCGCGGGCGATGTCGCCGGAGATGGCGCGGGCGAGGCCGGCGATCACCGATGTCTTGGCGCGCTTGGCGATTTCGTAGACGCTTTCAAAGTCGCCCTGGCTGGCTATCGGGAAGCCGGCTTCGATGATGTCGACGCCCATCTCTTCCAGGACTTCAGCGACTTCAAGCTTCTCTTCCAGGGTCATGGTGGCGCCGGGGCACTGCTCGCCGTCGCGCAGGGTGGTGTCGAAAATCAAGACCTGGTCTTTTGCAGCAGACGTGTCAGCCATTGGAACTGTCCTTCGCACGTAGCCGGGATTCATCAAGGAACCTTGCCGGCAATAATATATCGGTTTGGAAGCTGCCATTCATCCCCTAAGCGCCCGTCCCGGATCGTTCCCGAGACCGTCGAGGCTCAGGGGCTGGTAAGGAGCAGGGTGCTAAGGAGGAGAGCGCCGGATGGGACGCGCACGGGCGCTGCGGCGAAAGCCGCCAGCCTCACGTCTGCAATGTCCCAAGTCTTCGCAGGCATCCGGTCTTGCTCGATGCAAAACGCGCCAACCTCGCGTTGGCCGTAGCTCCTGGATAACGCAGAAAGTGCGGATGATGCAAGACGTACCTGCCGCAACGAGCAAGATTCGCTGGGTTCGGCTAACGAGTGCGCAGTGCCGATAGGGAGGTTGTCGCTTGAAATCGGGGAGTGAGGTGGCGCGGGAAGATCCCTTCATCATCGTGACCGGCGGCCCTGGATCGGGCAAAACCACGCTGATCGAGGCGCTGGGCCAGCGGGGCCTACAGCGGATGCCGGAGGCGGGCCGGGCCATTATCCGGGAGCAGGTGGCGATCGGCGGCCACGCGTTGCCCTGGGCGGACCGGGCGGCGTTTGCCGAGCTGATGCTGAGCTGGGAGCTGCGTTCCTATCGAGAGGCGGAGGCTTTGCAGGGGCTGGTCATATTCGATCGTGGCGTGCCGGATGTGCTGGGCTACCTGCAGCTGTGCGGGCTTCACTTGCCGTCCCATGTCGAGACGGCGGCCCGCCTATATCGCTACAACACGAAAGTGCTGATCGCGCCGCCGTGGCCGGAGATCTTCGCGCAGGATGCCGAGCGCAAGCAGACGCTGGAGGAAGCCGAGGCGACCTATCGGGCCTTAACCGAGACGTATGTGAGGTTGGGCTACGAACTAGTGCCATTGCCGCTGATGCCGGTCGCGCAGCGGGCCGATTTTGTGATGCAACTCATCGCGGCATGAGGCGATCCGTACTATCTTGGTGCTGATCGATAGCTTTATATCGGCACCTGTGGACCTGCCCTGAGCCAACATGCAAGCTGGAGAAGTTCTCTACTATCTCATGATGACTGGCGCCTTTGTGGTCGCAATCATCACAGTTTGGCGGTTAGCGCGTGAACTTTCGTGGTTGCTTCGCTCAACGGCGAAAGCCGATCGTTGGTGGGGGTAATAGGTGGGGGGTAATAATAGTATTGGGTCTGTTCTTGCTGGGAGTTGTGATTGGGATTGGGCCGGGTCCTAGCAATCTACCGATTAGTCGCGCTGTTCGCGATTTCATTGGCATCGAATAACATTCGCCCGCTAACTCACTAAACCCTGATCGTGCCCTCGGTGATGCGGACGGCCTGGCCGCCGATGCGGACGTTGGACAGCTTGCCGCCGGTCACTTCAAGCGACAGCGCGATGATGCTCGGCCGGCCCATTTCGAAGCCCTGTTCGATGGTCCGCTTGTGCTGGCCGTCCGGCGGCGCATCGAACTTGTGGATCACGGCAGCGAAATTGACGGCGGCGGAGCCGGTGGCCGGGTCCTCGGTCATGCCCATGCCCGGCGCGAACATGCGCGCGTGCGCGGCCGACGTCGTATGCACGGTATCGCGGCAATAGAGGAATACGCCGACCACGCCCTGACTGGCGATGGTTTGCCAGTGCTGGCTGTTGATGGCGGCGCGCCCGATGGCGTCGAGCGAGGCGACCGGCACGAACGTGAACGCATTGCCGGCGGTAAATCGCGTCGGGCGATGATTGGCAAAGCCGATCTCGCGCGGCAGCAGGCCAAGCGCGGCGGCGAGATGATCAACGGAGGGGGGCGCGCCAGCATCCTCAGGCAGCTTCGGCGCGTCGAATTCGGCGAACGCTGCCTCGCCGGCGCGAAAGCGTACGCCGACGCGCACGGTGCCGATGTTCTCTTCCAGAACCACGATGGCATCACGCTCGCCGGTCTGGCCGGGATTACGCAGGTCGGCGAGGAGCACCGCGGCGCCGACAGTCGGGTGCCCAGCGAACGGCAGTTCGGCCGTCGGCGTGAAAATGCGGATCTTCGCCGAATGGGCAGGATTTTGTGGCCGCTGCACGAACACCGTTTCAGACAGATTGAATTCGCGCGCGATGTCTTGCATCCGATCGGTGGTCAGCCCGTCCGTGTCGAGCACGACGGCGAGTGGATTGCCCGCGAATGGCGTGCCGGTGAAGACGTCGAGCGTGTGGAAGGCGAGCTGCATTGTGGCGAAATCCGGACAGAAGACCTGCTGGCACTGTGGCTGAGACCGGCGTGAACGCCAACAGCCAAATGCAGGCCAGGCATTCATCGCAGCACGTCGCATCGGAAAATCCGATGGCTCGTTCCGCGGGCAATGTCATGAATTATTGCGAAATTCGCAAAAGTGTTGCCGCAGTTGCCATTAAATCAGATGGCGGACCATAGTTTGGAATTGCAATTGTTTCTGTGTGTTGCAGGCAAGTTGATCAGTCCAGTCACAATTCAGCCTTAGGCCGGCCACGCTCAGCCCATGTTCGGCAGGCGATATCGCATCACCGATCGGGGCACGCCGGGCTCGTCGGGATTGCCCGAGGGGGGCACTACCAAAAGCCATCCGGCAACGAACAATGACCAGCAACCCCGACGCGGCTGAGCCGCGCGGTGCGCCGGTTCACTAAACGCCCGGGGGGGCGAGCCGCGCGCGATGAAAGCGTCATCGCGCCTACGCCTTCCAAGGCGCTTGGCTCGGGGAACGGCTCATGTCGGTTCCCGAGTCGGGCG
>JAEZBZ010000005.1 GCA_023412745.1 Pseudomonadota bacterium | reverse complement strand
GCGCATAGGTATAGCCGCCGAGATTGATCCAGTCGGCCTCCTTGGCATCTGCCGGCTGCCCGACACCGATTACCACCAGGCGCTTCACGTCGATCTTGCGCGGTGCCAGCACTTCCAGCGCGGTCTTCGCCTTGCCACGGAAATCCGCTGCCTCGGCGGCCTTCAGCACCGCACCACTGGAATCCTCGTTGAGTTTGCGCGCGAGCGTGCCGAGCGCCAGTTCCTGTGCGCTCAGGATCGCCGTGACTGGTTGGAGGGGTGCTGAAAGCGCGGCGAATTCAATGATGAGACGATCTGACATGAGAGCCTTTGACAGTCGGGGCACGCTACTGAACGACGGACCCCAGGCCGGAGTACGCATCGCGGATCGCAGTGCATGGAAACTGTGGAGATTATGATGCGATGAAGCTTACTTCGTCGCGTGCGAAGTGCAAGAGTGGCATCAGAAATTCTCGTCGAGGTGAAAATTCTCCTGTCGTCCGGGGCGGGCCGAATTTCCGCCACCGTGCTATGAGACCGGGACGATAAGAAGCGCGAGTCCGGGGAGCACGGAAGAGATATCTTTCCGCGCGGCGGTTCAAGGGGATGGGCATTTGAAGCGGGCGCGAGGCACCTCGTCGGCATGACCATTTTTGGCCGATATGTGTTCCGGCAAGCCAGCGGTGCGCTGCTGCTCATCCTGCTGTCGCTGTCCGGCGTGGTTTGGATCTCGCTGGCGCTACGCCAGCTCAACCTGGTGACGACGCGCGGTCAGGACGCCTGGATGTTCCTGACCATGACCACCCTGGCGCTGCCCAACCTAATGGTGCTGATCGCGCCCATTGCGTTGCTCATCGCCACCATCCACACGCTCAACCGACTGAATGGCGACAGCGAACTGATCGTGCTGACGGCGTCAGGCGCAACCGCCTGGACTGTGGCGCGGCCATTGATTTTGCTGGCCGTTCTCGTCTCACTCGCGGTCGGCGCGGTCAATCACGTCGGCCTGCCGTGGAGCCTGCGCATGCTGCGCGAGTACGTGATCCAGGTGCGCACCGATCTCATCTCGCAGGTGCTGCAACCGGGCAAGTTCTCAAGCCCCGAGGCCAACCTCACCTTCCATATTCGTGACCGCTCGTATTCCGGCGAACTGCAGGGCCTGCTGATGCAGGACGCGCGAAACAAGGAACAGGTGGTCGCCTATCTCGCCGAGCGGGGGTCAATCGTCAAACAGGGCGAGTCTGCGTTCCTGGTCATGTCCAACGGCCACATCGTCCGGCGGCCGGAAGGCGGCGATGAGATACCTCAGATCCTGACCTTCGAGAGCTATGCGATCGACCTCAACCAGTTCGAGCCGCAAGGCGAAATGGGCGGCGGCAGCCTTAAGCCCCGCGAGCGCTATTTCTCCGAGCTGATCAACCCGACGCCGGAAGACTACAAGGGCCGTAACCAGATCGGCCATATCCGCGCCGAGTTGCATGAGCGATTGTCCAGTCCGCTGTATCCGATCGCCTTCGTGCTGATAGCCGTGGCTTTCGTCGGCCAAGCCCGCTCGACGCGCCAGAATCGCATGGAAGGCGTCGTTTCGGCTTTTCTCGTCGCGGCGCTGTGCCGGGTCGGCGGTCTCGCGGTCAACAATCTCGTCGTGATGCGCGCGTCGATGGTGCCACTGATGTACGTTATGCCGATCATGGGCATCGCCATCGCGCTGCTGGTCATGCGCCTCAACGCACGGGCACGCGGCGGGCCTAACCTGCTAGCGCCGTTCTTTGACTTGGCAGCCGTTCTGCGCGAACGGATCGGCGGCATAATCGCGCGGCGCAGTCATTCAAGTGCTGCGGCACGCTTGGGCGCGGGGCGCTAATCATGGCATTGATGCCCCGTGCAGCGACACTCAGATGGTACATCGCGCGACGCTTCCTGTTCGCGATCTCCGGCACCTTCCTGCTGTGCTGCATCCTGATTTTCATGATCGATTTCGTGGAGATGCTGCGCCAGTCCGGCAAGCGCGGCAACGTATCGGGCCTAACATTGGTGTGGCTCACCGTGCTGCGCCTGCCCGCCTACACTGAGATCCTGCTGGCGTTCGCGGTGCTTGTCGGCAGTATAGGCACCCTGCTCCAGCTCAGCCGCAAGAGCGAACTGGCTGTCATTCGCGCAGCCGGCATGTCGGTCTGGCAGTTCCTGGCACCGGGCGTCATCGTGGCGTTCGTGCTCGGGGTGCTGGCTGTGGTCGCGTACAATCCGATGGCCGCGTCGGCGCGCGCCGAATCGGAGCGCCTGTTTTCCGAAGCTTTTGGCCGCGAAGCCAATTTCCTGCGCACGCAAAGCAGCGGCTCGTGGCTTCGTCAGGACGGCGCCGACGGCTCATCGGTGATCAGCGCCGGCGGTGTCGTGGAAGGTGGTCTCAAGCTGCTATCCGTGAACATCTTTCAGTTCGACCAGGAAGGTCGCTTCGTCGAGCGCATCGAGGCGGAGCGCGCCAGCCTGCTCGAAGGCTACTGGCAGCTTGAAAAGGTTCTCGTTTCCGCACCCGGCCGCGAGCCGGACCGCTACGACAGCTACCTGATCAGCACCTACCTCACGCCTGAACGGCTCCAGGATGCGCTGGGCACGGTGATTTCCGTGTCTTTCTGGGAACTTCCGGGCCTCATCGAGGTGGCGGAACAGGCCGGTCTTTCGGCTGCGCAATATCGAATCCAGTACGAACTTTTGCTGTCGCGGCCGTTGCTGCTGATCTGTATGGTTCTTTTGGCGGCAACTGTGTCGTTGAGGTCATTCCGGTCGGGCGGCATCCAGACTATGGTTGTCACCGGAATGATGGGGGGCT
>JAEZBZ010000267.1 GCA_023412745.1 Pseudomonadota bacterium | reverse complement strand
GATTCAGTCAGTAACTGGGCGATGCTGGCTTGCGCTGCGACATCAGATAACAACGCCGATTGATTTCTGCCCAATGCGGCAAGCCGCTCTGAAAGGCTGCTACGAGCCTCATCTAATCCAATGGCATGTCGCAATGTCATCGTGGAAACGGCGCCGACCATGGTCAGCACATTACGCATCCGGTGGGCCAGTTCCGCATTCATCAACGCCAATCGTTCTTGCGCACGAACCGTTTTGGTTGTTTCGACGACCGTATCCATCATTCCACCGACGTCGCCGTTTTCAACCCTGATCGGGCTGTAGCAAAAGGTGAAGTAGGCTTTCTCGGTGTGCCCGTAGCGATCCGTCGTGATCTCGAAATTCTCAAGAAACGTCGCCTTACCCTCAAACGCCAACTTCACCATCGGTTCAAGTTCCGGCCAAACGTCAGACCAGACTTCGCTAAATGGACGACCGAGTGCGGGCGGCTTGTTACCGAGGATCGGTTTAAAGGTATCGTTGTGGAAGGTGATTAGGTCGCGGCCCCAGGCGATCGCTTTCGGAAAGCTGGAGAGCAGCATCATGCTCAATGCCGTTTTCAAGGACTGTGGCCACTGCTCCATAGGACCAAGCGACGTAGCTGCCCAATCGTAGCCTGCAATGGCTTCAGCTGCTTGACCGCCACCGATCAGGAATTCCCGCCCAGCCCTCAGATTTGTCACTCGAAGCCCTTACTCTCTACGCACAGCAGAAACCTTAGAACTACTCAAAACAAAACACAACGCGGCATCAGAGAGTTAGGCTATCTCGCTCAAATATGCGCTCCACTTCTCTAGCGCCTCCTTACGTTCCTTGATGAACTGGTAGCGTTGGTAGATGCCTTTCACGCCGCTATTCGATCCTGACACGTGATTGAGAATTCTGTCGGCTACATCGGTCGAGATACCTAGCTCTGCCATGTGTGTGACTATGGTTCTGCGGAAGTCATGAGCTACCCAATTCCTGACACCGGACAATTCGTCTAGCGCTGCCTTGGCATCTGAGTAGCCAGTGATTTGGCCAGTCTGATTCACGGTCAAAACAAACCCGGATGTGTGCGGAGTAGATTGCAACACGCTGATGGCTAGGTCTGTCAGGTGAACAATGTGCGCCTTCTTGTTCTTGGCTCGGTGCCTGGGGATCGTCCACGTGCGTTTCTGCAGATCGATCTCGGACCACGACATGCCAGCAACTTCACCCCTGCGCTGACCAGTAAGCAGCGATAGCTTGTAGAATTGGCACCACGGGTAGCCGAGAAGGTCACAGGCTTGCCAGACGGCTTTGATCTCGGCGTCTTTGAGAAACCTGTCGCGGTCCTTGGGTGCCTTGGGCGGAGCGATTGAAGCGGTTGGATCGGAGGTAATGTAGTCCTCCTGCAAGGCCCAGCGCATGAACACGCGGATAGCTGAGAAGATACCGCGACGATCCTTCTTCAGTCTGGCCATGACCTCTTTGATGTCCTGCTTGGTGACATCGGTAAGCAGCTTGTAGCCAATGACCGGAATGACCGCCTTGCGGAACCTGCGCTCCTGTTCCTTCCAGTAGCGGTTATGGGTGGTGTTCTGCTTGATGTAGAGGTCCAGCGCTTGCCGCACAGAGAGACCCGTTAGCTTGGTCTTTATGGCGTCTCTTGCCCTACGGCGCCGATCAACAAGGTGGGTACCCTTGCGCATCTCCCCGATATCGATCTCGGCCTGAGCACGGGCTTGCACAAGCGACATGGAAGGGGAATTGCCCAGCACGTAGCGGATGGCTCTACCGCCTCTGCCACCGAAGCGCTTTTGCAGAATCCAAGACACAGAACCGGACGGAGAGACGCGAACACCGAAGCCCTTCAGCCGAGTGTCCCAGAGATATTGTTCGGCAGGGATTTTGGTTGCTCTGACAACGGCGCGAACCGTGACCTTGACCAGCACAGGATGTAACTCCCCTGTAATCTGACAGTGATCAAAACGGTTGAGGAAAAGGAGCTAACCCATTGATCTGTTGACTAACAATCAGTCCCCCAGACTGGTGCGCTAACCAGGCTGCGCTACGCTCCGGCCGAACGCAGCTTTTGCCCTAGCTGACCGCCAAGGTCAACCGGCTACGTCGCGATGAAATTCGGCGCCACCGGCGGCGCTTGGGTGCGCTCAAGCTCCAGAATAGTCGGCAAGGTGACCGGAAACTGATGCACCGCGATCGTGCCGCCAGCGTGATGGTTATGGTGATGGCGATGGGCCAGGGCCGCGTGCAGGCCCGTCGGCAGGGCCAAGTCTACGATATCCAAGGCGTCGTGCCGCAAAACCTCGCCAGCGCGGACCAGGTTGCCGGCGAGCCCATCGGTGACGCGACGCGGCCCCCAGATACCGAGATCCGACAGAAGCCGTCCGATGCCCGAGCCGCGCGCCTTCGCCCAAGCCTCCAGTCGCACCCAAGCCTGAAGCGTTGAAATGGCATCGCGTATGTCGCCATCCGGCAGCGCCGCACCGCCGGCACCGATAGCCGCCGCCCGGATCGCGAGATCGCGCGCTTCGGAAAAGCGCACCACCCGCGCGCCCTCCAGGTCCACACCGACTGGCCCGCGCGCAATTGCAATCAGGGCGTGGGCGTCGCTGTGGGACAGGCTGAAGTGGACATCAGTTGCCCACGGAATGACCGGCCTGCCGCCGGCCTCGATCGTAAAGGCCGCGCCGCGGATGGCGATGCCAACGTGTCGTTCGAGAAGGACACGCAAAATGGTACGCAAGGCCAGCCAGCGTTCGCGCTCCGCGCCAAGCTTTTCGCCCCGTTCGCGATCGGCAGCGCTCAAATGCGGGCGCGCTGCCTCGAGCGCAAGAGCAGCCGCCAGCGTGCGATCAACATCAACTAGCCACACCTCCGGCGCGGAGTGGCCGTCATTCATTATTGCGGACGCGTCAGCTCGGAACGCGATAGGCCATGCGATGTCAGCATGCGCCGGCACTGCTCGAGTTCGCTGAGTGCATTCTGGAGGCTCGCGCGCACATCGACGGGCAGCAGGCTGGCTGCAACCGGGCGCGCTGCAGAGGCGGCGGTTGCCACCTTGCCCTTGGCCGATTTCGCCTTAGTGGGCTTCGCGGGTTCCTCGGGCGCGATGATGGCCTTCTGCGCCGGACGCGCATCCAGCCATGACTTCTTGACGCCATCGACGCCCTGGGTGCGCAGGATCTTCTGCACGCCGCGGATCGTGTAGCCTTCAAGATGCAGCAGATGCCGGATGCCGCGCAGCAGTTCCAGATCCTCCGGCCGGTAGTAGCGGCGACCGCCTCCACGTTTCATCGGCCGGATTTGGGGAAACTTCTGCTCCCAGAACCGCAGGACGTGTTTGGGCACGTCGAGTTCGTCGGCAACTTCGCTGATCGTGCGGAATGCTTCGGCTGATTTGCTCACAGTGGCTGGCCTCCTCGGCCCGCGTCATGTGACAAACGGGCCCTCGCCTCCTTATTCAGCGGCTTTCCGGCGCGCATGTCCGGCGTTGATCCGATCCTTCATGATATTGCT
>JAEZBZ010000262.1 GCA_023412745.1 Pseudomonadota bacterium | reverse complement strand
ACCGACTTCAAGGACATCCTCGGCTTCTCGGTGCAATCCGACGCGACGCGCGCAGCCTTGTTCTCGGCCTCCGCGATGGCGCTCGCGCTCGGGTACTTGGTCGCGCGGGCAATCGTCGGATCAAGGCTCGGCAAAGTATTGATCTCGATCCGCGACGCGGAGAGTCGGACGCGCTTCCTCGGCTACCAGGTGGAGAACTACAAGACCTTCGTGTTCGCGGTTTCGGCGGTGATGGCGGGGATAGCGGGGGCGTTGTACGTGCCGCAGGTCGGCATCATCAATCCGAGCGAATTCGCCCCGGCCAACTCGATCGAGGTGGTGATCTGGGTGGCGGTCGGCGGACGCGGAACATTGGCGGGCGCCGCACTTGGCGCGGTGCTGGTCAACTTCGCCAAGACGACGTTCACGACGGGCCTGCTGGCGCCGTACTGGCTGTTCGCGCTCGGCGCACTGTTCGTGCTGGTGACCATCTTCCTGCCGAAGGGCATCCTCGGAACGCTCGGCGACTGGCTGGGACGGCGGCGCAAGGAAACGCCGGCCAAAGAGTACCCCGCCCGGTCGGCCGAACAGCCGGCGGAATAGGAGGCGCACATGAACGAGATCGTCGTCCAAGGCGATGCCCCTCCACAACTGACGCCAAGTCTATTGTATCTCGACGGCGTGACGGTGACATTCGACGGCTTCCGCGCGCTAAACAATCTCTCGCTTCAAATCCAGCCCGGGGAAATGCGCGCCATCATCGGCCCCAATGGGGCGGGAAAAACCACGATGATGGACGTCATCAGCGGCAAGACCCGGCCGGACAAGGGCGAGGTGGTTTTCGACCACGGCGTGGACCTTACGCAACTGGACGAGGCCAAGATCGCCAACCTCGGAATCGGCCGCAAATTCCAGAAACCAACCGTCTTTGAGCATCACAGCGTGGAGGACAACATCCTTCTCGCCCTCAAGAACGATCGCGGCGTGCGCGCCAATCTGATTTGGGGCATTCCATCGGCAGATGCCAAACGGATCGGCGACATTCTGGGCACGGTCGGCTTGGCGATGCAGCGCGATGCGCTCGCGGGCACGCTCAGCCATGGCCAGAAGCAGTGGCTCGAAATCGGCATGCTGCTGGCGCAGGATCCCAAGCTGCTTCTGGTCGACGAACCCGTCGCCGGCATGACGGATGCCGAAACGGAAGCCACGGCCGAACTACTGAAGCGGATTTCGGCGGATCATTCCGTTGTTGTGGTCGAGCACGATATGGCGTTTGTGCGCGCGCTCGGCGTCAAGGTGTCGTGCCTGCATGAAGGATCAGTTTTGGCGGAAGGCAGCATCGATGCCGTTTCATCCAATCAGCGCGTGATCGAAGTCTATCTGGGCCGATAAGCGAGGATCGGACACTATGCTGAAAGTCGAACAGATCGATCTCTATTACGGCGCGGCGCAGGCGTTGCGCGGCGTGTCACTGGAAGCGCGCCCCGGTGAAGTCATGTCGGTTCTCGGCCGCAACGGTGTCGGCAAGACCAGCCTGCTGCGCGCGATTGCAGGCCATCACCGGGTTGCCGCTGGGCAGATCGCGTGGGAAGAAGAAGCCATCACGCCGCTGCCGCCGTATGAACGCGCGCGCCGCGGAATCGCACTGGTGCCGCAGGGCCGCGAAATCTTTCCGCTGCTCACCGTCCGCGAAAACCTGCTGACCGGATTTGCTGTTCTCAAGCGTGCCGAGCGCGTGGTCGAGGAAGAGATCCTCGAGCTATTTCCGGTGCTGAAGACAATGATGAATCGGCGCGGCGGCGACCTTTCCGGTGGCCAGCAGCAGCAGCTCGCCATCGCCCGCGCCCTTGTGATGAAACCTCGATTGCTGATCCTGGACGAACCGACCGAAGGCATTCAGCCGTCGATCATCAAGGATATCGGCCGCGCCATCGATTACTTGCGCAAGAAAGGGCAAATGGCCATCGTGCTGGTCGAGCAGTATTTCGAGTTCGCCCGCGATCTGGCCGACCGCTACGCCGTGATGGAGCGCGGGCAAATCGTGCTCAGCGGAACGCGTGCTGAAATGGTGGAGGCCGATGTCCGTCGCCGGCTGGTCGTCTGACACACCCGACAGTGCACGCGCGCTGGCCGACAGGATGGCACCGGTCCGCGCCACCGGGCGGGCCGCGTTGACGTGCGCGCGGGTGGGCGATCGCACACGGATCGTCGATCTAGACGAGCGCGGCGGCTATCGCATCAAATTTCCGACCTCGGTGAGTTCCGTCCTCGAACCGGTCGTTATAAATACCGGCGGCGGCGTTGCGGGCGGCGACAAAGTCACCTTCGACGTGACCGCCAATGCAGAGGCGGAGGTCGCCCTTTCCACCGCAACCGCTGAACGCATCTATCGCAGCCTCGGCGCACCGACTGAAATCGACGTGCGCTTGCGCGCTGACGCGGGCGCATCATTATCGTGGCTGCCGCAAGCAACCATCCTGTTTTCTGGTTCTCGATTGCGGCGTCGGTTCGACGTTGACGTATCCGGCAACGCTCGACTGCTGATGGCGGAGGCGACTGTATTCGGCCGCATCGCCAGCGGCGAAACCATGGGCGCGGGGCACTATCACGACGCGTGGCGCGTGCACCGCGAAGGGCGATTGTACTTTGCCGAAACCACGCGCCTCGATGGAAATCTCGGGGAAATCATGCTGCGACCCGCAGCTATGGGCACCGCGCGCAGCACAGGCCTGCTGCTCTACGTTGGTCCTGACGCTGAAGACTTGCGAGATGCCGTACGCACCGCATTGACCGATGCTCCCGCTCTGCACGGCATCAGCGCCTGGAACCGCATGCTCATCGTGCGCGTGCTGGCTGATGGCCTTACCGAAACACACCAAGCCCTGCAACGCGCCGTCCAAGCCCTGACACCCCGGCACGTCCCACGTGCGTGGGCTCACTGATAGGTCAACGAGAAAAACCGCATGAACCTGACACCTCGTGAGAAAGACAAACTACTTGTCGCCATGGCGGCCATCGTCGCTCGTAAGCGGCTCGAACGTGGCGTGAAGCTGAACCACCCCGAGGCGGTCGCGCTGATCACGGATTTCGTCGTCGAAGGCGCGCGCGATGGTCGCTCCGTCGCCGAACTGATGCGCGATGGCGCCAAAGTCATCACGCGAGATCAGGTCATGCCCGGCATCGCCGAGATGATTCATGACGTCCAGGTCGAGGCCACGTTTCCCGACGGCACCAAGCTCGTCACCGTTCACGAACCCATCCGCTGATGACATCGCGGCATCAAAACTAAGGGGACTGACATGACTTACTACAAGCGCGCTCGCGCCATCGTCGGCAGCCTGACCGCCGCCGCACTATGGGCTTCACCGGCAATGGCGCACGTCGGAGATCACACGCACAGTACGTTTTTCACCGGGTTCCTGCATCCGGTCGGCGGGCTCGATCATCTGGCCGCCATGATCGCGGTGGGCTTGTGGGCTGCCATCGCCGGGGGCCAGCGCATTTGGATCTGGCCGGCGGCATTCGTTACCGCCATGGTGGCTGGTGGCATCCTGGGCCAAAGCGGCATCGAACTGCCGATGGTCGAGCCGACGATCGCGGCCTCCGTTATCGTGCTGGGCGTTGCCATTCTGGCCGCCGCGCAGGCCCCGACCGCGGTAGGCGCCGCGCTGATCGCAGTGTTCGGCGTATTCCATGGCCATGCGCACGGCGCGGAGGCGCCCATCGGCAACTGGCTCGGCTACGCAACCGGATTCGTGATTGCGACCATCATGCTGCACGGGATCGGCCTCGGCATGGGGCAAATGCTTCAGAGCGGAACCGCGCTCAAAGCCGCCCGCGTCATCGGCGGGGCTACTGCGGTGCTCGGCCTCGTGCTGCTCGTTCAGTGAGGTAGCGTCATGATCCCGGGCGAACTGTTCACCGCCGACGGCGATATCGAGCTGAACTCCGGCCGCGCCACGGTGACGCTCACCGTCTCCAATACGGGTGACCGGCCGATACAGGTCGGCAGCCACTACCACTTCTTCGAAACCAACCCCGCACTGTCGTTCGACCGCGATAAAGCACGCGGCTTCCGCCTCGATATCGCGGCCGGTACTGCCGTGCGCTTCGAGCCGGGGCAGTCCCGTGAGGTGATGCTGGTGGAACTGGCCGGCGCACAGACGGTCTACGGATTTCGCCAAGCCGTGATGGGCAAGCTGTAACGCACGGGGTACGAGACAATGGCAACACGGATCACGCGCGCCGCTTATGCCGGCATGTACGGCCCGACCGTCGGCGACAAGCTACGGTTGGCGGACACCGATCTCATCATCCAGGTCGAGAAGGATTTCACCACCTACGGCGAGGAAGTGAAGTTCGGCGGCGGCAAGGTCATCCGTGACGGCATGGGCCAGTCGCAGGTCACCAACGCCAATGGCGCCGTCGATACGGTCATCACCAACGCGCTGATCCTGGACTACTGGGGCATCGTCAAAGCCGACGTCGGCATCTCGGAAGGCCGCATTGTCGCGATAGGCAAGGCGGGCAATCCGGATATCCAGCCCGGCGTCGATATCGTCGTCGGCCCAGGAACGGACGTGATCGCAGGCGAAGGCAAAATCCTCACCGCAGGCGGCTTCGACAGTCACATCCACTTCATCTGCCCGCAGCAGATCGACGACGCGCTGATGGCCGGCATGACGACCCTGCTCGGCGGCGGCACCGGCCCATCGCACGGCACGTTCGCCACCACCTGCACGCCCGGCCCATGGCACATCGAGATGATGCTGCGCGCGGTCGACGGCGTGCCGATCAATATCGGTCTCGCAGCCAAGGGCAACGCCGCATTACCGTCCGCGCTGGATGAAATGGCCGAGGCCGGGGCCTGCGCCTTCAAGCTGCACGAGGACTGGGGAACGACGCCGGCAGCCATCGACAACTGCCTCGCAGTCGCCGACGGCCATGACGTGCAGGTCATGATTCACACCGATACGCTGAATGAATGCGGCTACGTCGAGGATACGATCGCCGCCTTCAAGGGCCGCACGATCCACGCGTTCCATACCGAGGGCGCCGGCGGCGGGCATGCGCCGGACATCATGCGCGTCGCGGGCCTGCCCAACGTGCTGCCCTCCTCGACCAATCCGACGCGGCCGTTCACCGTCAACACGATCGACGAACATCTCGACATGCTGATGGTGTGCCATCATCTATCGTCGAAAATCCCGGAAGATCTCGCCTTCGCCGAAAGCCGCATCCGCAAGGAAACCATCGCGGCCGAAGACATCCTTCACGACATCGGCGCGCTGTCGATGATGTCATCGGACAGCCAGGCCATGGGCCGCATCGGCGAAGTGTGCATCCGCACCTGGCAGACCGCGCACAAGATGAAGCAGCAGCGCGGAGCCCTGCCGCAGGACAAAGGCGCCGGCAACGACAACTTCCGCGCCAAGCGCTATGTCGCGAAATACACAATCAATCCGGCAATCGCGCACGGCGTTGCCCAGCACATCGGTTCGGTGGAACCCGGCAAGTTGGCCGATCTGGTTCTGTGGTCGCCAGCTTTCTTCGGCGTGAAGCCCGATCTGGTCGTCAAAGGCGGCATGATCGCGGCAGCACCGATGGGCGATCCCAATGCCTCAATCCCGACGCCGCAGCCGATCCATTACCGCCCGATGTTCCAGGCCTACGGCGGCGCCACTGCCGCGACGTCGCTGACCTTCGTGTCGAAGGCTGCCGTTGCAAACGGGCAGCGCGAGAAGCTGGGTTGCCGCAAGGAATTCGTCGCGGTCGAGAACACGCGCGGTGGCATTTCCAAGAGGGACATGATCCACAACGACGTCACGCCGGACATCCAGATTGATCCGGAAACCTACGAGGTCCGTGCCGACGGCGAGCTGCTGGTGTGCGAACCGGCCAAGGAACTGCCAATGGCGCAGCGTTATTTCCTGTTTTAGAAGGTAAAACCATGCGCCGCGCCGCCACGATCGTCCGCAAGACAGAACTCTGCTCCAAGTCGCCCACCGACACCATCACGCTCGACCGCGCGGCGCGCTATCGGCGGCGGCTGGCCATGACCTCGGACGGCGGCGTGGAATTCCTGCTCGACCTACCGGAAGCGACCTATCTCGCTCATGGCGACGCGCTGCTGCTCGATGACGGCACGCTGATCGTCGTTGCCGCCGCGCCCGAGCCGCTGCTGGAAATCCGTACGCACGGCCCCTTGGAACTGGCGCGGATCGCCTGGCACATCGGCAACCGGCATACGCCCGCTGAGATCGTCCCAGGCGCGATCTACATCCAGCCGGATCATGTGCTGGAAGAGATGGTGACAGGGCTCGGAGCCCACGTGCATCATGTGACGCGTCCGTTCGAACCGGAGGGCGGTGCCTACGGCGGCAAAGGTCCGCTGCACAAGGGCCATCATCACGGTGGACACCACCATCACCACGGGCACGATCACAATCACGCCCATGATCACGGCCACGCCCATACGCATGGTCATCATCACCATTCGCACGACGACGAGACCTGAGCCGTGTCCGACCCCGGACGCAGACACGACGAACGGGACGCCAAGCGCAAGCGCGTCGCCGCGCAGGCATTGCTGCAGATCTGGTTCTCGCCCGCATTCCCGGTCGGAGCGTTTGCCTATAGCCACGGCCTGGAAGCTGCCGTCGAGCGCGGCTGGATCGCCGATCGCGCAACGCTGCAATCCTGGCTCGCCGACCTCATCGCGCATGGCTCGCTACCCAACGATCTGATCCTGCTGTCGGCGGCCTGGAGCGCGATTGTCGTATCGGATACCGCGCAGCTCATCGAAATTGCGGAACTCGGCGCCGCGCTGCAGCCCTCAGCGGAACGCCACCTGGAAGCGACCCAGCAGGGCCACTCATTCCTCGACGCAATAACGGCCGCCTGGCCCGCCGATGCGCCCTTGCCGCTCGATGTGCTCGGCGATCGCGGGATCATCTACGCGGTTGCCGTCGGCATTGCTGCGGCCGGGCATGACATTCCCATCGCCGATACGCTGCGCGCCTATGCGATCGGCTTTGTCGGCAACCTGACATCTGCAGGCATCCGGCTATCCGTGATCGGCCAGACCGATGCCCAGCATATCCAGGCTGCGCTGCTGCCGTCGCTCATTGCACAGACCGAACGCGCGGAACAAGCCACGCTGGACGAGATCGGCGGCGCAGCGTGGCGCTCCGATCTCGCATCGCTCATCCATGAAACGCAATATTCGAGGCTTTTCCGCTCATGAGTTCCCCGCACGGTCCTTTGCGCGTCGGCATCGGCGGCCCCGTCGGCTCCGGCAAAACCACCCTGACCGAGATGCTGTGCAAGAGGTTCCGCGGCGTCTACGACCTCTGCGTCATTGCCAACGACATCTACACCAAGGAAGACGCCGAGATCCTGATGCGCGCGCAGGCGCTGCCGCTCGAGCGCATCATGGGCGTGGAAACTGGCGGTTGTCCGCATACGGCAATTCGCGAGGATTGTTCGATCAATCTGGCGGCAATCGAAACCATGCGGCGCAAGTTTCCGAGGCTGGAGCTGATCCTGATTGAATCCGGCGGCGACAATCTCGCGGCGACTTTCTCTCCGGAGCTGGCCGACCTGACGCTGTACGTCATCGACGTCGCGCAAGGGGAAAAGATTCCGCGCAAGGGCGGCCCCGGCATCACACGCTCGGATGTGCTGATCATCAACAAGACCGACCTCGCCCCACACGTCGGCGCCGATCTCGCGGTGATGGAAGCCGACACCCGTCGCCAGCGCGGCGACAAGCCGTTCGTGTTCACCAACCTACGCGCGGGCGACGGCGTTGAGGAAATCGCCCGGCTGATCGAAAAACGGGGTGGGCTGCGCTAACCAGAGGAACCGCCGCTCAAGCGACGGCGAGTGCACCCGGATTGGCTGGGGTTACGGGCGTGGCGACAGGCAGCTCGACGTCGTCGAATTTGAGGCCGTAGTCCTGCGCCATGTGCAGCATCGTGCGCTCGGCGAGCGCGGTGATGGTCAGCAGCGGATTAACGCCGAGCGAACGGGCAATCACCGAACCATCCATCACATAGAGTCCCTGATGCACAGCGTTGGCATCGGTGCCCGCACTGCCGTCGAACACCTGCCCCTTGTGATTGACCACACCGCCGTCGCGATCCTGGCTCATGCTGCAACCCCCGAGCGGATGTGCCGTCGCCGGCTGCTGGCCCATCACGGTGCCGGCCAGTGGGTTCTTGACGTAGCTGCCGCCAACTTCGCCGACCAGCCGCGACAGCACATCATCGAGGCGACGATAGACCGGCTCGTCCTTCGCGCCCGGCCACGCCAGCGCGATACAGTCACCGTCGAGATGCAAACGCCCTGACGCGGTGTCGTGCGAGACGGCGAAGAACGTCTGCATGCGCGCGAACGGGCCTTTGTAGACGCCGCTGATCAGGCTCTGCACCGCGCCGATCAAACGGCCGTTCGGCATGAACATCACCGGCAGAACCGGCGCCAGCGCGGACGGCATGACACCTTCCTGGACGTTGAGCTCCTGGCTCAGATCGTCGGCATCGCGGATTTCGAGCTGCCCCGACACGGCCGCGCCAACCGGCGGATCGAGCGTGTACTTGGCCGGATGACCGACACCGATGGCGTTGACCGGCACCGTCGCGCCGTAGCCGAACGCGATGATGTCGCCGTTGGCCGAAAAGCGATGGCCGAGCCGAGATGACACGGCCAGCCCTTCCGTTTGCGACCTGAGCAAGATTTCCGTCGAGCCCAGCGTCCCGGCTGCCAGCACGATCATATCGGCTTGCATGGTGACGTCGGTTTCATCGCCGCGATCGGCATCGAGGCGGGTCAGATGAACTTGCCATCCGCCATCGCTGGACTTCGCTACCGAGCGGACCTTGGTCTCGGTGAACAGATGCGCGCCATGGCGAACGGCATCCGGCAGATAGGTCAGCGCAACGGTATTCTTGGCGCCGACATTGCAGCCGCCGCAGCAGTCTCCGCACCGCGTGCAGCCCGGCTGGCTGATGCCGGCCGCGTTGACGCCCTCCTCGAAGTTGACGACCACGCGCGGGGCAACCGGCTGATGCCCGATAGCGCGGCCGGCCTTGGCGAGCGCCTGGAACTTGGTGGTCTCGGCAGCGCGCGGATCGCTGCTCGGCCGCAGCCAGCGCATGGCACGCCGGAAGCCTTCATCCAGCAGGCCGTCCTGCGCCAGTTGCCCCGGCCAGACGCTGTCGGCGAACACGCGCGCATCCGGTCGCAGGGCCACGCCGGCATTCACCAGCGAGCCGCCGCCCAGCCCGCAGCCCACCAGGATGTGCATGTCTGGCCCGATGCGGACGTCGTAAAGCGCACTTTCGCGGCCGATCGGCACCGGGCCGCCTCTGACTTGCATCTCCCCCCGCAGTTCCGGGAACTTGGCCGGGAACTCGCCGGTGAGAAACTCGCGCCCGCGTTCAAGCACCGCAACCCGCTTGCCCGCGCGTGACAGCCGCGATGCCGCCACCCCGCCGCCATAGCCGGAACCGACGATTATAACGTCGTAGCGTGCGCTGCGGGTGTTCAGGGATCGGGCCAGACGCGTCATGGTCATCCAGAATTCGTTGCCACGGGGAAGCCTCGGCCCAATCGGCCCGGCGCGGATCGGGCCGATGCGCTGAATCATTACCACATAGCTATCACAGAACACGGACGTTCACTGTTTTGGTCACCACAGCGGTAACCGCTCGGATCGGTCTTTAGCGCCAGAGAGCGGCCGAAGCCGCGGTTGGCTTGCGCCCGCGGGCGTCGCGCGATAGCACTGCGCCCAGGATTACCCTCTAAAGAGATGGATTTTTGGCGACATGACCACACAGAGCGTGCTGCTCCTGCCGGGCGACGGCATCGGCGTTGAAGTAATGGCTGAGGTCGAGCGCGTGCTCGCCTTCTTCAACAAGAAGAGCAAGGTCAATTTCGAGATCTCGACGGATCTGGTCGGCGGCGCCGCCATCGACAAGCACGGCGTCCCCGTCACCAACGAGGCCGTGGCGAAGGCAAAGAACTCCGCGGCCGTCCTGTTCGGCGCTGTCGGCGGCCCGAAGTGGGATAACGTTCCCTATGCGGTACGCCCGGAAGCCGGCCTGCTGCGCCTGCGCCGCGACATGGCCCTATTCGCCAACCTGCGCCCGGCCATCTGCTATCCCGCGCTCGCGGAAGCTTCCTCGTTGAAGCGCGAGATCGTCGAAGGCCTCGACATCCTGATCCTGCGCGAATTGACCGGCGGCACCTACTTTGGTGAGCCGAAGGAGATCGTGACGCTGGAAAACGGCGAGAAGCGCGCCGTCGACACCACCGTGTACACGACCCATGAAATCGAGCGCATCGCCCGCGTTGCCTTCGATCTGGCGCGCAAGCGCAGCGGCAAGGTGCATTCGGCAGACAAGCGCAACGTCATGGCCACCGGCGTGCTGTGGAACAAGGTCGTCACCGAGACTCACAAGCAGCATGGCGAAGGCGTCGAACTGCATCACATCCTGGCCGACAACTGCGCCATGCAGCTTGTCCGCAACCCGAAGCAGTTCGACGTGATCGTGTGCGACAACCTTTTCGGCGATATCCTGTCCGACGAAGCCGCCATGATGACCGGCTCGCTTGGCATGCTGCCGTCCGCTTCCCTCGGCGCACCCGATGAGGCAGGCATCCGCAAGGCGCTGTACGAACCGGTGCACGGTTCGGCCCCCGATATCGCCGGCCAGGGCAAGGCCAACCCCATCGCCAGCATCGCCAGCTTCGGCATGGCGCTGCGCTATTCTTTCGACATGCCGCGCGAGGCAGACATAGTGGATCAGGCAATCGCTGCGGCGCTGGCGCGCGGTCTCAGGACCGGCGACATCATGCAGCCAAACATGCGCCAAGTCGGCACCAGCGAGATGGGCCGGGCGATCGTTGAGGAGCTTGAGCGCCTCACAGCGTAATCTGTTGGGGAATATGCAAAAATGCGACGCGGATAAACCCGCGTCGCTACGTCACCCGGGCTTGACCCAGGCGCATTTTCGAACCTAGTCTGCGTTGCAGCGGCAATGACCCAGCAATCACCTCGCCAGGTCGCACGCTCTACCTGATGGCAACGCCGGGGGGCTCGATGCGAAAATTGCTTCTTCTCGCTTCCGTCACAACCCTGGCGGCGCTTCTCCTCAACGCTGCAAACGCACAGGTTCCATTTGGGTTCCGTCTTTTGAATCTGGATGGCCGAACGGTGGCCTGGAACACCTGGGTGGGTGAAACGACCTTCACCAAGGTCTCCTATGCCTTCGTGAAAAGCCGCACGGATACCCCTGACGCCACCAACTGTAACGTGCTGGTGCCCATGGATGCGCTGCTCGAGAAATCGCGCATCGCCAAGGACGAGTTCCGCAAGGAGGTCCGCGCCGCCTTCGCCATGTGGGAGGCGGCCGCCAACATCACCTTTACCGAGGTCGATGATCCCACCAAAGCGGGCGTCCTGATCGGCGCGCAGGAGCAGCCGAAAGGTCGCGCGTTTGCCAACGTCGCCTATAAGCCGTCGCAGGCCACCGGTGCACGCAGCATCGAGCGCTCGCTGATCTGCCTCAACCCAGAACAGCGCTGGAAGATCGGCTTCGACGGAAACCTGACCGCCTATGATCTGCGCTACACTATCGCGCACGAGATCGGCCATGCCATCGGCCTCGATCACCCGCCCGGCACCGGCCAACTCATGCACTATCGCTATGAGGAGCGTTTCCGCACACTGCAGCCGGGCGACATCGAGGGGGCCGTGACCCTGTATGGTCCGCCAGCGTCTCGTCAAGCCGTGACGACGGCGGTCAAGGCCGTGCCGGCGCCAGTCGCGCCAACACCGCCAACGCCCGTGACCGTAGCAACCGACCCGATCCTCGCCAAGGCCGCAGCCCGCGCTGCCGAGCAAAAGAAGTAAACAAGCGTCCGGCCGCCAGCCCGTGCGCATGTCCAGCGCCGCGACCGGATTGTGCGTGTCGCCGATCCAGCGAGCCCAGGCCGAGAGTTGGTGGCTCCGTTACTCACCAGCATGCTCCAGATGTGAAAACGGGCGACTGACGTATCCGCCAGCCGCCCGTTTATCTGGATCGTCTTATACCGATCTCGGGCTTAGCCGAGGTAGCTGACGAACTTACCCGTCATGTAGACCGCGAGGCCTTCAGCGCCGCCTTCATAACCGAAGCCCGAATCCTTGATGCCGCCGAAAGGCAGTTCCGGCAAAGCCAGACCATGATGATTGATGGTCAGCATGCCCGCATCGATGGAATCAGCAATCTTCGCAGCGGTTTTGCCGCTCCGCGTGAAAGCGTAGCTCGCAAGACCGAATGGCAGCTTATTCGCGCGCTCAAGCATTTCATCGGTGTCGTTGAAGCGCAGCATCAGCGCGAGCGGACCGAACGGCTCTTCATTCAGCACGCGCGCATTCTCCGGAATGTCGGTGAGCACTGTCGGCTCAAAGAAATTGCCTTGATTGCCGATGCGCTTACCGCCGGTCGCCACCTTGGCGCCCTTTTCCTGAGCGTCCTGCATGAAGGCTTCCATCGCGTTGACGCGGCGCGGGTTGGCCAGCGGGCCCATCTTGCTGTCGGGCTCCAGACCGTCACCAACCTTGGTGCGCTTGGCGATGTCGGTGAACTTCGAGACGAAAGCGTCATACACCTTGTCGTGTACGAAGAAGCGCGTCGGCGAGATGCAAACCTGACCGGCGTTGCGATACTTCATCGCTGCCATCAAAGTCGCGACCTGCTCGGTGTCTGCGTCGTCGAACACCATGACAGGCGAGTGCCCCCCCAGTTCCATGGTCGCGCGCTTCATGTGCGAACCAGCCAGGGCATTGAGATGCTTTCCGACCGGCACCGAGCCGGTGAACGAGATCTTGCGGATGGTCGGCGACGGGATCAGGTACTCGGAGATCTCGGCCGGAACGCCGTAGACGAGATTGATCACGCCCGGGGGCACGCCGGCGTCGTGGAAGCAGCGCACGAGGCCGATCGGCGAACCTGGGGTTTCTTCCGGGCACTTGATGATGATCGAGCAACCAGCCGCCAGAGCCGCCGCGATCTTGCGGGTCGCCTGCGTAACCGGGAAGTTCCACGGCGCGAAACCGGCCACCGGGCCGATCGGCTCCATGATCACCATGTTGCGCACGCCATCGGCGCGGGCCGGAATGATGCGGCCATAAGCGCGACGGCCTTCCTCGGCGAACCACTCGATGATGTCGACGGCGCCCTGGATCTCGAGTTTGGCCTCGATCAGAACCTTGCCCTGCTCCAGGGTCAGGACTTTGGCGATGGCGTCAGTACGCTCGCGCAGCAGATCAGCCGCCTTGCGCAGGATCTTGCTGCGCTCGTATGCGGAAACCTTCTTCCAGACCTGGAAACCCTTTTCAGCGGCAGCCAGCGCGGCGTCGAGTTCCGGCTTCTTGGCATGCGGCAGCTTGCCGAGCACGCTGTCCTTGGACGGGTTGAGGACATCCGACGTAACGCCGCTGTCGCCGCTGGTAAATTTGCCGTCGATGTAGAGCGAGAGGTTTTCGTAC
>JAEZBZ010000207.1 GCA_023412745.1 Pseudomonadota bacterium | reverse complement strand
AATAACGGCGGGTACCAAACCCTCTCGACGCACTGCCCGGGCGGCCCCCTTACCGGCCCTGGGACGCGCCGCGGCTTTGATCTCGATGACATCAGCCATGGCTATCTCCAATATCAAAAGGGCCCGCGAGGAGCCCGTGTCATTGCTCCGGCCTCCAAGGGTGCCGAGAGCGCGTGTGTCTCATTGTCTGAGATGGGCGGCCTTATACCCGGGGTGGGCGCCATTTGCAATCCGGACGGCGTGAAAGCGGCTCGCAATGCGGCTGCCGCTCGCCTATAGTCCGCCGCAAATTCCAGCCAGGCAACGAGCACGCATGCCGACGAAAGCCACTTCCAGGCCCGCCGTATCCAATCGGCGTGACGCCACAGGCCGTGAACTGAGGCCGACCAAGTCGTTCCAGGACCTGATCCTGACGCTACAGCAATTCTGGGGCGAGCAGGGTTGCGTGGTTCTGCAACCTTACGACATGGAAGTCGGCGCGGGTACATTCCATCCGGCGACCACGCTGCGCGCGCTGGGTCCCAAGACCTGGAATGCGGCTTATGTGCAACCGTCACGCCGCCCGAAGGATGGGCGCTACGGCGAAAATCCGAACCGGATGCAGCACTACTACCAGTTCCAAGTCATCATGAAGCCGTCGCCGCCGGACATCCTGGATTTGTATCTCAAGAGCCTGGACGCCATCGGCATCGATACGTCGGTGAACGACATCCGCTTTGTTGAGGACGACTGGGAGAGCCCAACGCTGGGCGCCTGGGGACTCGGCTGGGAAGTCTGGTGTAACGGCATGGAGGTGACGCAGTTCACCTACTTCCAGCAGGTCGGCGGCTTCGACTGTAATCCTGTCGCCGGCGAGATCACCTATGGCATGGAGCGACTTGCCATGTACGTGCAGGGCGTCGACCGGGTCTATGACCTCAACTTCAACGGCCGCGACGACGATCGCAAGCTGACTTATGGCGACGTATTCCTGCAGGCCGAGCAGGAGTATTCGCGCTTCAACTTCGAGCACGCCGATACCGAGCTGCTGCTGGCGCACTTCCGCGATGCTGAGAAGGAATGCAAGTCGCTGCTCGACAAGGGCCAGGACCCGGACGGCCGTCATCTGATGGCGCTGCCGGCCTACGACCAGTGCATCAAGGCCTCGCACATCTTCAATCTGCTCGATGCGCGGGGCGTGATCTCCGTGACCGAGCGGCAAAGCTACATCCTGCGCGTCCGCGATCTGGCCAAGGCGTGCTGCGGCGCGTGGCTGCAAACCGAGGGAGGCAGGGCGTGATCACCGGCAGTTCACTGCTGGGCGCTGCGCTGCTGTTTCTCATCGGCGTTGTGATTGCGCGGCTGCTGTTCTGGCGACGGCAGCGGCCGGTGTTCTGGTTTGCCTGCGCGCTGGGGCTGGTCGGTGCCGGATATCTCCTGGCTACGGGAGCCGCCGAGGACATCGGTGGATCGATCGTGTCATCTCTTCGGACAGGCTGAGGTAACGTGATGAGCACGCCGAAAACACTGCTGCAAATGGCCGGTGCGGATCTCAATCCGCCGCCGCTGTCGCAATCCGCTGTCGTCATCATCGACGCACAGAACGAATATCTCGACGGCAAGCTGCCGCTGCCGGGCACCATGCCGGCAATCGAGGCGATCCGTACGCTGCTGGCCAAGGCGCGCGCGGCCGGTGCGCCGGTGATTCACGTTGCTCACAAGGGCAAGGCCGGCGGCCTGTTCGACCGCGACGGGCGCGGCGGCGCCATCATCGCAGCCGTGCAGCCGGAAGGCGGTGAGGTGGTGGTCGAGAAGCCGCTACCGAACGCGTTTGCGCAGACGACGCTCGATGCGGAGCTGAAGAAGACCGGCCGCACGTCGCTGGTGATCGCCGGCTTCATGACGCATATGTGCGTCAGCTCCACGGCGCGGGCAGCGCTCGACCTCGGCTACAAGACGACGGTTGCCAGCGACGCCTCGGCGACGCGGGATTTGCCTGATCCGCTCGGTGGCGTGATCTCGGCGGACGCCTTGCATCGCGCGGCACTGGCCGAACTCGGCGACCGCTTCGCTCTCATCTCAACCGTCGAATTGATCCCTGGGGCGTAACGGCCCTCGCAAGATGTCATGGCAGAAGCGGCACGATGTGTGATGCAGCTGCTAATCCTGATCCTCATTCGCAATCGCGGAGAGGGTGAGACGACTACATAGGTAGCACTCCAATGTCCGAACTTCTGCTTGAGCTGTTTTCCGAAGAGATCCCCGCGCGCATGCAGGGGCGGGCGGCGGAGGATCTGAAGCGGCTTGTCGCCGAAGGTCTGAAGGTCCAGGGACTGGACAGCGGTGAGGCGCAGGCCTTCTCGACGCCGCGTCGTCTGACGCTCGCCATCGAGGGTATTCCGGCGATGTCGCCCGGCGTCTCTGAGGAGCGCAAGGGTCCGCGCGTCGGCGCGCCGGAACAGGCGTTGCAGGGCTTTCTCAAGTCGGCAGGGCTCAACAGCATCGGCGAGGCGACCGTCGTTTCCGACCCGAAGAAGGGCGATTTCTACGTCGCGCGCATCGAAAAGGCGGGCCGTGCGGCGGCCGAGATCATCTCCGAGGTGGTGCCGGATGTGATGCGCCGGTTTCCCTGGCCGAAATCCATGCGCTGGGGTTCGGGCACGTTCACCTGGGTGCGGCCGCTGCATTCGATCATCTGCCTGCTCGACGGCAAGGTCGTGCCGTTCGAGATCGCGGGCGTCGCTAGCGGCAACACCACGCGCGGCCATCGCTTCCACGGCAATGCGCCGTTCACCGTCGAGGATTTGGCGGACTATCAGCGCAAGCTGCTCGATCACAAGGTGATCCTCGATCCGGCAGCGCGCGCGCGCGCGATCGCGGAACAGGCCGCGGATCTCGCCAGGAAGCACAAGCTCGAGCTGGTCGAGGACGCCGGGCTGCAGGCGGAGAATGCCGGTCTCACCGAGTGGCCGACGGTGCTGATGGGTCATTTCGACGAGGACTTCCTGAAGGTTCCGGCCGAGGTTATCATCACCTCGCTGCGCACCCACCAGAAGTGCTTCGCGCTGCGCGATCCGAAGTCGGGCCGGCTCGCCAATCGTTTCCTGCTGGTTTCGAACCTGATCGCCACGGACGGCGGCGCGGCCATCGTCGAGGGCAACGAGAAGGTGATCCGCGCGCGGCTGGCGGATGCGCGCTTCTTCTGGGAGCAGGATCTCAAGAAGCCGCTGGATGAAATGGCGAGCGCACTGCGCAGCGTCACGTTCCATGAGAAGCTCGGCAGTCAGCGTGACCGGATCGAGCGCATCGCCGAATTGAGCTTCCAGATCGCGGGTGCGGTCGATGCGGTGCCGGAGGACGCGCGCCGTGCCGCACAGTTGGCGAAGGCCGATCTCGTCTCCGGCATGGTCGGTGAGTTCCCCGAACTGCAAGGCCTGATGGGCCGGTACTACGCGGAAGCTGGCGGCATCAAGCCTGAGATCGCTCGCGCCATCGAGCTGCACTACAAGCCGAAGGGCCCGTCCGACACGGTGCCAAAGGAGGAAGACGGCGACACCGTCGCCATCGCCGTGGCGCTTGCGGACAAGCTAGATACGCTGGTGGGCTTTTGGGCGATTGGCGAGAAGCCGACCGGCTCAGGCGATCCGTATCAGCTCCGCCGCGCTGCGCTGGGTGTGATCCGGATTGTGATTGAGAACGATCTGCGGGTGCCTCAGCGATCAGCCATTAATTCAGCCGCTAAGCTGTTTGGGCATGTCATTCCGCTTGGTGCGGGAGTGGGCAACGTCGTGAACGCGCTGATGCCGGACAGGTTTGACGTTAAACAGGTGGAGAGCGATCTCCTCTCCTTCTTCGCCGACCGCCTCAAGGTGCATCTGCGTGAGCAGGGCGCGCGGCATGACCTGATCGACGCCGTGTTCGCGCTGCCGGGACAGGACGATCTCGCGCTGATCGTGAAGCGGGTCGAGGCGCTGGGCGAATTCCTGAAGACCGACGACGGCGCCAACCTGTTGATCGGCGTAAAGCGCGGCAACAACATCCTCGGTATCGAGGAAAAGAAGGACAAGACCAGCTACGACGGCGACTACGACCTGAAGCTGCTCAAGCTGCCGGAGGAATTGAAACTCGCCGCTGCCATCGAAAGCGTGAAGCAGGACACGCGCGCCGCCATCAACGTCGAGAACTTCAAGGGTGCGATGAAGGCGCTGGCCGAACTGCGGCGTCCGGTCGATGCCTTCTTCGACAAGGTGACGGTCAACGACGCTGACCCGGCGCTGCGCCAGAACCGCCTGCGGTTGCTGTCGCAGATCCGCGCTGCGACGATGACAGTGGCCGATTTCTCGAAAATCGCGGGTTGAGAAAGGGGCGGCGCGCCGCCCCGTTCTTGCACATCACGCGCGATGCGATAGGCGCCTTAAGCGCCCATCGTCACCTTGATGTCGGTGAATTTGATCTCTGGCGCGCGTTCCGCCGTCCATTGCAGCATGAACTGCGAGGGCGCCATGAACACTTGCGAGCCGTCGAGATCGGTGGCGATGCCGGAGCGGTGCTTCTCGACGAACTTGTCGACCGCAGTGCGGTCGTCGGCCGAGATCCAGCGCACCAGATCGAATGGGCAGGCTTCAAACGCCACCGGCAGGCTGTATTCCGTGCGCAGCCGGTCAGCCAGAACGTCGAGCTGCAGCGCGCCGATGACGCCAATGATCGGCGGGGTGCCGTCAATCGGATTGAACAACTGCACGACGCCTTCCTCGGCCATTTCCCTCAGCGCCTCGCGCAGCTTCTTGGCGCGGATGGCGTCATCCAGGCGCACGCGGCGCAGGATTTCCGGCGCGAAGCTCGGAATGCCGAGGAACGTGATGTCCTCGCCCTCGGTCAGCGTATCGCCGATGCGCAGCGCGCCATGATTCGGGATGCCGACCACGTCGCCGGCGTAGGCTTCGTCGGCGATCGAGCGATCCTGGGCGAAGAAGAACTGCGGCGACTGCAACGCCATGGTCTTGCCGGTGCGCATCAGCTTCACCCGCATGCCGCGCGTCAGCTTGCCCGAGCACACGCGCATGAAGGCAATGCGGTCGCGGTGGTTGGGGTCCATGTTCGCCTGGATCTTGAACACCACGCCGGTCATCTTCGGCTCGGTGGCTTCGACCATGCGCTTGTCGGCCTTCTGGTTGGCCGGCGGCGGCGCGTAGGCGACCAGCGCGTCGAGCAGATCGCGAACGCCGAAGTTGCGCAGCGCGCTACCGAAGAACACCGGCGTCAGCGAGCCCTGGCGGAAGGCGTCGAAATCGAACTTGTTGCAGGCGCTTTCGACAAGGCCGACCTCCTCGCGCCAGCGCGCGTAGTCGTCCGGTTCCAGAAGCGCTGAGATGGCCGGATCATCCAGACCGCTGACCGGAATGCCGTCCGGATCCTCGTCGATACGGCGGACGCGCGGCTGGTTGAGATCAAACGTGCCACGAAACTCGCGGCCACGCCCGATCGGCCACACCATCGGCGCGGTGTCGAGCGCCAGCACGCGTTCGATTTCATCGAGCAGGTCGAGAGGCTCGCGGATCTCGCGGTCGAGCTTGTTGATGAAGGTGATGATCGGGATGTCGCGCAGGCGGCAGATCTCGAACAGCTTGAGCGTGCGCGCCTCGATACCCTTGGCTGCGTCGATCACCATGATGGCGGCGTCAACGGCGGTCAGCGTGCGATAGGTGTGGTCGGAGAAGTCTTCGTGGCCCGGGGTGTCGAGCAGGTTGAACACCTTGCCCTCGTACTCGAAGGTCATAACCGAGGTGACCACCGAGATGCCGCGCGACTTTTCGATCGCCATCCAGTCCGATCGCGTGTTGCGGCGGTCGCCCTTGGCCTTGACCTGACCGGCAAGCTGAATGGCGCCGCCGAACAGCAGCAGCTTTTCGGTGAGCGTGGTTTTACCGGCGTCAGGATGCGAGATGATCGCGAAGGTGCGGCGCCGCGAGATCTCACGCGCCAGCGGAGTTTGCTTGCCACCGGCCGCGACCGGCGCAGCGTCATCGCTCGCGGGGGACTGAATAACCTGCTCGTTCAAGGCGTTGGCCTCTTTCGTGATATGCTGGGCGCCGGCATTTCCGCCGCTTGGGCGCGCATGACCATGCGTATTCCGCGACGATGGCTGCTGCGACGCTCCCTGATTCAGGGTCTTCATATGGAGCACCACGCCGCAACACGCAAATCCGATGTGGACGCAGGCCATTGCGGGCGGGTGCCCGGGTGCGACATTGCCCAAACTGCGGCGAACGGGCATGAGAACGCGTGATCATGAGGGGAGCTTGGGCTGTCGCATGCTGCAGAACCTGTTCGTCTACGGCACCTTGATGGCCCAAGCCGGCCATCCGATGGGGGCGCGGCTGGCGCGCGAAAGCCGGCTGGTCGGCTACGGAATGCTGCCGGGAAAGCTACTCGATCTCGGCCGCTATCCGGCACTCGTCGAACCGGGCGCCGATGGCGAACTGGTCCATGGCGAGGTGCGCGCACTGAACACGCCCGGGACGTCGCTGCGCTGGCTGGACGACTACGAACGGATCATCCCCGGCCGCGAAGCGCAATCGGATTACGCGCGCCTGACGCGGACGGTGCAGCTCCAAACCGGCGGAGAGGTCGAGGCCTGGGCTTATGTGTTCCAGGCGCGCCTCATTCGCCCGCGGTTCATTGCTGACGGGCGCTGGCGCGGACCGCGCGAGTTGGGTGGAGAGTGAAAGCTGGGCAAGTGCACAGCTTTTGTTTTGCTCCCCCAAATGAGCGTCTTGGCTATCCGATTCAGTTTGGGGGAATATACTTATCTTCCGTTAGCTGCGTATTGGGATGAGCGCATGGATTTTGACGATCTCGTGGAGCAGGTCGCCGCACCGGAAAGGCGCGCTGCCAAGGTAGCCCACGGTATCGAGTATAAAATGCATGAGGGAGCGGTGATGGTGGCTTACGCGATGCACCTGCTCCGGACTGCAGGTGCGGATCACGTTTGCATCCATCCTGATGGCGAGCACGGCAAAAGATTCGACTTTGCTGGCTGGCTCGGACGTCGCGATTTCGAGAAGATCACATCGACCGGCACGACCAAATACGGCGGCGAATATCAGAACAGAAATGGCTGGCGAATCACGGTCTATCCGCGATCCGGACGGGGAGATGTCGTGGCGACGGTGGGTGGCAGGCTCATCTCCGCCGAATGCAAAGGGGGGATTATAAATACTAAGCATGCGGGCCAAATTTCACGGCTGTATAAGGGGCTCTGTGAAGTCGTTGGACTGCTGATGGCTAGCGAAAGTGGGGGGCGACAGGTGGCGGTGGTGCCCTACACTGAACATACAATGCGCTTGGCAAAGCGCATGGCGCCGCGTTGCACGCAGGCGGGTATTGAAATCGCTCTGGTCACCGCACGGGGCGCGGTGATCGACGTTACAGACGTTAGAGCAGAATGATTGGGGCCAGACCGAAGTCCAGCCGGTTGTCTGCTAATGCGCCGTCATCTTCGCTGTGCCGATACCCTCGAGCGTAAACTCGAACTTATCGCCCGCCGCAATAGGTACGGTCACCACGACGCTGCCGGTGATCACGACCATGCCGGGCTCGATCGCCTGCCCGCGATCGCGAGCCAGATTGGCGAGCCACGCCAGTGCGCCCATCGGATTGTCGGTGCGGCCGCGGTCTCGCTCAATACCGTTAATCATCAGACGCCCCTCGATGCCGTTGAGATCGAGGTCGGCGGGCACGCGGTGCGATGGGCCGAGTACGATGCCGCCGTTCCAGGCGTTATCGGCGATCAGAGTTGTGGCCTGGGTTTCGCGATAGACGGCGTTGCGGTCCTCGATCATCTCGAAGGCGGGCAGCACCTCGGTGACGGCCGCGCGCACGTCTTCCGGTGTGTAGGGTCCGTCCTGACGTGGCAGGCCGCCGCCGAGCCGCACCGCCAACTCGCACTCGATCATCAGGTGGATGTAGTCGCCAAGATCGAGGTCGGCCGGTGAATTGTGGATGCGGCGCTCGTAGATCTGGCCACCGATCGGGTGATCGATGCCCATGAGCTGCTGCATGACTTTGGTGGTGGTGGCGATCTTGAGCCCTTTGACCTGGCCATGCAGCGGTGTCCACAGCGCGCGCAGTTCGTCCTGGATGCGATAGGCGTCGCGGATGCTTGGCGGCGCATGTTCAGCGGGCAGGTTCTGGTAGGTGGCCAGCGTACGGTGCTGATCGGCGATGAAGCGGGCTGCTGCCTTCGGATCGAAATCGTACATGCGGCCGTTCCTTCCTTAGCGGGTTATTCGCATCAATCCGGCTTTGTTTCCCCAAATGCCGGAACTTCGGCGGCAAAGCGCGCCAGCCAGTCGACAAGCTTCGGGTGCTTCTCGCGCCAGACGCCGCCGTGGCGGAAGTCCAGATAGCCGAGCGCGCAGGCAATGGTGATGTGGCCGTAGTCGGGCGTGCCCTGCCATGCCGGCGGCGCCTTTTCGAGCAGGTCCAACGCCAGATCGATCTTGAGCTGCTGGCGGTCCACCCAACTCTGGACACGCATCTCAGCCGGGCGGTAGCGGCCCTCATAGACCAGCAGCAGGGCGGCATCGAGAATGCCGTCGGCGAGTGCGCCGCGGACCATCGTATCGAGGCGGGCGCGGCCGGCGGGCGGAAACAGGCGCGGCTCCGGTGTCAGGCTGTCGAGGTATTCGCAGATGACGTGGCTGTCATAGACCTGCATGCCATCGTCGAGGATCAGCACCGGGATCTTGGCCAGTGGATTTTGCGGGTAGAGCGCTTCGTTGCGCAGGATTCCGGTGTCGATCCGTTCGAGCAATATCTGATCGAGGACGCCTTTCAGGCTGGCGACGATCTTGACCTTGCGGCCATACGGCGAGGCCGGCGCAGATAGCAGCTTCATGGGGCGTTCGTTCCCGTTGACTGATTTTGCCGCATGGTGACGGGCGAGCAGCCAGACGGCAAGCGCTGAAATTGCGGCTGGCCTGTGTGTACCAGGCTCGCTTGTGTGTGTATCCCCGGGGGATAGCGCGAACCGGCTCAGGCGGACGTGTCAGTCTCCAGTGATGCAGCAGCGGTTTCGTAAGCGTCAGTTGCTTCCAGCCAGGCTTCCTCCGCCTGCTCCAGCTGCTTCAAGGCCTGGCCGCGCTCGATCGACAGCTTTTGCGCCTTGGTGGAATCGCGCATGTACAACTCTGGATCAGCCAGCGCGGCGTCGAGCTTGGCGATAGCGGCGTTGATCTTCTCGACCTGCTTTTCGGCCGCCTGCATGGCCTTTTTCAGCGGGGCGAGTTCGGCGCGGCGCTCAGCGGCGGCGCGACGCTGATCGGTGCGACTGGCGCGAACGTCGGTTCCGGCATTTGCCTTGCTGCGATCGCGCATGCGGGCGCCGCGCTCGGCGAGCAGCAGTTGCCGGTAGTCGTCCATGTCGCCGTCGTAGGACTTCACCGTGCCGTCGCGGACGATCCACAGCCGGTCGGCGCTGGCTTCCACGAGATGCCGGTCGTGACTGATGAGAATGACGGCGCCCTCGAACTCGGCCAGCGCCTGGATCAACGCCTCGCGGCTGTCGACGTCGAGATGGTTGGTCGGCTCGTCGAGGATCAGCAGATGCGGCCCGTGGAAGGCGGTCATCATGAACATCAGCCGCGCCGTCTCGCCGCCGGACAGGTGCCCGCAGCGGGTATCGGCCTTCTCCGCGCCGAAACCGTAGGTGCCGAGCCGTGACCGCCGCTCCGCTTCCGAGGCGTCCGGCATCAGGCGCGTGATGTAGTCGTACGGCGTGCGGTTGGCGTCGAGATCATCGAGCTGATGCTGCGCGAAATATCCGACCTCGATCTTGCTGGCGCCGAAGATCTGCCCCGACATGGCCTGCAGTTTGCCCGCGATCAGCTTGGCGAACGTGCTTTTGCCGTTGCCGTTCTGGCCGAGCAGGGCGATGCGATCGTCGTTGTCGATATTGAGGTTCAGGCCCGTCAGGACCGGCTTCGCCGCATCATATCCGGCCGATGCGCTCTCGATGCGCAACAGCGGGCTAGCGATCGGCTTGTCCGCCTTGCGGAACAGGAACGGCACGACTCGATCTTCGACCTGCGCCACGATCGGCTTCATGCGGGCCAGAGCCTTCACCCGGCTTTGCGCCTGCGTCGCCTTGCTGGCCTTGGCCTTGAAGCGGTTGATGAAGGCCTCGATGCGGCGGCGCTCGTCGTCCTGGCGCTTCTTCAGCTTCAGTTGCTGGCTCTGGCGCTCGCGCCGGGCGTCGTCGAAGTCGTCGTAAGTGCCGGTGTAGAGGGTGAGCTTGCCGCGATCGAGATGCAGGATCGCGCCGACCACGCGGTT
>JAEZBZ010000167.1 GCA_023412745.1 Pseudomonadota bacterium | reverse complement strand
AAGATGATCCGCTCCTTCAGCAGCCGCGACGGCAGATCGTATCCGCGCTCGCCCCGGGTGGTCTGTTCGACAACCATCGGCCAGAACGTGTTGGTGAGCTGTTGGACCGGGTCGCGCATGGTTTCGTCTCTCTCCTGTTTGCGGACATCACGCGTGTCCGCACGCCGACATAAGCATGTTCGGGCGGAATGCAATATAGGATCAATTGGGGGAGATTACGCCCCCCACACCGACGCGCACTTCATCCACAGCGGCGATCTGTCGGCCGCCGGGCCCAAGTTCCGGCTTACGCTTCAGCGTCTTCCGGCTCAGGCTTCAGGAGTTCTTCGCGATCGACTTTCTTCTCAGAAGGCTTGGCCCGCTCGAGAATGAAATCGACCACTTTCTCCTCATAAATCGGCGCTCTGAGTTCAGCGATCGCGTTCGGGTTCTTCTCGTAGAACTCGTACACCATGCGCTCCTGGCCCGGATAACGGCGAGCCTGCTCCATCAGCGCGCGACGCAACTCGTCCTGCGACACCTGGATCTGGTTCTTGTCACCGACTTCGCCAAGAATCAGGCCGAGGCGCACGCGGCGTTCGGCGATTTTACGGTACTCGGCCTTGGCGTCGTCCTCGGTCTTACCCTCGTCCTCGAAGGTCCGTCCGGCCTGCTGCAGACCATCGCTGACCTGACGCCAGATGCCCTCGAACTCGCGATCCACCAGCGACGGCGGCAATGCGAAATCGTGCCGCTTCTCAAGTTCGTCGAGCAGGACGCGCTTCAGCTTGCCGCGTGAGGCCTGCTCATATTCGCGTTTGATCTGCTCGGTCACCAGCTCACGGAGCTGGGTGAGGCTCTCTGCACCAAGCGTCTTGGCGAAGTCGTCGTTGACCTCAGGCTTCTTCGGAGCGGCGACTTCCTTGACCGTGACGTCGAAGGTTGCGGCCTTTCCAGCCAGCGTCGCCTCCGGATAGGCCTCCGGGAAGGTTGCATTAACGACCCGATCTTCGCTCGCCTTGGCGCCCTTCAGACCGTCCTCGAAGCCGGGAATGAAGCTACCCTGGCCGAGAACGATGTTGATGCCTTCGCCCGCGCCGCCTTCAAACGGCGTACCGTCGATCTTGCCGACGAAGTCGATGGTGAGCCGGTCACCGTCCTCGGCGACGCGACCTTCCGCCGCTTCATAGCTGACGCTGCGCTCGACCAGCTGTGCAACTGCATCGTCGATGGCCTTCTCGTCGACATCAGCGACGAGCTTCTCCATCTGAATCCCTGCAAAATCCGCCAGCGCGATTTCGGGCAGCACTTCGAACGTCATGCCGAAGGACAGATCCGCCTGTCCGGACATCACCTTCTCGATTTCCTGCTGATCCTCGGACAGCTCGATCTGCGGCTGGAATGCCGGGCGTTCCTTGCGTTCTGCAAGCGCCTCGCGGCTCTTCTCTTCGATCGTCTGCTGCAGGATCTCGCCCATTAGCGAGCGGCCATACACCTTCTTTAGATGTCCAACCGGAACCTTGCCCTTGCGGAAGCCCTTGATCTGGACCCGATCCTTGACCTCATCGAGCTTTGCAGCGAACCGCTCGCCGATTTCTCCGGCACCGACGACGATCTTGAGCTGCCGCTTCAAGCCGTCCGAACTCGTCTCCGTCACCTGCATGAACCCGAAACCCGCGTCGTAAGAGATTTGATCCGTCTTGCATCACCCACTATGGGCAAATGCTCTCAATTGGATGGTGCGGACGGAGGGACTTGAACCCCCACGGCCGAGGCCACCAGAACCTAAATCTGGCGTGTCTACCAATTCCACCACGCCCGCTACCCAACGCCCCAGTGAAGGAACGCCGCCTCGTCAACATCGGCCATGAAACATGTCCTGGCGCCAGATGCACGCAAAATAGCCGCCACCTTTGGTCCCGCGATCGGCACCCAAGTCGGCAGCCTCTTCGCAATTGAGGCACGCGCGGACATATATCTGGCCAAGTCCCATAAGATCAATGGGTAAGTTGGTGCTCGTGATTCGGGGCCGGGCACCTCGCGGGGATCTTGAGACATCACGCCATCAAGATTGGGGACGATCATATGCTCGGCACACTCACCTACCGTACAGGCACCCTGAGTGCGGGTCTGCTCGCGTTATCGGCAGCTGCGGCTCTCGCGGCGACAAGCCAGCCCGAACGGCAGTTCCATAGCGTTGCCATCATCGACCGCGCGCAGGGGGAAGCTCGCGTAGAACGCAACGGCAAGGTTAGCGACTTGAAAATAGGCCAGAAAATCGGCCGGCGGGACATCGTATCAACCGGAACCAGATCGCGTATTTCCATCAAGTTCAACGACGGCAGCCATCTTGCCCTGGGTGAGAATGCCCGCCTGTTCGTGGCCGACTATCTGGAAGAGGAAGGTCGGCGTAGCGGCGCCATGATCCTGGAATTGCTGCGCGGCGCCTTCCGCCTCGTCACCAGCCAGCCGGTCGCCGCGCCGCATAAACGGGTTGAAGTCCGCACCTCCGCTGCCCGGCTGATGTCGACAGGCGCGGACCTGTGGAGCGGCCCGGTGGACGGCCAGCAAGGCGTCATCGTCATGCGCGGGAAGGTCAATGTGCGCAATGAGGCCGGACTTGCCGTCCTTGAAGGCAAGCGGCGCGCAACGATGGTGCCCGATCGAACGCAAGCGCCTGAAAAGCCTGTCATATGGTCGTCGGCGCGGGCCAAGAGATCCCTGCTGACGGTTGCCTTCCAGTAAGCCATCTGCACCCTTAAAGGGGGCCGGATCGGACCGCGGTCAGGACCGGCCTCCCAGTAACATCAGCATGCCGAGGAGATACGTGCCGGGAATCACAGCCGCCCATAGAATCCGGTCATCGGCCTCAACCTCCGGCCATATCCACACGGCACCCGCCAAGCCGGCCGCTATAAAAACCAAGCGCAGCATTTAAGAATACCCTTTGCCTCGACGGCGCGTTTTGAGACAGCGTTAGTCACCCGAGAGGCCATGCTGCAATTTGTTTGCCAAATTCCGCAGTCCCACGCACAGAACGACCTTGCGGAAGCGGCCGGACAGCCGAGCCGTCGCTTGCGATGCGGTTGCGCGATCGCTAGGTATTCAGTTCCTCGATATGCTTTGCACATTTAAGTTGCAAAACCACCCTGGAGGTGCCCTTTGCAGTTCGCCGCGAGCGTCGCCGCAGCAGTCGGCAATACGCCCCTGATCAAGCTGAAACGCGCCTCCGAAGAGACGGGGTGCACCATTCTCGGCAAGGCCGAGTTCATGAATCCGGGCCAATCGGTCAAGGACCGCGCCGCGCTGTTCATCATCCAGGATGCGGTGGCGCGCGGCCAGTTGCGCCCCGGTGGCACCATCGTCGAAGGCACGGCCGGCAATACGGGCATCGGCATCGCAGTGATCGCCGCCTCGATGGGCTATCGCTCGGTCATCGTCATTCCGGAAACGCAGTCGCAGGAGAAGAAGGACGCCCTCCGGCTGCTCGGCGCGGAACTCGTGGAAGTGCCCGCTGTGCCGTACAAGAACCCCAACAATTACGTGAAATACTCCGCCCGGCTCGCCGAGGCGCTGGCCAAGACCGAACCCAATGGCGCGATCTGGGCCAACCAGTTCGATAACGTCGCCAACCGGCAGGCACATATAGAAACCACCGCCCAGGAGATCTGGACGCAGACCGACGGCAAGGTCGATGGGTTCTGCTGCGCCGTCGGCTCCGGCGGTACGCTCGGCGGCATGTCGCTGGCACTGAAAGAGAAGCGCAGCGACGTGAAGATCGCCCTGGCTGATCCGCCCGGCGCCGCGTTGTACAGCTATTATACGACCGGCGAGCTGAAGGCCGAAGGCAGCTCCATCACCGAGGGCATCGGCCAGGGCCGCATCACCAAGAACCTGGAAGGCATAACGGTCGACAGCGCCTACCGCATCGAGGACGCCGAAGCCGTCTCCCAGGTGTTCCAGCTTCTGCAGGAAGAAGGCCTGTGCCTGGGCGCCTCATCCGGCGTCAACGTCGCCGGCGCCATCCGGCTCGCCCGCGAACTGGGCCCCGGACACACTATCGCGACCGTGCTGTGCGACTACGGCACGCGTTACATGTCCCGCCTGTTCAACCCGGAATTCCTGCGCAGCAAGAACCTTCCGGTGCCGCCGTGGCTGGTCAATCCGTCGGCTGAGATTCCCAAGGTCTTCGTCGATCCGGCGTGAGGCGACATGGCAGGCACTGAACAGCTCTATCGGCACGACGCCTATCTGCGCGATTGCTCCGCCACCGTTCTCGCAGTCAACGAGCGCGGCGGTCTCATCCTGGACCGGACCATCTTCTACGCCTCGGCCGGCGGCCAGCCCGGAGATCGCGGGCAATTCGTGGCGGACGGCATCGCCCCCTGCCCGATCGCAACGACGGTATATGATGCCGACAAGGCCACCATCGTGCACGTGGCGGCTGAAGGCAGCACACCGCCGCCGGTCGGCAGCACCATCACCGCGATGCTCGATTGGGACACGCGCCACAGGTACATGCGCGTGCACACCGCGCTGCATTTACTGTGCTCACTGGTGAAATTCCCGGTCACCGGCGGCCAGATCGGGGCGGACGAAGGCCGGCTCGACTTCGACATCACGGATGCCAGCGCCGTCGATAAGGATCAGCTCACCGAAGCGCTGAATGCAATCATCGCCGCCAACCATCCGGTGACGGAGCGCTGGATCACCGACGAGGAACTCGACGCCAGCCCGCATCTGGTGCGCACCATGAGCGTGCAGCCGCCGCGCGGGTCCGGTCGCGTGCGCCTCGTCGCAATCGGCGAAAACGGCAGCGTCGATCTGCAGCCCTGCGGCGGCACGCATGTGCGCTCCACGGGCGAGATCGGGCAGGTCGCGGTGACGCGCATCGAAAAGAAGGGCAAGCTCAACCGACGCATTCGCGTGGCGTTGGTTTAATAAGCCAGCAGCAGGAGGAGACGCACGTCATGGCCAGCCCACATCTGGTTGAAACCGATTGGCTCGCATCGCGGCTCAATGCGCCGGACCTGGTCATCCTCGACGGCTCGTGGCATCTGCCGACAGCCAAGCGCGATCCGCGCGCGGAGTACGCCGCGGAGCACATTCCCGGCGCGCTGTTCTTCGACGTCGACGATCTGTCGGAAAAGAACACCAACCTTCCGCACATGCTGCCGTCCACGGTGGTGTTCGCCAACCGCATGAAGAAGATGGGTGTCGGAGATGGCGCGCGCGTCGTCGTGTATGACGCGGCGGGCATGTTCTCGGCCGCCCGCGTGTGGTGGACGCTGCGCATCATGGGACATGAGGATGTCGTGGTGCTGAACGGTGGCCTGCCGAAATGGAAGGCGGAAGGCCGTCCGGTCACATCAGACCCGACACCGGCCCGTTCCGAGCGCCATTTCACGCCGCGGTTCAATGCCGGCATGGTGCGTGATCTCGCGGACATGAAGCGGCTAGTGGCCGACGGCACGACGCAGATCGCAGACGCGCGGGGTCCAGGGCGGTTTTCCGGTGCCGAGCCGGAGCCGCGGCAGGGCCTGCGCAGCGGACATATGCCGGGTGCCCGCAACGTGCACTACGCCCAGCTCATCAATCCCGACGGCACCTTCAAATCACCCGACGCGCTGCGCGAAGTGTTCGCGAAAGCCGGCGTCGATCCCAGCAAACCGGTCGTCACCACGTGCGGATCGGGCGTCACGGCCTCGATCGTCAGCCTAGCCCTGGCCATCATCGGCCAGCCAGACGCCCCGGTCTATGACGGCTCGTGGTCGGAATGGGGCCAGGAGGGGATTGAGACGGAGGTGGCGACTGGAGAGACCTAACTCTCTTAAAAAAAACAATCTTCTCGGATTGATTTTATGTCAGAACTTCCCGATCGCCACCAAGCATAAGCCTGTTTCAGGCTGTCAGATCTCGTTGGGAAGACGCATGGCGAAAAATCCGAAGGGGAGAAGATGCTGAATTCGAAATTTCAAAAATTGACCAATCGATAATTGAATGCGACGCAAACAATCGCGCTGGATTACTCGACCGCAGATATAACTGGGACAAAGATATCTATTTGGCGAAATATCATCACGATACCCAAATAGACAAACTTAAAAGCTATAACGCAGTTGCCGCTCGATGGTACGCATCAGCAATAGACCTTGCCGATCGGAACGACACACTTGTTAGGCAGCTTTTGCAAGACGGCATGAAGCACGTACTGCTTCTGCATGGAGCAACTGCAATAGCGTGCCTTAATGCATTATTCTTAGCGAATTCCGGACCTTACAAGCCCGCAATGAAATTCGGCATGGTCGGAGCGCTATTAGGTATTGCATTGCTTGCGGGTGGCACCACACTCTTCATGAACACTCTTTCCACCCAGAACGGCCGCATAAGAGGAACGCTTAACAATAAAACAAGCCTCAATGCTGTGAAATTGATTTATCGTTGGAGCGACATGAAGCTCGGCACACGAATCAGACTGGCAGGCCGTCTGATAAATGCCTCCATCCTATGGTTCTGTCTTTACATCACCATTTGTCTACTACTCATTCTGGACGCATAAGCATCACCGCTCCGGCAGCGGAATGAATTCCTTTTCATCGCCCGGTACCAGCGCGAAGCGCTTTTGCTTCCAGTCTTCTTTCGCCGCTTCGATGCGGTCCTTGCTGGACGACACGAAGTTCCACCAGATGTGACGCGGGCCGTCCATCGGCTCGCCGCCGAGCAGCATCAGGCGCGCGTTCGACAGCGCCATGATCGAAATACGGTCGCCCGGCTTGAACACCAGCAACCGTCCGGCCTCAAACTTCTCACCGGCAACGTCGATCTCGCCGCTAGCGATGTAGACCGCGCGCTCGTCATAATCGGGATCGAGCGGCAGGATCGCGCCCGGTGCCAGCACGGCTTCGGCGTAGAAGCTCTCATGCGGGAATTGCACCGGCGAACGCTGACCGTAGGCCTGCCCCATGATGACGCGGACGCGCTTGCCCTCACCTTCGATGCGCGGCAGATCCTCGGCCGCGTGGTGTTCGAAGGTCGGCCCGGTTTCCTCGTGCGAAGCGGGCAGCGCCGCCCATGCCTGGATACCGAACAAGCGGCGCGGTTTCTGCTTGGCCTCGGCGGTCTCTCGTTCGGAATGCACGATGCCTCGCCCAGCGCTCATCAGGTTCAACGCGCCTGGGCGGATCGCCATCTGCGTGCCGAGGCTGTCACGATGATAGACCTCGCCCTCGAACAGGTAGGTGACGGTGGCGAGCCCGATATGCGGATGCGGCCGCACGTCGATGCCGTTGGTGAGCAGGAATTCAGCCGGGCCCATCTGGTCGAAGAAAATGAACGGGCCGATCATCTGCTTCTTTGCCGAGGGCAGCGCGCGGCGGACCTCGAACCCACCGAGATCACGCGCACGCGGCACGATGACATGCTCGATGGCGTCGCAGGAACGCTTGTCGCCTTGGATCGGGTCCTGGTCGGGCATCCAGCTCATGATCGCCTCGCCTCGATTGATGTTGCTGCGCCGCAGGTTAGGTGGATCGGCGCGGATTGCCAAATGACAAGCCCGGCACCACTCCTCCTGGGCAACATACGATCGCCACGACGGTTCCCTTCATCGCTTCAGATAGGGGACCCGTCGGCACGCGGCGCCAGCAATCCTGAGGAAAACGCCGCTCCCCCCTCTCATTGATGGAGAGAGCGAGACAGCACGTGCCAAGCCGGGCCGTCCTAGAACGGATGGTACTGGTACAGCAGGGTTTCCGACAGAGCCTTTTCTCCAAGCCGCAGATAGAGACGAACTTCTACGGGGCCCCTGTCCGGCACGGTCAGATCGAACTGCGCGCGCCAGTGGCCTGGAACGTCATTGGGGATGGCTTCCGTGAAGATCTGCGAAGTCTCGCCGCGGGATACCGTCAGCACCGCTTCCGGCAACGTCCCGGTGGGCAGCTTGTCGAGATCGCCGCCGCCGAATTCCACGATGAACTTGCGCACGCCGTTGGGGCGCGGCTTGCCCGGCTCGCCGCCACGGCCGATACGCAACGCCGTTGCGCGCGCCAGCTTCGGCGGATTGGGTTCGTCAGCCTGCCAGAACAGACGATAGTTGAAAGCATAGGACTGTCCGGCCTTGGCCGGGTCGGCCGGCACCCAGGCGGCGACGATGTTGTCGTGGATCTCGTCGTCGGTCGGGATCTCGATGAGCTGGACGCTGCCCCTGCCCCAGCCACCGCCGGGCTCCACCCACAGGCTCGGCCGGCGCTCGTAGGCGACGCCATCCTGGTAGTGATCAAAATTGCGATCGCGCTGCATCAGGCCGAAACCGCGCGGATTATCGTCGCTGAACGCCGACGTCACGGTCTGCGGCGGATTGTTGAGCGGACGCCAGATGCGCTCGCCACCCCCCGTCCACATCGAAAGTCCGTCGGAATCGTGCACCTCGGGGCGCCAGTCGACACCCGAATGCTTGAACTTCTCCGAGTACCAATACATTGAGGTCAGCGGCGCGATGCACAGGCGGGTGACGTCGCGGCGCAGATGCAGTTCGGACTGGATATCCATGGTGACGGCGCGCTCGCGGCGCATGACGAAACGGAAGGCGCCGGTGACGCTTTCGCCGTCGAGCAGCGCGCTGACGACGACCTCGCTGGAGCCCTCCGTCGGAGTCTCGATGTAGAAATGGGTGAAGTCGGGGAAATCCTCGATGACACCGGCGACGGCCGGATCGATCGCCACGCCACGCGCCGAGATGCCGTACTGGTAGTCGCCGCCGATGGCGCGGAAGTAGGACGCGCCGAGGAACGCCACCCAGTCGTTCTTCTTCCAGTCGAGCTTATCCTTGCCGAGCCGGTCGGGGTGACCGTTGCGGCTCTCCTGGAAGCGGAAGCCAGCGAAGCCAGCGGTTTCCGGCAGCTTGCGGGCGACCGAGTCGGCCGGCATCTCGAAGTAGTCGGGCTTGTAGACGATCTCGCGCGCCTGGCCGTCGGCCACGACATGCATGCGGATGCTTTTCTGGAAATACTGGCCAAGATGGAAAAACGTGACCGGGAACTGGCCGGGACCGTCCGCGAACAGCGCGTAGTCCGGCTTGTAGCGCAGCATGCCGTGGGCGGCGTAGTCGATCTGCTGTACAATCTCGGGCATCGGGCGTGGCGGCGGCGCGTATGGCTTGGCTGCCAGTTCACGCGCCTTCTGCTTCAGCGCATCGAACGAGAATGGCTGTGCCGGGCCGTAGGATAGCGCCGATGCGGCGCGCGCGGGAGCGCCAATCACGCCCGCAAGCAGAGCCGCCGCCACGGCGCCACCCGCGCCGACGACCACCTCTCGCCTGTTCATCCGTACAGCCCTATCTACCTTGCCCATCGCCATGCTTGAGTTCCGTTGTCCCTGACGTGAAGCGGAAGTCCAACGCTGATCCGGCGGCATTCTTGTGGCAACGCGACAGCATCCCGCAGGGCCGTGCGAATGCCCCACATTCGACCTTCTGCCTAGAGGCGGATTTGGTCTATTCTGGCGTCCGGATCAGCAACAAAATCGTTCGGCTTGGCAAATACTAACCAGGACCAGCCGGCCGGGAGAGGGATTAACGATGACTGGCGTACTCATTGTCACAGGCGGCAGCCGCGGAATTGGTGCGGCAACTGCGATCCTGGGCGCGAAACACGGCTACAGGGTTGCCGTGAACTATAATCAGAGCCCGGATCGCGCGCAAAAAGTGGTCCAGGAAATCGAGAGCGCCGGCGGGCGGGCGATTGCCGTGCAGGCGGATGCCAGCGTCGAAGCGGACGTGGTGCGGCTGTTCGAGACGGTGGACAAGGAACTTGGCCCCGTGACGGCGCTTTTCAATAATGCAGGCATCGTGCTCAAGGTGCGGCCGATCACCGAATACGCGGCTCAGGAACTCGACGACCTCTGGCGCATCAACATCACTAGCCAGTTCCTGTGCGCCCGCGAGGCGGTCAAGCGCATGTCGACGAAAAGCGGCGGCAAGGGT
>JAEZBZ010000157.1 GCA_023412745.1 Pseudomonadota bacterium | reverse complement strand
GTCAAAGCGCGCCATATCCTGGTCGAGAGCGAGGAAAAGGCTAAAGAGATCGCGGACAAGATCGCCAAAGGCGCCGACTTTGCTGCCATGGCCAAGGAAAACTCCAAGGATCCGGGCACGAAGGACGAGGGCGGCACGCTCGGCTACTTCGGCAAGGGTCAGATGGTCCCGCAGTTTGAGGAAGCCGCGTTCAAGCTCAAGCAGGGCGAGATTTCAGCGCCGATCCAGACCCAGTTCGGCTGGCACCTGATCCAGGTGGAAGACCGCCGCGAGCGCAAGCCGCCGGAATTCGCAGCCATCAAGGACCGTCTGATCGCATCGATGGTGCACCGTAAGGCACAGGAAACCGCTGCCTCGCTTCGCGGGGCCGCGAAGATCGATTACGTCGATCCCGAGATCAAGAAGCAGATGGAAGCCGAAAAGCCCGGCGCGCCAGCGCCCAAGCAGTAAACAAAAGGGGCAGGCCGGGAAACGGCCAGCCGTCCGTCACACGCGAAGGCCGATCCGGCACCTCACTGGGCAGCCGGGTCGGCCAATTTTCCATCTAGACCGCGACGGATCAGGGCCCGGGTTCCCTCGATGCCGTACAGCTCGATGAACGAGCCGAACCGCGGTCCCTGGGACTCGCCCAGCAGCACCTCGTAGATCGACTTGAACCACTCGCGCAGGTTTTCCGCGAAGCCGTTGGTCTTGCCGACCTCGTAGACGATGTTCTGCAACTGCTCGGCTGAAGCATCCGGCGACACCTTGCCGAGTTCCGCGTCGAGCGCTTCCAGGGCTTGGCGCTCGCGCTCGTCCGGCAGCCGGTAGACCTTCTTCGGCCGAACGAAATCCCTGTAATAGGCAACCGCATACTCGGCCAGATGGTCGAGCACCGGGTACTTTTCGGGCGTCGCCCCGTCGGCGCGGCGGCGGATGAAGCCCCACAGCACCGCTTTGTCATCGGCGTTGGATGCCGCCACCAGGTTCAGCAGCAGCGCGAACGTGATCGGCAGTTCGGCTGCCGGCGGCTGGCCGGCATGGATGTGCCAGACCGGATTGTCGAGTTTCTCCTTGGCGCCCTGCCCCGGATAGGCGGTGACGAATTGCAGATAGTCGTCGACCGCGCGCGGGATCACATCGAAGTGCAGCTTCTTGGCCGACTTGGGCTTCTGAAACATGAACAGCGATAGGCTCTGCGGCGTCGCATAGGTCAGCCAGTCCTCTATGGTCAGGCCATTACCCTTGGACTTGGAGATCTTCTGGCCATTCTCATCCAGGAACAGTTCATAGACAAGGTTTTCTGGCGGCACGCCGCCGAGCGCGCGGCAGATCTTGGACGACAGGGTGACCGAGTCGATCAGATCCTTGCCGCACATCTCGTAGTCGACGCCGAGCGCGGTCCAGCGCATCGCCCAATCGGCCTTCCACTGACACTTCACACGCCCGCCGGTGACCGGCGTCTCGACGTGCTCGCCGGTTTCCGGATCGGCATAGACGATGGTCCCGCGATCCGGATGGCGCTCCAGCGTCGGCACCTGCAGCACACGTCCGGTGCGCGGGCAAACGGGCAGGAACGGAGAATAGGTGGCCTGGCGTTCCGCGCCCAGGGTCGGCAGGATGATGTCCTTGACCTTGTCGTAGACCTGCAGCATCCGCAGCAGCGTGGCATCGAAAATGCCCGCCTTGTAGCATTCGGTGGCGGAGAAGAATTCGTAGGAAAATCCGAAGCGATCGAGGAAATCGCGCAGCATCGCGTTGTTGTGGTGCGCAAAGCTCTCGAACTTCTCGAACGGGTCCGGCACCTGGGTCAGCGGCTTGTTGAGATGCTGCGCCAGCAGCTCCTTGTTCGGCACGTTGTCCGGCACCTTGCGCAGGCCATCCATGTCGTCCGAAAAGCAGATCAGCCGCGTCTTGTACTTACCTTCCGTCAGCACCTCGAAAGCGTGCCGCACCATGCTGGTGCGCGCCACTTCGCCGAAGGTGCCGATGTGCGGCAAGCCCGAGGGACCGTAGCCGGTCTCGAAGATCACCGAACGGGCCGGGTCTGCCTTCAGCTTCTCGAGCCGCTGGATGATCCGCCGCGCTTCCTCGAACGGCCAAGCCCGCGATTGGCTTGCCGATGCCGTCAGGGCGGGGTCTGTGCTGGTCATATTCAAGCTCTTAGTCTGCGCGCGGAGGCGACTGTTCAAATCGGCTGCACCCTAAAGGGCGATCCCGCTTCATGGAAGCGGCATCGCCCGCATGCGGCAAGGAATGCCCATCAATCGGGCGAACGTGGGCGCGTGCCCTCGCCCACAGCCCTTAATACTTAAGCCGGCAGGCAATTGTGCGTAGGCGTCGTTTTGTGGCAGCCTGCCCGGATGAGCTCTGCAATCGCGAGGAGTTGCGCGATGACACTGTGTAGTCTCAGGAGCCTCGCCGGCCTGGTATTACTGGCCGTCGCGGTCACATGGCTGCCCGGAACGCCCCACGCGCAACAGCGCATGGGACAATCGGCCTTCGCTAACGATGAGATGGCCCGCGGCCAGAGGGGCCCTCGGCGCGGCATGGGGATGCGAGGCCGTGGCATGGGCATGGGTCAACGCAGGGGAATGGGACAAGGCCGGGGGCGAGGAACGGGCCAGGGCAGAGGCATGCGCGGCAAAGGCGGCGGCGAGCGCAGGCTCTGTCCAGTATGGGTCGCGCGTGGCATGCGCGGCAACTGCTGAGCGAGCTGCGGGCGTTCCGCGAAAACATTTACCAACCGAGCCTTTAACGGCGCACGGTCGATCTGTACATATGCCCGACTGTCCCACCAGCCGAGGGCTCCATGCCATCCCAACTGACTCCGCAGCAAGCGCTGATCTATGCCATGATCACCACCTCCGCGGTGGATCGCAAAATCACCGATGACGAACTCGCCCGAATCCGCTCCATCGTCGAGCAGATGCCGATTTTTCAGGATTTCGATCACGACTGGCTGGTCAACGAGGCGCAGGAGTGTGGCAAGCTGCTGGGCAAACCGGATGGGCTGGCCAAGGTGCTCGACAAGATCTTCGACGGCCTGCCCGAACGCCTGCACGAGACGGCCTACGTGTTCGCCGCCGAAGTCGCCGCAACCGACCTTCGGGTGAAGGTCGAGGAAATCCGCTTCCTGGAAATGCTCGCCGAGCGCCTGAAGCTCGACAGGCTCACTTGCGCCGCGCTCGAACGCGCGGCCAAGGCGCGGCACCGGAAGATCTGACGCCTTTCCACATTGCCGATCGTTCTAGACGGACGCTCCCCTCCCCCACGCGAGAGGGGAGCCTTCGCATGTCACGTAATGTGCGCGCCGCGCGTTTCGACGAAGCACGCGTACAGCGACTGGCTGGCCGTCATGAACAGCCGGTTACGCTTTGTGCCGCCGAAGCAGACGTTCGAGCAGATTTCCGGCAGGCGGATCTGACCGATGCGCGTACCGTCGGGCGCGAAGATGTGCACGCCGTCGTAGCCGTCGCCGACCCAGCCGGCGCTCGACCATATATTGCCGTCCTCATCGCAGCGAATGCCGTCCGCGAAGCCGGTCTTGCCGTCCCACTCCATGTTCACGAACGTGCGCGGGTTCTTCAGCGACGCGCCATCCACATCGTAGACCCAGATCTGGCTCTTGGCGTTCGGGTAATGCGAGATGCCGGTATCAGCGATGTAGAGCTTGGTATAGTCGTTGGAGAAGCACAGGCCGTTCGGCTTGAACGGCTCGTCCGCGACCTTGGTGATCGCACCCGATTTGCCATCGATGCGATACACCGCCTCCTTCTGCAATGGGCTGACGTTGGAGGCGCTTTCCGGCAGCCGATTGCCCTCATACTCCATCAGCGAGCCATAGCCGGGGTCGGTGAACCAGATTGATCCATCATTGGGATGCACGACGGCATCGTTGGGCGCATTGAACTCCTTGCCGTCGATCTTGTCGGCGAGCACGGTCGTCTTCCCGTTGTGATCATAGCGAACGACCTTGCGGGTGCCGTGCTGGCAGGCGATCTGGCGGCCTTCATAGTCGAATGTATTGCCGTTGCTGTTGCCGGCCGGATAACGGAACCGGCGGGACACGTGATTGTCTTCCTCCAGCCAGCGCAGATTTTCGTCGTTCGGGATGTCACTCCATAACAGGTAGCGATCGACGCCCGACCAAGCCGGTCCTTCGGCCCACAGCGTGCCGGTATAAAGGCGCTGGATCGGCGTGTTGCCGAGCTTGTACTTGAAGCGCTTGTCGATCACCACGATGTCCGGATCGGGATAGCGGCTCGGCGGCGCATCGGGTCCAAAGTTGCGCGCAAAGGCGTCCTGGGACATCGAGGTTAGCGTCGCAAGACCGGCGGCGGCGCCGAGAAATCCGCGCCGGCTTAGCGCGGCATGCCGTTCCTGGCGGGAACGGATAGGCTTGGCGAGGTCAACGAATTCATGAAGCTGCACGCGAGACATGGACTGGTTTCCTCCGCAAGTGACGGTTCTGAAGCCGTCTGGTTAAGGCTGAGGACGTCATTCCGGTATCCGGCTCGGGAAGTGGTAGGGCATGCTGAGCAGGAACCATGGACTCCTCATCAGCCGATCGCAGCATGCCACTTGCTTGCGGCAGCAGCGCGGCAAACAAGCGGCATACGTCCTACTTCAGCACATCTCGCGGGACTTGTGCACAGCCGATCATGAGGCCACTGTGCCGGCACGCGGGAGCTTGAATGCATGCAGACGGGCACGTTCATAGAACTGGATGAGCTGGCACAGCGGGTACCGGATGGCGCTCGCGTCGCGATCCCGCCGGACTATTCATTTTGCGCGATGGCGGCCGTCAAAGCGCTGATCCGGCGCGGCTGCCGCGATCTGCATCTCATCGGCGTGCCGAGCGGCGGCTTCCAAGCTGACTGGCTGATCGGCGCCGGCTGTGTTGCCTCCGTCGAAGCGGCGGCGATGACGCTTGGCGAATACGGCCTGCCGCCGCGCTTCGCGGCTGCATTGCGCGAGCGCCGGATCGCCATGAAAGACGCCACCTGCCCAGTGATCCATGCCGGTCTGCAGGCAGCCGAGAAGGGCATTCCGTTCATGCCGTTGCGGGGAATCCTCGGCTCGGATCTGGTCAAGCATCGCCCCGACTGGCAGGTGATCGACAATCCCATGGCCAGCGGGCCGGACCCTATTCTCATCGTCCCCGCCATCACGCCGGACGTGGCGCTGTTCCATGCTCCGCGCGCCGACCGACACGGCAACGTCTGGATCGGCGTGCGGCGCGAGTTGATGCTGATGGCGCATGCCGCGCGCGAGACGCTGGTGACGGTCGAGCAGGTCTACGATACCGATTTTCTCGCCGATGACGCCATGGCGGCGGGCACCATCCCCGCATTGTATATCTCGGCCATCAGCGTCGTGCCGCAGGGCGCGCAGCCGGTTGGCCTGCCCGGCGTCTACGCTCCAGATGCCGCCGCGCTCAGCGCCTACACGCAAGCGGCACGGACCGCCGAGGGCTTCGATGCCTGGGCCAAGGAAGCGATTTACGTGAAGGTGACGGCATGAGCGTGGCCCCTCAATCAGATGCCGCGCGGCGTGCAGAAATCATGATCGGCGCCATCGCGCCCATGCTAGCCGGGCTGCGTCACGTCGCGGTGGGGGCCAGTTCGCCCATTCCGGGATCGGCGGCATTGTTGGCGCGCGCGCTATCGGACGGCCGTCTGCGCGTCTCGCTGCTCGGCAGCCGCGCGCATAATCCGTTCACCGATGGCGGCCGCGAATTGTTCGATTGCGCCGCCCAGGGACGCATCGATGCCTTCTTCCTATCGGGCGCGCAGATCGACGGACAGGCCAACATCAATCTCGTGGGGCTAGGCGATTATCCCAGCGGCAAGGTACGCTTCCCCGGTTCGTTCGGGTCGGCTTATCTCTACCACCTGGTCTCGCGCGTCATCCTGTTCCGCGAGGAGCATACGCCGCGCACCCTGGCGCCGAAGGTCGATTTCATCAGCGCCGCAGGCACCTCGCCGGATGGTGAGTTCAGGCCGGGCGGTCCGTTCGCGCTGGTCACCGGCCTCTGCGTGTTCGCTTTCGACCGGGCAAACAAGCAATTCCGGCTACAAAGCTCGCATCCTGGCGTCAGCGTGGCGGATGTGCGGGCCGCGACCGGCTTCGATTACGCTACGCCTGAGAGCGTGCCGACCACGCCAACGCTGGATGACAACACGCTGGCGCTTCTGCGCGGCACCGTCGCCGAGCAGGTGGCCGAGACCTATCCGGAGTTCGCGGCGCGCACCTGGAACATCTGAGACCAGCAAGGATGTTTCGGCGGGCCGCCGCCAATGCCAACGGCGGCCCGACAATCTTCGTCAGGCAACAACATATCGATAAACTTGGCGACTTAACCTTCCGTGGGGAGAGCAGAAGGTTGGTCACTATGCGTCAGCTGTTCGGAGCTCTCGCGCACCCGCGCGCTTTATCCTGTTTCACCCGCATGTCGTCACATCGCGCCGCTCCACTTCTGGGCTGTGTCGCGGTTGCGCTTGCCGTCACCGCTTGCAAGCCGGAAACGCCGTCCGCACACGTCCGCCCCGAAGCGCAAACCAAAGTCGCGACCAAATCCGTGCCGAAACCCCACAGCAACCTGATGGCGCGGGAAGCGCCTCCGCAGTGTCTCTATGCGGAAGCCGCCAGTGAAGCCGCTTCGCCTGAGCCAGCCAGGGACGCAGAGATCCACCCTGCCGTCGCAACCACCGCCACTGCGACAAACGAAGAAGCGCAACGCCGCGAGCGCGAACGCGATTGCTTCCGCGATGCCGAGATGCCGAGATGCCGAGATGCGCGTGCGCGCCAAATTGACCAGGTTGCAAGCCTCCGTTCGCACGACGCTGCAGGCAATCGATCAGAACGAGCAGGCATCGCTGCGCTGAACCGCGCCGACAAAATCGCGCCGCGCCGGATCATCCGGCTTGCCGCGGCAGGATGCTGACGCCAAAGTGCCCCCCGCTGAGGAAACGACAGCCGCCATTATCGCAACGGCGGCGCATCTGAGGAACACACATCATGGCCAATGTCCGCAACCCCGCCCGTGAACGCTTGCAGCGCGGTGAACTGGCGCTCGGGATCGGCTTGCGCCAGGCGCGCACGGTGGACATCGCCGCCGCGATGCAGACCTGCGGATTCGATTGGCTGTTCATCGATCTCGAGCACGGTTCGATGGGGCTGGATACGGCCGTGCAGATCTCAGTGGCGGCTCTCGGCGCCGGCATATCGCCGATCGTGCGGGTGCCCAAGGGACGCTACGACATGGCCACCCGCGCGCTCGATGGCGGCGCCTTCGGCATCGTCGTGCCGCACGTCGATACCGCCGATGAAGCCCGCGAGATTGTCGATCGCCTGAAATATCCGCCGGTCGGCCACCGCTCCGTCACCGGCGCGCTGCCGCAGTTCGAATTCAAAGCCATGCCGCTGACCGAGGCTTCGGCCGCGATCAACGAGAACATGCTGATCGTGGCGATGCTAGAGACGCCGGAAGCCATCGCCAACGCCGACGCCATCGCGGCGGTGCCCGGCATCGATGTGCTGCTGATCGGCACCAACGACCTGAGTTCCGAAATGGGCATTCCCGGCGAACTCATGCACCCTCGCATCGGCCAAGCATATGAAACCATGGTGGCAGCCTGCAAAAAGCACGGCAAATGGGCCGGCATGGGCGGCGTTTATTCCGATGACGGACTGCGCCACTATATCGGCATGGGCGTGCAGATGGTGCTCGCCGGCAGCGATCTCGGCCTGCTCATGGCCGCAGGCCAGGGCCGCACCAAGGCCCTGCGCGCGCTGAAATAGCCCACCGGGCCGCCAGCTCTACTTCGCATTCGCCGTGCGCGGCCGCGACAGATGCTCGATAGCGTCGGCCAGATGCGCGTCGTCGATGTTGCGGGCGCCGGCTGAGACGCGGATGCGGTGCGCCTCCCGCAGCACGTCGGCGTGCGTGAAACCCACCGGCGGCTCGAACTTGTAGCTGGCGATTTCCATGAGTTGGCCGAGCGGATCGCGGAAATACATCGAGTGCATGAAGCCGCGATCGACCTCGCCGGAGTTGGCGAAGCCGCGTTCGCGCAGCCGCTTTGCCGCCTGCGTGAAGGTGGCTCGCGATACCGCGAACGCCAGATGATGTACGTTGCCGATGTTGGTCGGATTAGGCGTCGCGTCCGGCTGCCAGGACTCGCTGGTGAAGATCGTTATCAGCCGCCCGTCACCGGGATCGAAATACAGGTGGTTCTGCTCCGGCGCATCGAGGTTCGGCTGCTCGAACACGAATGGCATGCCGAGCACACCCTCCCAGAAGTCGATCGATGTCTGGCGGTCCGCTCCGACCAAGGTGATATGATGCACACCCTGGGTCTGCACGCGTTGCATGAGGAAAGCTCCGGTCGCTGGCTATCGTGTCTCGTGACGCCAACGTGGGCGCGCGGACCCGGCCGGTCAAGTCGCCTCGCCCTGCTCCTCGGCCTTGAACTCAGCTTCCAACGCGTTTTCCAGGTCGACCAAATCCTGCGGCAACGGCATGCCGTAGGCTTTCAGCTCATTCAATTTGCGTAGGATCACGAGATACAGCTCGTGCCGATCCTCGGGGCCTGCCTCGTTCTGCATTTGCGTCAGCAGAAGACCGAGCTCGGCCTGCACGTCTTCAAAAGCCATGGCTGCTCCTTCACGCGTTAGATGCAGGGTCCGCACCACGGCGACAGCCGGCAATGCGAGCCCTTGCTGAACACAACGCGCGAAGGCGGCGTCACGATCCCTCAGTTCAGGGCCCAGAAAAACATCGCCGTCGCCATCACACCGAGCACGCCACGGAAGGCGTGCAGCCCGCCCCAGCGTTGCAGCAGGCGGCGCGTTTCCATGCTCACCGCATCGGGTGCGACCGCCATCAGCGTGTTGTTGGTCGGCATGATGAAGATCAGCGTGAACGGCCAGTTGGCGAACAGCAGGATGGCGCCGACCAGCCAGCGCGCATCGTGGTAAAGAATGTAGGCGGCGATGCCGAGCACCGAGCCCAGGATGGCGAGGCTCGCCTGCATCATGAACCCGCGCCGGTAGCTCACTTTCCATTGTTCCAGCAGCGCGCGGTCATCGAGGGTCAGGCGCGCGGGCTGCTCGGCAACCGAAATATACACCGCCGCCCCGGAAAACACCGCACTCGTGATCAGTGCCAGATGTCCGACAAGCACGGCACGCCTCCTGAGTTCAGACGGCCTCCATGGCCAGCGATATGCCTTGGCCGACACCAATGCACATGCTGCACAACGCACGGCGCGCGCTACGTTCCTTCAATTCCAGCGCAGCGGTCAACGCCAAGCGCGCGCCCGACATGCCGAGCGGATGGCCAAGCGCAATGGCGCCGCCATTCGGGTTCACATGCGCGGCATCATCTGACAATCCGAGCTGGCGCATGACGGCAAGGGCTTGCGCCGCGAATGCCTCGTTCAGTTCGATTACATCGAAATCGCCGATAGCAAGCCCGAGGCGCTGCATCAGCTTGCGCGAGGCCGGCACCGGGCCGATGCCCATGATGCGCGGCTCTACGCCAGCGCTGGCCGAGCCAAGGATGCGCGCCAGCGGCGTCAGGCCGTAGCGCGCAGTCGCCGCCTCCGACGCCACCAGCAGCGCGGCAGCGCCGTCGTTGACCCCCGACGCATTACCGGCCGTCACAGTCCCGCTCTCACGGAAGGGCGTCGGCAGCTTGGCGAGCCGCTCCGCCGTGGTTTTGCGCGGATGCTCGTCGCGATCGACGATGATGGGCTCGGCCTTGCGCTGCGCAATGCTGACCGCGACGATCTCCTTGGCCAGCCGGCCGTTCTTCTGTGCCGCAGCCGCCCGCGCCTGCGAGCGCGCCGCGAAAGCATCCTGATCGTCGCGAGAGATCCTGAAATCCGACGCGACGTTCTCCGCCGTCTCCGGCATGGAGTCGACGCCGTGCAGCTTTTTCATCAACGGGTTGACGAACCGCCAGCCAATGGTCGTGTCGTGGATCTCGGCCTGCCGCGAGAAGGCTTCGGCAGCTTTCGGCATCACGAAGGGGGCGCGCGACATGCTTTCCACGCCGCCCGCGAGGATCACCTCGGCCTCGCCGGCGCGGATGGCGCGAGCGGCTTGGCCCACAGCATCGAGCCCCGAACCGCACAGCCGGTTGATCGTCGTGCCCGGCACCGAAATCGGCAAGCCCGCCAACAGACTGGCCATGCGCGCGACGTTACGGTTGTCCTCGCCGGCTTGGTTAGCGCAGCCCATCACAACATCGTCCACTGCCTCCGGCGGCAATGACGGCAGGCGTTGCATCAGCGCGCGCACGACATGGGCAGCCAGATCATCCGGCCGGACGCTGGCAAGACTGCCGCCGAACCGTCCGATCGGAGTTCTCACGCCCGCAACGACAAATGCTTCCGGCATGGCTTCTCCCTATCGTCAACGCGTGGCCGCGTAGGCCGCAATCAGCGCCTTGGCATCCTGGCGCACAGCGTCGGCGCTTTTGCCCGGCTTGTACAGTGTCGAGCCGATGCCGAAGCCCGAGGCGCCGGCCTGCAGGTACGCGCCAATGTTGTCGGCGCCGATGCCGCCGACCGGCAGCAGACGCACCGAAGCCGGCACAACCGCGCGCCATGCCTTGACGATATGCGGCGGCATGGCTTCGGCGGGAAACATCTTCAGTGCATCCGCACCGGCAGCAAGGGCCGCGAAAGCCTCGGTCGGCGTCGCGACGCCCGGCAGGCAGATCAGACCGCGCGCCTTGGCGGCCCGAATGACCGTCGGATCGCCATGCGGCATCACGATGATGCGGCCGCCCGCATCCGCGACCTCAGCCACCGCGTCCGGCGACATCACCGTGCCGGCGCCGATCAGTGCCTGCGTGCCGAACCGCTCGGCGAAAATACGGATGGACGCGATCGGGTCCGGCGAATTCAGCGGCACCTCGATCAGGCGGAAGCCTTCCTCCACCAGAGCCGCCCCCACCGTCTCGCATTCACCCGGCGTAATGCCGCGCAGGATGGCGACCAGCGGGCACGCCGACATGGCGCTGTCGAGATTGATCATGGCTTCACCCTGAAACTGCCCTGCCGTGGTTGACTACAACAGCCGCGCCGCGCGCGCGATGCGCAACTGGCCGGCGACGACGCTGTTGTCCGGCCCGCGCTTCCATCCGACGCCGAGAAGGTCCGCAGCCTTGCCATAGCGCGTGGTCAATTCGCCGTTGCCGAAGATGGTGACGGTTTGGTCCGGCGTCGCGGCGGCCGCGATTTCCGAACCGATCAGCAGGCCCGACAGGTAATCCGCCAGTTCCGACGCGGGGAGCTGGTCGAACAGGCCTAGCGTGCGGACGCTGAACAACTGATGCAGCAATTTGCCCGCCGAGGCGTTATTGCGCGCCACTTCGACGCCCTTGCGGAAACCGCTGCCATCAGACACCGCGTCGCTCATCAGGCGACCGAGAATGGTATGCCCCTTGAGTGCCGCGTAGACTTCGCCCGTCATGTAGGTGGCGAAGCCAGTGATCACCTTGTCGCTGACGCTGACCCATTTCGAGTGGGTACCCGGATGCACGAAGGTCTCGTCGGCCCCGTCGATCTCCATGGCACCAACGGTTTGCGCCTCCTCGCCGCGCATGACGTCCGGCACCTGGTCATCGCCGACATGATCGACACCCGGCACCAGATGCACCGTGCCGATGCCATCGACCTGCAGCACGGTCAGCTTGTGCGCGATGTCGTCGATGCCGGCCGGGCAGCGGACATAGGGTGCCTCGACCCAGCCCTGGCGGCTACCGATCATGCCCGACATCATGATGGGCAGCGGCTTGTAGTCGGCCACCCATCCGGCGATGTCGGCCTTCAACACGAAAGCGAAATCGCCATCCTTGACCGACAGGATACCGCGCGCTTGCTCGACCGTGTCGAGCACCTGACCGCCCGGATCGACCAGATAGGCGCGGAAGTTAGTCGTGCCCCAATCAACGGCAATGAAACTCGGAGTCGTCATGCGCGCGGTTATCCCCGGCTGTGAGTTGTCGACCGAGCTTATAACGCGCCGCACGGGGCTTCGACATCATCCATATGCAAAATGGCGAACGGCGAAGGCGCGGCCGCTCAGGTCGGCTTACCCGTCGCCGCCCCCGCAATCAGAACGTCCTCCGCAATGCCTTGGCCGCCGGCGACAAAGGATTTTAAACCCGCAATGAAATCAATCAGATCGCGCTGAACGAGGGTCGCCGATCCCATCCCTTGGCCGCACAGCCGCTGCATAGTCGCCATCGCGTCTTTGTCCGCGAACGCCCAGATGGTTTTGTAGGATGCACCGTGGCGGGCGAAGTCGCCGCGCCGGTAGGTGCCGCCGTAACGGATGCTTTTTAGGGCGGCATCGCTGGTCAGGCGCAGCTCATTCAGCAGGATTTCGCGGGTCGCCAGCCAGTCTCCGAACGTCTCGGGGCAATCAACCGTATAGCGCCAGATTGCCATCACCGGCGCCGTCATCACGCATTGCGGCCGCTGTTCGTCGGACATGGGCCCGAGCATGTAGGCCCTGAAGGCGGCGCTCAGTCCCGTCCTGACCTGGAGCGAGACTGGCGCGATCCGCGGCGGCTCGATGAGATCAGCGTTCTCGATCTGCCGCCGCAAAGCCTCAAGGTGAACCGTCATGAGCCATCCCGATGATATTGTGCGTGAGAAGCGCATCAAAGCCCGTATGGAACTGCTGACGTGCCGCTGTGAGGCCGCTTCTCGCGCTGACGATATCAAGATACGTCGCCTCGATCTGCGCAAACGGCCGGCCGTCGCACAGCTCCACGATCAGCCAAGCTGTCATATTGAGATCGTAGATCTGCGGTGGGTCCGGCGTATAGGCATAGGCGCGGCCCCATTCATCGAAGCGGCGCAGAATCACATCAGGCGCCTTCGCATAGCAGCCGTTGCGGGAGAGCACGCAGATCCACTCCTTCGTTGGTGTGTGGGCAGAACGGATCGGCGGCGTTCCAGCGGCCGCCGAAAGCGTAAGCGGTTGCACGGCACCCACCGTATGTACCTTGGGTGATCGCGCATTCCGGGCAAGCGGGCTCCACCGCACTCGCCCGCAGCGCGCGATAGAGCGGATGATCCCAGGTTTCGATGAACGGCCGATCGAGAATGCTGCCGAAACTGACGTACTCGCGCAGATACGGACAGCCGATGGACTGGCCTTGTGGGCTGACGGCCGCGCTCTGCCAGCAGCAGTTGCCGTTGCGCGGATGCCAGGATTGCATCAGCTCGATATGCGCTGGCACCTTGAGACGCGCCAGCGCCGCTGACATCTCATCAAGCGACAGCGCCAACGCCGGCCAATTGCGCTTCGCGCGCCCCAGCGGGTACAGGCGCAAAATGCCGACTTGGTCGCAATAGAGCTCCGCCGCAAGGTCGATATAGCGCTGCAGATGCAGATGGTTCTTACGCGACAGAATGCCGAGGATCGTCACCTGGATGCCGGCCTCGCGTGCCGCGCCGATGCCCCGCAGCGCTGCCGTGAAACTGCCGGGCGTGCGGGTGAGATCATCGTGCACGTCCGCTTCGGCAGCAAACAGATCGACGTACAGCCGGGCGACGCCCAACTGCTTCAGCCGCTCGGCGCGCGCTTGGTCGATCGCCGTCGCGTGCGTCCGGATCGCGATGTAGAAGCGACGCCGGCAATAGGCCAGCAGTTCCTCGAAATCCGGCCGCTCAAATGGCTCGCCGCCCTCAAACAGCACATGCAGGAAATCCTCCGCAATGAGCTGATCGATCAGCGCCTTCCATTGCTCCGTCGTCAGCTCCCCTTCCGGATGCGACCCGCAATCCGCATAGCAGAGCATGCAGTCCATCGCGCACGTCTGCGTAACGCAAATGGTGAGCTTGAAAGGCTTGTCGAGTGTGGGAGTTCTGCGTCGCGTCTTGATTGCATCCGGCCAACGCGCGCGCGGTCAGCCTGGATCTCCCAGCGGTCGTGTTTGTTTGTGATGAAACAGATACCGTGCGGATTGCACCGCGTGTACGCGACGTTGAGCAGGCTAGTTTCGCGTGGGCCGAACGGCTGCAAGGCGATTACCCAGTAGAGTGACGATCGGAGCTATGGCAGGGTACTGCTTTCCCGCCTTCCCTTGTCATAGCCGAGCATATCAGCGCGCACCGCGAGCGATCGGCGTTCCCGCGCTTGCAGCTCCCGCCGCGCGAGCCTAGGCTCGACGTTTCCATGACGACCGCGATCACTCCAGACGCGGTGAGGGAGCCGCGATGTCCGTTGTCCGCGCTGAACATCCCGCAGAGGGCGTCCGCCTGCTGCGCATCAATCGCCCGGAAGCACGCAACGCCCTAAATCTCGAACTGCGGCAGGCGCTGGTTGCGGAATTGGCGGCGGCGACAGCAGACGAAAGCGTGCGGGCCGTCGTCATCACCGGCAATGACAAGGCGTTCGCCGCGGGCGCCGATCTGCGCGAGATGCGCGACCTCGGCCCGATCGAACTCATGCAACGCGGCCTCCACAAACTGTGGGACGAGATCGCCGCGTTTCCCAAACCGCTGATCGCGGCCGTCAACGGGTTCGCGCTCGGCGGCGGCTGTGAACTGGCGCTGCATTGCGACATCATCATCGCCGGCGAGGGCGCGAAATTCGGCCAGCCTGAGGTCAAGCTCGGCCTGCTGCCGGGCGGCTCGGGAACACAGCGCTTGGTGCGCGCGATCGGCAAATACAAAGCGATGCTGATGATCCTAAGCGGCGACTTGGTCACCGCCCGCGAGGCATCCGAGATGGGTCTCGTCAGCCGCGTGGTTGGCGATGGCGATGTGGTCGATCATGCCGTCGCACTCGCCAGCGGCATCGCCCGCAATGGCCCGGTTGCCGTTCAACTGGCCAAGGAAGCCGTGCTGGCCGGCCAGGATGCCTCGCTGGCGACCGCCCTGAGCCTGGAACGCAAGGCGTTCTGGCTGACCTTCGCCACCGAGGACAAGGCCGAGGGCATTTCGGCATTCCTCGACAAGCGCCCGCCTGCATTCAAAGGAAAGTGACGCGATGGCTCTCGATCCCATGCGCGACGACCTCGTCGTCGGCGTCGTCGGTACCGGCGCGATGGGCCGCGGTATCATGCAGGTCGCGGCGCAGGGCGGCTTCAGGGTCATGGCGTTCGACGAAAACGCAGCCGCCGCGGAGGCCGCCGTCGCTGCGATCGGTCAAACGCTGGCTGGAAGCGTTGCCAAAAGCCGCCTGTCGCAACAGGATGCCGATACGGCGGTGGCACGGATCACGCTGGCGCGCAGCCTGGAACAACTCGCCACGGCCGATCTCATCATCGAGGCCATCGCCGAGCACCTGGACGCCAAGCAACGCCTGTTCGCGGCCCTGGATAACCTCACGGGGCCGGACGCCATTCTCGCGTCCAACACGTCTTCGCTTTCGATCACGGCCATCGCCGCCGGCTGCAAACACCCCGAGCGCGTGGCGGGTCTGCACTTCTTCAATCCGGTGCCGCTGATGCCCCTGGTCGAGGTCGTGCCTAGCCTGAAAACAGCAGCTTGGGTGGCCCCGGCCTTGAAAACCATCACCCAGCGCATGGGCCGCCAACCGGTGGTGTGCGCCGACAGCCCCGGCTTCATCGTCAATCACATCGGCCGCGCGTATGTGCCGGAAGCCGCGCGGATCGTCGCCGAGGGCATCGCGAGTGCCGCCGAAGTGGACCGCATCATGGTGGAAGCAGCCGGCATGCGCATGGGCCCCTTCGCCCTGCTCGACCTGATCGGCGCAGATGTGTCCGTGGCGGTGATGGACAGCCTGTGGGCGCAATACTACGGCGACCCCATGTACGCTCCGCAACCATTGCTGAAACAGCGTGTCGACGCCGGTCTCTACGGCCGCAAGGCCGGGAGTGGATGGTACGATTATCGCGACGGCCGGCGCATCGAACCGGCCTTCGCGCCGCCGCCCGTTGCGCGCCCCGATGCGGTGTGGGTCAGCCCGCGCGAGCCGGACGCCAGCGCCAAGGCCGTCGCCTTGCTCCAGCGTCTCGGTGCACATCTGGAAGACAGTGATGCGCCCAGCCCCAATGCACTCTGCATCGTCACGCCGACCAGCAGCGACTGCACCAGCGAGATCGTGCAGCAGGAACTCGACGGACGCCGCACCGTCGCGCTTGACACGGCCTTCGCCTTCGAAACGCATCGCACGCTGATGGTGGCGCCGGGCATCGACCCGAAAATGCGGAATGCCGCGCAAGGACTTTTGTCAGCGGATGGGGCCGGTGTCACAGTAGTCAACGACAGTCCGGGCTTCGTCGCGCCGCGCATCGTGGCGCACATCATCAACGTCGGCTGTCAGGTGGCGCAGCGCGGCATCGCCACGCCCGCCGACATCGACGCCGGGGCCCGGCTCGGCCTGTCCTATCCATTCGGCCCGCTGGAATGGGGCGACCGGCTCGGTCCGGCGCGGGTCCTGGAGATCATCGAGGAACTGGAGCGCTTCTACAGCGAGCCGCGTTATCGCCCGTCTCCGTGGCTGAAGCGGCGTGCATGGCTGGACCTGTCGCTCGCCACGCCTGACGGACGACGCTGAACGTTCCTCCTGGCGGAACCGCACGCGGATTTCGCCGGACTGATCCGCTTCCGTGCGGCATTGCAGCAATGGCTGCCCGGCCGCATAGTGCGCGCGCCTGCATCATCAGCCATTGCCGGGAAACATGATCCATCATCATGCATCTCCCAAGGCCCTGCCTTCCAACATCGATTTCATCCGCCCCGAAGTGATCTCACGCCTTGCCGATATCGAGAGCATCAAGCGCCTGCTTCTGACACTGGCCGTCGGCGGCATGGGCGGGCTGGCGTTCTTCCTGATCGGCCTACCCGCAGCATGGCTATCGGGACCTTCGGTTACGGTTGCCGCTGGCGTGCTGAGCAG
>JAEZBZ010000124.1 GCA_023412745.1 Pseudomonadota bacterium | reverse complement strand
TCGGTGCACAAGTACGGTGCGCTCGGCTACGTCGGGTTCGCGGAGGAGGTGGCGAAGCAGGAAGCCGAACTCGGTTTCACCTTCGACTACATCATCGTCTGCGTCGTCACCGGCTCCACCCAGGGCGGCATGATCGTCGGCTTCGCGGCGCAAAACCGCGCCGACCGGGTGATTGGCATCGACGCGTCGGCGACGTTCCACCAGACACGCGCGCAGGTGCGCCAGATCGTCGACAATACGGCGGAACTCGTCGGCCTCGGCCGTGCCGTTCGCGAGGATGAGATCGTCATCAATCCAGACTACGCCTATCCGGCCTATGGCGTGCCGTCGGAGGAAACCAACGACGCGATCCGGCTTGCCGCGCGCACCGAAGCGATGATCACCGACCCGGTCTACGAGGGCAAATCCATGCAGGGCATGATCGATCTCGCCCGCAAGGGCTTCTTTCCCGAGGGATCGCGGGTGCTCTACGCCCACCTAGGGGGTGCGCCGGCCCTCAACGGCTACAGCTACTATTACAAGGAAGGCTGATCGCCTGACGCGCCGCCTGCCAGACAGCATCCATGGACGGGCCTGACCAGCCGTCCGTTATCGCCTTACCCGATGGATAGCAACCGGCTGGACTCGAGACGGTCCGGCAATGGGAGAGGCTTGTCCCGCGGTGGTCCACGCCAATGGCGCGGGACCCAAGACACAAAAAGCGTCAGTCCGTTCCGGATCAGACACCAGCACGCCTAAAGACACTTTCAAACGAACGAAACAGAAGGAAATAGCAGTCATGGGACTGACAGAATTCTCGATCGCTCTGGCCAGCGGCGTAACACTTGCCATGGCAGCAAGTTTTACTCCCGCCTTTGCCGCGCCGGTGAAGAACATCGTTATCGTGCACGGTGCGCTTGCCGACGGTTCGGGCTGGCGGAAGGTTTACGACGATCTCTCCGGTAAGGGCTTCAACGTGACAATCGTGCAGCCGCCGATGACTACGCTGGCCGATGACGTGGCGGCTACAAAGCGCATCCTCGACCTGCAGGACGGCCCCTCCATCCTGGTCGGGCACAGCTATGGCGGCATGATCATCACGCAAGCCGGTAACGCGGAAAACGTCGCAGGGCTCGTCTACATCGCCGCGTTCCAGCCCGACGTTGGCGAAACCCTGATCCAGCTCGCCGGCGAGGTTGCGCCCGCTACGACGGGCATCCTGGCGACCAAGGACGACTTCCTGTACCTCGATCCCCAGGTCTATGCGGCCGACTTCGCGGCGGATATTCCCGCTGCCGATGCGGCGTTCATGGCTCGCTCGCAGGTATTTCCATCGAAGGCCGCCTTCGAGACGAAGATCGCCGATGCTGGCTGGAAGACGAAGAAGAGCTGGGCGCTGATCGCGTCGCAGGATCGCGCCATTCATCCGGATCTGATGCGGAAGATGGCGGAACGTGCAGGTAGCAGAATCCTTGAGGTGCCAGCCAGCCATGCGGTGTTCATGTCGCAACCGGCGGCGGTGGTCGGCCTGATCGAGGAGGCGGCCAGAACCGTCTCGAAGTAGCACCTGCAAGATCCCTAGGCGGGCCCATCGCGGTTTTCGATCGGCCCGTTGACAGCGCAACTCGCTTACCTCATATGTCGCGCATGATGAAGGGTCTGAACCAGGATCAAAGCCGACGCCGCCGCGCATTTCCGCGGATGCGATGACGGCTGCCCGATGACCGCCGTTGCCGCAAGCCGCGCAATTCCTGCGCGGCTTTTGTTTTTCTGATCGTTCCAAATCCCGACATGCTGCGGAGCTCGCCAATGTCCCTGCAACAGACCTCCTCGAAGCCGTCCGTGTTCATCGACGGTGAAGCCGGCACCACCGGGCTCGGCATTGCCGAGCATTTGCGCGCGCTGCCGGGCGTGGCGCTGAAGAGCATCGCGCCGGAACTGCGCAAGGACGCTAACGCCAAGCGCGATCTGCTCGCCAGCGTCGATCTGGTCGTTCTGTGCCTGCCGGATGATGTGGCCAAGGAAACTGCGGCGCTGGCTGCTTCTCTGCCGAACGGTGGGCCGCGCATCGTCGACGCCTCGACCGCGCATCGCGTAGCGGACGGCTGGGTCTATGGTTTCCCCGAATTGACGGCAGGCCAGGCGGAAGCGGTGCGGAATGCGCGGCACGTTTCCAATCCGGGCTGCTATCCGACGGGCGCCGTGGCGCTGATCCGGCCGCTGGTCGAAGCGGGGCTGTTGCCCGCAGACTATCCGGTCACCATCAACGCCGTCTCGGGTTACTCGGGCGGTGGCAAGGCGATGATCGAGGCCTACGACAGCGGCAAGGCGCCGAATTTCGAGCTGTACGGCCTTGGCCTGGAGCACAAGCATCTGCCCGAGATTCAGCAGCACGGGCTGCTGACGCGGCGGCCGATCTTCGTGCCGAGCGTTGGCAATTTCCGGCAGGGCATGCTGGTCAGCATTCCGCTGCATCTGGATACACTGCCAGGCAAGCCGAAGGCCGCCGATCTTGAAGCCGCGCTGGCCAGGCATTTCGCCGGTTCCAGCGTGGTCAGCGTGATCCCGGCGGGCGATGCCTCGACCAAGGGCGGACGCATCGAGCCGGAAGCACTGAACGACACCAACAAGTTGGAGCTGCGGGTGTTCGGTAACGACGCGCGCGGTCAGGCGATCCTGGTGGCGCGGCTCGACAATCTCGGCAAGGGCGCGTCCGGCGCCGCCGTGCAGAACATTCAGCTCATGCTGGGCTTGGGCGAATAGCCATCAACCGAGACATCGGCCGCCTGCGGCGCGCGCATCACGTGATGCGCGTGCCAGACCGCGATCATCAACACGATCGCGGCGCCACCCTGGTGCGCCAGGCCCAGGCTGAGCGGCACCACCATCAGCAGCGTCCAGATGCCGAGCGCCGCCTGCGCCAGCACGGCCAGCGCAAGGCAGCGCGCGGAGCGCACCAGCCGCTCGTCATCCGCGGTCTGCTCCACCCATACCGCCTGCACGATGACGCCCACGCAGATGATGTAGGCCATCATGCGGTGGTTGAACTGCACCGCGGTGATGTTCTCGAACAGGTTCAGGTACCACGGCGACAGCGTTCCGAGACCGTTCGGAATGATCTGCCCGTCCATCAGCGGCCAGGTGTTGTAAGTCAGGCCGGCATTCAATCCGGCAACGAAGCCGCCGAGCACGGTCTGCAACAGGATCAGGCTGAGCAGCACCATCGTGAACCGCCGCTGCCCGGCTGTGATCGTGCGCAGCCGCACCTGCGTGCGTTCGGGCAGCAATTCCAGCGCCAGCCAGACGATGAGCGCTAGGATCAGGAACGCGACGGTCAGATGCAGCGCCAGGCGGTACTGGCTGACATCGATGCGCTCGACCAATCCGGAACTGACCATATACCAACCGATGAAGCCCTGCAGGCCGCCAAGCGCCAGCACGCCTGTCAGCTTCAGCGCCATGCCGCGTGGCAGATACCGGCGGACCCAGAAGAACAGCAGCGGCAGTGCGAAGGCGATGCCGGTGAAGCGACCCAGGAACCGATGCGCCCATTCCCACCAGTAGATGAACTGGAATTCGGACAGGCTCATGCCCTTGTTGACCTGATGATACTGAGGGATCTGGCGATACTTCTCGAACGCCGCCATCCAGTCGGCCTCGTTGAGCGGGGGAATGGCGCCGAGCAGGGGCTGCCATTCGGTGATCGACAGGCCGGAATCGGTCAGTCGCGTCGCGCCGCCCACCACGATCATCGCAAACACCAGCGCCGCCATCAGCCACAGCCACACGCGAACGGCGGCTTTCTGGCGCAATGTCGGTTCTCCGAGGCGCGGGGCCATTTGCGGCGCGGACATGAGGCGATCTTTCCTGAGGCGTTCAACCTACCTTTTGATAGTAAGAGGCCGGGGCCGGGACAATGCGCCGTGTGGGCGCGGTAACCGCCTGTGCTAGAGGTCACGCCATGAACATGCGAACCCGCAAGCTGATCGGCGCCGTGCTGCTACTGATTTTCCTGACCGTCTACGCCTTCCTGGCGCTGGCGGTTGCTGTCGTGCTCCAGGTCAGCGAGAGCAAATGGGTGGAGCCGGCGTTCTATTTCATCGCCGGGCTGGCCTGGGTGATCCCGGCAGGGATACTGGTGAGGTGGATGGTGCGGCCGGATGAGCCAGCGGTGGCGCCGCGCGCGGCGGGTCAGCGCTAAAGGTGCTCAGGCCGCTTTTGGCAATCTCACCCGGGACGGCTGCCTCATCGGCCGGGTCAGCGCGATGATGTCGATGTCGGTGACTTCATAGCCAAGGAACAGGTCCACCCCGGTCGAAAGTGCACCGTGCGCGTTGCCGGCCTCGGACACAGATACGCAGGCGTCGAAGCGGCCTTCCATGGCCTCAAACAGCATGCGCGCATCGTCGTGTTCAGCCAGCACGATGATGTGATCGTAAACCTCGTCCAATGTATCCAGCACCAGGTTTAGGCGGTCGGGATCGAGCGCGGCCATGGGATTGGTGGCCGGTGATCCCGCTGCAATCCCGTGTACGCGACAGTTGGCGAGCCGGGTGATGACGTTTTCAAAGGTTGCGGTGCCGAGCACCAGATCATTGATGCCGGACATTCCGGGGCGGGCGCGCGCGTCGATTACGCCGCCACCGGCCAGGCTCCAGCGTACGAGCACGACCTGCTGCCTGGCTTCGCTGAGCTCGATTGCCAGTCGCAACGCTTCGCCGGTTGCGTCCACCGACGCGGTATCGCCGGCAACTATTGTCCGGAATCCGCGCTCGGGATCGGCGAGATTGAAGAGGCGCCGTGCGGTCGCGCCAACAGACTCGACACTTGTGAAACGAGCCGCATTCGGGCTGATGCCAATATCCAGGCTGTCGCGGTCAGACAGTATGTCCGGGCGCCGACGCACGGTGCGTACGGCTTCGCGGGTGACGATCCAACCCAGCCCGAGCAGCAGGATGGTGGCCATGCCCAGCATCGCCGCCGCGCCCTTGCGCGGGTAGATCGGCCATGGGTCGGCCTCGGCCCATTGCGCTACCTGCATGGGTGTCGCGTCAGCCGGCTGGGCACGCAGGTAAGTTCCGAGCAGCCGGTTCACGAACTGGGCGGCAAGCGCCGAATCGGCGGCGGTCATTTTGACTAGAATGGTGTTGGGCTGTTTCCCGGCCGAAATCTGCAGGCGGCGGTAAACCCAGGTCAGAAGCTGCTCATCTCCGGTCAGCACCGGTTCCTGCTGCCGCAAGTGCGCCAAACCGATCCGTCCTAGCAGGGCAGTACTTTGAGTTGGTTTGCCGAATTCGGGCCAGCTCGGCACATCCAGCGCCTTGGCTACGGCCAGGACGCGCTCTGCGTCCCCGAGTGCTTTGATATGCCCGGACAGATCGACCGTCGCCTGATTGGCGGCACCGACGGTCAGCGTGGCTTCAACCTGATAGCGCGGCGTGATCCAGGATTGCGCGATAAAGCCCGCCAGGCCGGCCGCGATGGTGGCCAGCATCAGATGCGGCAACGCCCAGCGTACCGCCCGGAGGACGGAGTCTGCAAATCCCGGCATTGGCGCGTGGATCGGCGGGTGCATGACGAGCGTTGGCATCTACACGGGCTGACAAGTTCATCGGTATGCGTCGATTAAGGGCCGGAGTTCGTAACGAAACTATTAATGATTACCGTAAAGTACACAGCTAAGCTCACATATTGCCATACCGCTGCACATCAACATCGCGGATTGTATGGCCTAGCTGAGTGTTGGGGGGGCAGCCGACCCGGCGGCCGTGCCGGAAACGGCGTCAATCCAGGCGTTCAGGGCATTCAATGTATCGGCACGTTTTGCGACCTGCCGCCGCGCTCATCCGCGGCCTGCTAATTCCCCAGTTAATATCCTCGAAACGTTGATGGAATCAGTCATGGCTGTATAATGCGCCGGTGGTCGGATAACGCTGCTGATTCGGCCCCGGATTTTGAGTTCTGTGTTTGCGTATTTGGCCCGACTATGAACGCAATGCGGAACGTTGCTGTTGTCGAACTTTCCGAGATCTGCGGGTGTCCTATTCGGGATGCTGTTGCTCATCGCGTTTGCTGCGCCCCCGGCGAAAGCCGTGGAGCTGTTCGGCGTAACGCTGCTGGGCGAACCTAAGTCCGCCACCAAGGGTGCCGTCTCCTATACCGTTGACGTCGACGTCGAAGGCGGCGACAGGGCGGTTCGCGATGCCGTATTGGCTGCATCGCTGCTGGTGAGCCAGGCCGACCATGGTGCCAGCGATACCGCCTCCCTGGTTGCGCGTGCCCGAGCTGATGTCGAACGCCTGACCGCGGCGCTTTATGCGGAGGCGCGCTACGGCGCGAAGATCGACATCAGCGTCGCCGGCCGGCCGCTGGCTGAAATCCGCTTCGAGGATCTGGAGGAGACGCCGGGCGCCCCGCTGGAAACCCGTATCAGCGTGGTGCCGGGACCGGTCTTCCGCTTCGGTGCGGTTTCGATTTCACAGACCTCCCCGACCCAGACCCATCCCGCCACCGAGCCGCACGTCTACAAGCTTGTGGCGGGCGCGGATGCCCGCTCCAGCACTATCATCGCGGCGGTCGAGCGCATCGTCGAGGCGTGGCGCGCCGCGGGCTATCCGTTCGCCCGGGTGGCCAATCGCGATATCGCCGCGGATCACGCCCGTTCCGCCGTCGACGTCAACATCGTGGTCGAGCCGGGCGCCCCGGCGGTCTATGGCTGGATCAGCGTCGTCGGCGCCGATGGCGTCAGCGGCCAGACCATCGCGCGGCAAAGCGCACTGAAGCCCGGACAGCGGTTCGATCCGGCGCACCTCAAGACATCCCGTGAACGGTTGCGCAAACTCGAAAGCATCGAGAGCGTGCGGATCATCGAGGGCGAGGGGGTGGATCCGGCCGGCGGTGTGCCGATCACGCTTGAGGTCCGCGAGCGCAAGCCGCGGTTCTTCGGTGCCACGGCCTCGGTCTCGACGCTCGACGGCGCGGAGGTCAGTGCCTTCTGGGGCCATCGCAACCTGTTCGGCGAAGGCGAGCGTCTCCGGATCGACGGTTCCGTGTCGCGGCTCGGTGCAGGCGCGCTGAGCGGCCTGCAGTTCGACGCCGGCGCGGTTTACTCTAAGCCCGGCATTCTCGACATCGATACCGACTTTTTTGCCGAGTTCCGGATCGACCGCGAGGCGCCTGATACTTACAAAAGCGCGTCCGTCCGTCTGAAGACCGGCTTCCTGCGCCGCTTCGATGAGCACGTGACCGGCTCGATCGCCATCGAAGCGCGGCAGGCCCATATTGAAGACGCCTTCGGCACCCGCGATTTCACGCTCATCTCGCTGCCGGCCGAGCTCGAATACGACACGCGCGACAACAAGCTCGACCCGTCGCGGGGCGTCCACGCGCAGTTGCGGCTCACACCGATCTTCGATGCCGCCAGCGGCAATGGCTTCCTGGCAAGCCAGGCGCGGGTGGCGACCTATCGGGCACTCGACGAGGACCGCCGCGCCATTCTCGCCGGCCGCGTCATCGTCGGCAGCATCGCGGGCGCCTCGCTGATCGATGTGCCCGCCACCACCCGTTTCTTCGCTGGCGGGGGCGGCTCGGTGCGCGGCTATGAATACCGCAGCGTCGGGCCTGCATTCGGCGGCATCGTCACCGGCGGGCTCGGCCTTGCCGCGGCGTCTGCCGAATTGCGCCTACGCGTGACGGAGACGATTGGCATCGTGCCGTTCATCGACATCGCGTCGGTTTATGGCGACAGCTTTCCGGACTTCTCGGAGAAGGCCTACGTCGGTGCGGGCATCGGCTTGCGCTATTTCACGGCGCTTGGCCCGCTGCGGCTCGATGCGGCCCTTCCGGTCACCGGCGGCAATCATTCGGGCTTCGGCATTTATGTCGGCCTGGGGCAGGCGTTCTGATGCGCCGCTTCGCGAAATGGGCCGCGCTGTCCGTTGCCGCGCTGTTGATTGTCACGGTGCTCGGTCTCGCCGTCCTCTCTACGCACACCGGCCAGCGCACGGCGCTTCGTCTTGCCGAAACGCTGGCGTCGTCATCCGATGGCGGCGTGGCGTTCGGCGAGTTGGAAGGGTCCTTGTTGTCGGAGGGCCGGCTTGCGCACGTCCACCTGCGTGACCGCGATGGCACCTGGCTCACCCTCGGCGACATCCGCTTCGCCTGGCATCCGCTGGGGCTGCTGTCGCGAAAACTCGACGTGCAGTATCTGACCGTCGGCCGCGTCGACGTGATGCGGAAACCCGTGGCGACGGAGACGCCAGCGGAAAACTCCGGTTCGACGGAGCTGCCCTTGATCGCGCTGGCCGCTCAACGGCTGGAAGTCAGCGAACTGGTGTTGCGCGAGGAGACCGGCGTCGCGACGTGGCTGAAGATTACGGGAAGCGCCGATCTGCTGGATATTGCGGCCGGCCTGTCAGCGCAGCTAACCGTGACGCGCCTGGACGAACCGGGCGGCGAACTCGACGCGCGGCTGACCTATCGCCCCGAGACACGTCATCTCGACATCTCGGCGTCGGCGTCCGAACCGACGAATGGTTTGGTGGCGACGCTGCTCGATCTGCCCGATGCGCCGCCGCTGAGCCTCGCGCTGAAAGGTACCGGCCCCCTCGATACGTGGCGCGCGCAGTGGTCGATTTCGGCTAACGCGCAGCCGTTCGCGGTCGGTGGTGTCGAAGTCGATCGCGTCGCGCAGCGCCACCGCATCGCGGCGACAGTCGAAGGTTACCTCGAGCAGATCCTGCCCGCGTCGATCGCGGAGCTTCTGTCCGGCAAGACCACCGGCAATCTGATCGCCTTCCGCTCCGACGACGGCCGTATCGATGCCGAACGCCTGACGCTCAGCAGCGACGCGATACAGGTCTCGGCGGCTGGCGGTGTGGAGCCGGCCAACTCGTATGTCCACGGTCAACTTAGTGCCCAGGTGGCGCGCGCGGATGGCAGCGCCGTCGCCCTTCGCCTGTCGCCGGATGAGGTGATTTCGCTCGGCGCGCTCGATGTGCAGCTCGCCGTGCCGGATATCCGCGGTCCCCGCCGCGTCGAGGTGGCGGCGGTCGCCCAATCCATCACCAGCAGCACGGGTGCGTTGGCACACATCGACATCAGCGGCAGCGGCCATCAGCAGCAGCCAGTTGGCAAGCAGGCGTTTTCGATCGCGGATCTGAAATTCCGCGCGGCCGCATCGGGGCTGGAAACCGAGGTCGCGGGATTGGCCGATGCCATCGGCGCCGCGCCGGAATTGCGGGTTGCCGGTTCCCTCGATCAAGGCAAAGTCACGCTCGACCAAATCACCGCGATGCTGGCGGCCGGCGAACTCACCGGTAACGCTAGCTTCGCGGATGGTGCGCTGGCCGCGCAGGCGACCGTGAGCATGGCGGACCTGGGGCGGCTCTCGGCACTGGCGGGGCAGCAGCTCGGCGGCAAGCTCGATGCGCGATCCAAGCTGTCGTTCCAAACGAAAACCGGCCATTTCACCGTTGCGATCGATGCCAGCGGGCAGAATCTCCATGCCGTGGATGCGCGCGCATCGCAGCTTCTGTCCGGCACCACGCGTCTCAGCGGCCAGATCGGCGGCAGCACGGCGGGCGCGCTGAACATCAAGGATGTGAAGTTCACCGGGCACGGACTGACGGCGACTGCCAACGGCCAGATTGACGACAACGCCATCGCGATCGACGTCGCCGGACAGATCGCGGATCTGGCGCCGCTGAACCCAGCCCTGACCGGCTCGGCGCGCATGACGGCGACATTGAAAGGTCCGCTGAGCGACTTCACCAGCCGTATCATCGTGGAGGGCCAGCAGGTGACGCTGCATGGTCGTCAGCTCAGCGCGCCGACCGCGAAACTCGAAGGCCGCGGTTCGCTGGCGGCTCACACCGGGACAGTCGAAATCGCGGCGGCACTGGCGGACAAGACGCTCGCGGCGCGGACCACGTTTGCAACAACGGCTGAGGGCACGGCTTCGGTCAACGACCTCGCTATGTCCTTCGGTGCCATCCGCGCGCGCGGCAACATCCGGACGCTGGCGAATGGCACGCCGGTGGGGCAGTTCGCCATCGACGCGCCGACGCTGGCTGATATCGCGTTGCTGACCGGACAGCCGATCGATGGGGCGGCATCGCTCTCCGTGGAACTGAGCGAGGCGGAAGGTGCTCCGGCGCTGGCCTTCCGCGGCCGTGCCAGTGCCATCCGCTTCGGCGATACCAGATTGCGCGGCTTCCAGGCGACGGGCGATTTCAAGAACTACCTCGCGGCGGCCAGCGGCAAGGCCGAGCTGCGTCTGCAGAACCTTACCTCGGATGGGCTGCAGGTCGGCGATGTCCGTCTCGATGCGTCCGGCGCGGACGGCGTCGTGCGCTATACGGCGGCGGCCAATATCAACGGCGGTCGCGTCACGGCGGGCGGTCAGGTCGCGCAGAGGGCCGAAGCTCTCGACATCGACATCACGCAGGCGGCGCTGAGCAAGCAATCGCGTACCATCCGTCTGGCGGCGCCGACCAGGGTATCCATCGCGGGTGGCACGACGCTGATCGACAAGCTGGTGCTGTCGGCTGGCAGCGGGGCCGCCGAGGTTTCCGGCACAGCGGGCGAACAGCTCTCGCTCGATGTCACGCTGCGCAAACTGCCAGCCAATGTAGCGGACGCATTCGCCGATGCCGTCCGGCTGGAAGGTACGATCGACGGCCGGATCACGGTGCGCGGAACGGCTGCCGCCCCGCAGGCCGACGTGCAACTCACCTGGGCCAACGCCGCCGCAGGAGCGACGCGCGCGCAACACCTGCCGTCGCTGAACATCGATCTCAAAGCGCGTCTGACCGGCCAGAATGTCACCGCCACCGTCGCCGCGCGCGGGCCGGATCGTTTAGCCGTCACGGTCGACGGCAGCGCGTCGCTACGTGACAAGCAGGCCATCAAGGCGCGCATCACCGGCGATCTGCCGCTCGCCCTCGGCAATGGCGCGCTGGCAACCCGCGCCGCGCGGCTCGGCGGGCACGCAACGCTCACAGCCGATGTCGGCGGCACGGTCGCCACGCCGACCGTCAACGGGAAGCTTCGTCTCGCTGATGCGACCCTCGACGATCCCGAAAGCGGGCTGCGGCTGCACAACATCGCCGGGCAGATCCACATTACCGAAAACCGCACGACGATCGAGTCCGTGGACGCCACCAGCCGGCGCGGCGGTGCGCTGAAAATCAGTGGTGAGATCACGCACCCGCGCGGAGGGCCGGTCGGCATGCAGGTCTCGACCAATCTCGCAGGTCTGAAATTCGACGATCGCCGTATCATGGCCGGCGAGATCGATGGCACGATCGATGTGCGCGGGACTCTGGCGTCATTGGCGGCAACCGGCGCGCTGCACCTGAAGCGTCTTGACGTCACCGTGCCGAGCCGGATGCCGCAATCGGTGGCCAACCTCGAACTGAAGCACGTCAACGCGCCAGCGCATCTCAGCAAACCAGAGCAGGAGCAGCGCGAGCCCAAGAGCAGCGCGGCGGCCATGCGGATCGGCATCGACATGCGCATCGACGCCGCTAACCGCATCTTCGTGCGCGGTCGCGGTGTCGATGCCCAACTCGGCGGCGACTTGCGCATTCAGGGATCGGCAGCGCACCCAGTGGCAGATGGAGCGTTCGCCATGCAGCGCGGCCGGCTGTCGATCCTCGGCCGGCAACTGGATTTCAAACGGGGCAATATCTTTTTCGCGGGTTCGGTCGAACCGCTGCTGGACATGGAAGCGTCGGCGCCAGCGGGTGATGTCACTGTCGTCGTGACCGTGACCGGAAGCGCGTCCAATCCGGTGTTCAAGTTCTCCTCGATCCCGGAGTTGCCCGAAGACGAGGTCGTGGCGCGGCTGCTGTTCAACAAGGATCTTGCCGGTCTCTCGCCGATGCAGCTCGCCCAGCTTGCGGGCGAGATCGACAAGATCGGCGGATTGTCGAGCGGTCCGGGCGTGTTCGATCAACTCAAGAGTTCCCTCGGCATCGACGTGCTGGATGTCGGCACGGATCAGAAAGGCGATCCGACGGTTTCAGCCGGCAGCTACGTCAACGACAAGACGTACATCGGCGTTCGCGGCGGCACGTCGGTCGATAGCAGCCGCGTAGTCATCGACCACGAGCTGACTAAAAGCCTGAAGGCGCGCGGCGAACTCGGCGCCGACGGCAACAGCAAGGTCGGCATCGGCGTCGAGTGGGATTACTGACATCGCCACGCGCGTGCCCGCGAGATCCTCAGCCGGCACTCCACCTTTGACATGCAGCGATCGTGAAAAGCGCCGCCGACGCGAAGCAACTCACCGCGCGGACGTGGTTCCATCTGGTCCACACATCCAGGTAATCCGCCCAAACGCCCGCGGCTTGCGCACTTCCCGGCTCGATGATCGCCAATCTGTCGTTCAACGGCACATTACAGATGATCGTCACAGCGATGCAGCCCACGAGATAGAACAGCGCCGCCGCCATCGTGGCCATTGAGCCCGCCGCGCGCATCTCGAACAGGGGGACGATGCCGAGCACGAGACAGGCCGCCGCCGTGCCGAAGAAAACCAGGAAGAACCACGGATTGAGAATGACCGTGTTGATCGACTGCATCGACGCAATGCCGCTGGGCGGCGGCAAGCGTCCGAGCGCGGTCATGATCGTGATGGAAAAGATGAAGAACAGGCCGGCCATCATGCCTGCGCCGAGCGCGGCCGCGATCGTGAGCGCCAGAAGCATCACATCGATCTCCTGCAGTTATGCGATCAAACAAAAATGTATCGGGGACGGCACTATCGTCCGTCCCCGACGCGATAGCGGCATCCGTCAGGTCTGCTCGTAGGCTTGCCGCAATGTCGCGATGTCGAGCTTGATCATTTGCCTCATCGCCCGCATCACCCGATCCGCGCGCGCTGTATCCTCGTCCTGGAGCATTTCAAGAAGCCCTCGCGGCACGATCTGCCAGCACAAACCGAACTTGTCCTTCATCCAGCCGCAGGCAATGGGCGCTCCACCGTCGCCGAGGCGATCCCAATAGTCGTCGATCTCCTTCTGCGTTTCGCAGGTCACGAACAGAGATATGGCTTCCGTGAACGTGTACTGCGGCCCACCGTTCATCGCGATGAATTCCTGTCCATCGAGTTCGAAGTTGATGGTCAGGACGGTGCCTTTCGGCCAGGGGCCTTCATTGCCGCAGCGCATGATGGTGCCGACGCGCGCGTTCTTGAAAACCGAGACGTAGAAGTCAATCGCCTCTTCGGCGTTGTTATCAAACCAGAGGAAGGTTCTGATTTTCTGGCCGACGCCCATGGGGATTCTCCTGGCTGCTGTTTTTGCGATGATCTGGAAACTGCTATGCGCGCGGTTCGCTCATCGACCAAAGGACGCCAAACGGATCGCGCAATTGGCCGTAGCGCTCGCCCCAGAACATCTCCTGCAACGGCAGCACGATCTGGCAGCCGGCATCGATGGCGCGCTGCCACCACCTATCGATGCCGGTGCCCTTCAAATGCAGCGTGTAGCCCTGATGGTCGCTCAGCGTGTGTCCGTGTTCCGGATAGGCATCGCACAACATCAGCGAGCTGTCGTTGAGGTAGAGGTGAATGTGCATGGTCCGCCCCTGTTCGTCGGGAGGTTGGCGGAACACTTCCCGCGCATCGAAAGCCTTGGCATAGAAATCGGCCGCTTTCGTCGCGCCATCGACGGTGAGGTACGGCACGATCCCTCCGAGCACATCCGGCATCTTCATGTGTTCGGGTGATGAATTGGACATCTGATCCTCCGTTGCTGCGATGTTCATGTGACGCGATGCACCAAGGACGACGCAGGCCATCGTGAACCGACATCGTCTGTCGATTTTTTCAGTAGCCAGATTTTCGTGAGAAATCGTCGCCAGAATGGCAGGGGAAGCACGCAGGCGGAGCCGTTCAAAGCAAAAAGGCCGGAACATTGTTCCGGCCTTTCGCAAACAGATATTTGGAAGTGATCAGCGCTTCGAGAACTGGAAGCTGCGGCGAGCTTTCATGCGGCCGTACTTCTTACGCTCAACCGTACGGCTGTCGCGGGTAAGGAAGCCGCCCTTCTTAAGGACGCTACGCAGGTCCGGCTCGAAGTAGGTCAGAGCCTTGGAGATGCCGTGACGCACCGCGCCGGCCTGACCGGACAGACCACCACCGGCGACGGTGGCGACGATGTCGTACTGGTCATTGCGCTTGGCGGCGTTCAGCGGCTGCTGCAGCAGCATCTGGAGAACAGGACGCGCGAAGTACGCCGAGTAGTCCTTGTCGTTGACGGTGATCTTGCCGTGGCCCGGCTTGATCCAGACGCGTGCGACGGCGTCCTTGCGCTTGCCGGTGGCATAGGCGCGGCCGTACTTGTCGAGCTTCTGGACATGCACCGGAGCCTCGTTGGTGGCGTCCTTGATCGTGCCGAGATCTTCCAGGGAGCGTGGGGTCTCAATGGCCATGGTGATCAGGCCCTCACATTCTTGGAGTTGAGCTTGGACACGTCGAGCGTCTCGGGGTTCTGTGCCATGTGCGGATGGTCGGGACCCTTGTACACCTTGAGGTTACGCATCAGTTGGCGCTGCTGCGGGCCGCGACGCAGCATGCGTCCAACGGCGAGTTCGACGATGCGCTCGGGGAACTTGCCTTCCATGATCATGCGCGGCGTGCGCGCCTTGATCCCACCCGGGTGACCGGTGTGGCGGTAATAGACCTTGTCTTCGTACTTGTTGCCGGTGAAGACGACCTTGTCGGCGTTGACGACAATGATGTTGTCGCCCATGTCGACATGCGGCGTGTAGGTCGGTTTGTGCTTGCCTTTGAGGCGCGTGGCGATGAGAGCAGCGAGCCGGCCTACGACCAGTCCCTTCGCGTCAATCACGATCCACTTCTTATCCACCTCGCCGGGCTTAGCGACGTAGGTCTTCATGTCGTTAGGCTCCAGGAATTCCGTGAGGCGGGACGCGGTTTCGCGACAGACAATGCAAAAACACATCCCGCAATGCGCGTTTGCATATGGGACGGCGCCGATGGCGTCAATAGGAAAAATCGCGCCTTGATAATTATGCTATATATTTCAATAGATTAGTCTGCAAGGTAAAATAATACCGCATGCCTTTCTGCATGTTCTCATGTCGGGGCGGCCAGGGCTGGCACTGCATAAGTCCCTGTCGCATGTGCAACCATGTCGGGGGTGCCGTTGCAGTAAATCTCGATTTCCGCCACCGCCAGTCGCCGTCCGAGCTTGATCAGTCGCGTCCAGGCCACGAGATCGCCGGGCGCTGGGCGGGTCAGGAAGTTGATCGTCATGCTGGTGGTAACCGCCGGCAGGGCCGCTGGGCCGAGTTCGGCCAGCAGTAGCGCGTAGACGGAGAAGTCGGCCAGCTTGAACATGGTCGGGCCGGACACCGTGCCGCCCGGACGAATCGAGCGCGTATCGTCGGCCATCCGCACATGCGCCATGCGGGGCGCCAGTGTTTCCAGGGTGACGCGACCGTTTCCCTCATGCACTTGCGGGAAGTGCTGATCGATCAATGCGTTCACTTCTTCCGTGGACAAGCAGGGCATATGCGGTGAGGGAACCATTCTTAATCTCGTCCCGATTCTGCTATCAATTCGCCCGCGCTGACGACTAGCTATGCTGATTAATAGCGTTGTTAGGTGGTCAGGGGAACGTTTGGGAGACGGAAGGTCATGAGAACCGTG
>JAEZBZ010000109.1 GCA_023412745.1 Pseudomonadota bacterium | reverse complement strand
TCTCGATGTACTTCCGGTACTCGTCGAGCGTCGTCGCGCCCACGCAGTGCAGCGTGCCGCGGGCGAGGGCCGGCTTGAGCAGGTTCGAGGCATCCATCGCTCCTTCGGACTTACCCGCGCCGACGATGGTGTGCAACTCGTCGATGAACAGGATGATGCCGCCAGCGGCCGCCTGGACCTCCTGCAGCACGGATTTCAGCCGCTCCTCGAACTCGCCGCGATACTTCGAGCCCGCGATCAGCGCGCCCATGTCGAGCGCTAGAAGCTTCTTGTCCTTCAGGCTCTCGGGCACGTCGCCCTTGACGATACGCTGCGCCAAGCCTTCCGCGATCGCGGTTTTGCCGACGCCGGGCTCGCCGATGAGCACGGGATTGTTCTTGGTCCGCCGTGACAGCACCTGCATGGTGCGGCGGATCTCTTCGTCGCGGCCGATGACCGGATCGATCTTGCCTTCCGCCGCAGCCTCGGTGAGGTCACGGGCATAGCGCTTCAGGGCATCATAGGCCTGTTCGGCCGACGCGCTGTCCGCGGTGCGGCCCTTGCGCAGCTCGTTGATGGCCTTGTTCAGACCGTCTGCCGTCACACCCGCATCCGCCAGGACGCGGCCCGCTTCCGACCCCTTCTCTAGGGCGAGCGCTAGCAGCAGCCGTTCAGCGGTGACGAACTTGTCGCCAGCCTTCTCTGCAATCTGTTCCGCATTGTTGAATACACGCGCCAACTCGGGGCTCATGTAGAGCTGCCCGGCTCCGCCGCCGGACACCTTTGGCCGCTTCGCGAGTGCACGCTCGACAGCCGCCAGCGCCTCGCGCGGCCGGCCGTCTGCTTTGGTGATCAGGCCGGACGCCAGACCTTCTTCGTCGTCCAGAAGGACCTTCAAAAGGTGCTCGGGCGAGAACTGCTGGTGTCCTTCCCTCAGCGCTACGTTCTGCGCCGCCTGGACGAAACCTTTGGAGCGATCAGTATACTTGTCGAAGTTCATCGGATTCCTCCTTCGCGCGTCCATCCGCCCAACTGGCACGGTCCAAACGCCGGTAACCTAGGAATGTTGCAACGACATCGGAATTGGCCCAACCGGCACCGCCCCCGACCCCGCTATCGCTTGATATGGGGTTGCTGAGGGACTTCGAAAGGGGGCATCCTGGCTGCAACCGCAAAAATTGGACGCAGTCAGAAACAGCTCTGAAAGGCCGCCCATGTCCGACACTGGACACCCGCGTGTCGACAGCGTGTATCGCTATCCCGTCAAGGGCCTGTCGCCGGAACGGCTTGACCGCGCCGACTTGCAGATCGGAGAGGTCGTCCGCAACGACCGCGCCTACGCTATCGAGAACGGACCCGGACGCTTCGATCCGGCCGCGCCGCGGCACCTGCCGAAGATCAGCTTCCTGATGCTGATGCGCGATGAGCGACTGGCCGCGCTCCACACTCATTTCGACGATGACACGCACGTGCTGACCATCCGGCGCGACGGCAAGCAGGTGGCGCGCGGTGATCTCCGGACACCCATCGGTCGACAGATGATCGAGCAGTTCATGGCCGCCTATATGGCTGCTTCGCTGCGCGGCGCGCCGAAGGTCGTGTCGGCGCCCGGCCACAGCTTCTCGGACGTCGCGCCCAAGTGCATTCATATCGTGAACCTCGCCACCGTGCGCGATGTCGAGCGGGTGATCGGCAAGCCGCTCAATCCGCTGCGCTTTCGCGCCAACGTCTATCTGGACGGTGTCGCGCCGTGGCAGGAGTTCAAGTGGCTCGATCAGGAAGTGGAGATCGGCTCGGTCCGCCTGCAGATCTACAAGCGCACCCAGCGCTGCGCCGCCACCAACGTCGATCCCGCGACGGCCGCGCGTGACATGGCGATACCGGAAACGCTGCTGCGCACCTGGGGACATTCCGACCTCGGCGTTTATGGAAAGGTCGTCGGCGCGGGCAGCATGTCCGCGGGTGATACCGTCAGCGTCGGATAGGCGCCCAAATGCAAAGCGCACCGGCCCTTGAGAGAACCGGTGCGCCTGATCTCGACTGGAACAAGGCCGTTAGGCGGCCGAGTTATCGCTGTCCGATCCCTCGACGGCTGCGGGGCTGGCCTCGGTGGCCTCGGCATCGGCAACCGGTTCACGGCGCGGACGGCGTACCGGGCGACGCAGGAACTCGGGCTGTTCGTGGGCTGATGCTGAAAACCGCTCGCGACGACGCGGCGATGCCTCGCGCTGCGGGGCGGGAGCCTGATCCGCAACGACCGGCTGTTCGGCGGAGGCGACCTGAGGCTGAGGCTGCGGCGCCATCGCGTGAGCCGGCTGGTGACGTTCACCGTTCTGGCTGTGCCGGTCCTGGTAGCGCTCCCGCGGGCCGCGTCCCTCATGATGCTGGCGATGCGGCCGGTCATCGGAATAGCGCTGCTGGCGGTCCTCGAAACGATGCTGTCCGCCGTGCCGAGGCTGCTGTTCATGCCCGCGCATCGGTTGGCTGAAACCTTCGCCCTCGTCGCCGTCTTCCTCGTTGAAGTCCTCGCCCTCGCCGCCTTCGCGGTGACGGCCATTGCCGTTCATGGACTCGCCGCCGGACTGCTGGTTCTGCTCGCGGAAGGCCATGATGATGCGATTGTAGTGCTCGGCGTGTTGCAGATAGTTCTCAGCAAGAACCGGATCGCCGGACGACTGGGCATCGCGGGCCAGCGACATATACTTTTCAGCTATGTGCGAAGGGTTCCCGCGGATTTTGACGTCCGGGCCGTTCGACTCAAAACTGCGCGTCAGCGGATTGTGATGGGCTTTGCCACCGCCACCGCCTCCGCCGCCACTGCGATTGCGACCGCGGCCTCGCCGATTCTGCTGTCCCTGCCTCATGGGCTCCAATCTCAACTTCTTCAGATGACTAAGGGTAATCTCAATCCATCGGCGGCCGACTGAGCTGCGGCCGCAACGTCACGCACCGCATCTGCGGCACTTTCTGACAATCCCCCGTTGCACACACCGAGCATGTTCAAATCACGCTCGGATCGGGCGAACGCGCATACGCGCCGTCATTTTGTTTATGGCTTCGGACAATCACGAAAAATCGCCAGTCGATTCCAAAAATGGAAAAGGCGCGTTCACGAAACGGCGCTGCCAATTTTGGCTGCCAGTCCTAAGACCGGTACCCGGAACGAGCACCCCGGCCGTTTCGCTCGGTTGATCGGCGCTTGCGCGGACAGCCCCCGGAACCACGGACTGCACTGATGCGCGCGCGCTTCATTTCGCCTGCACGAACATTAGCCTGGGAGCACCGAACTTCCAAGAGGTTTTCTCGCTCTGTTCAAAACCGTGCCTTCCAGGCCACACATCGGTCGATCGCATTGAGATCCCGAAACACCCGGACCTGGGGAGGTTCGTCGCCAACCGCTGCTATTCGCTGTAAAATCCCGCTCACACCCTCGGCTTGGCCCAGCCCCACCTCGAAAACAGCCCATCCGCGCGGAACCACCTGAGCCAGCCCGCCGGCTATTTCTCTGTAAATCTGCAAGCCATCGGCCCCACCATCGAGCGCGGCCCGCGGATCATGCTCCCGCACTTCCGGATCTAGGCCTGCAATCTCGTCGGATGGTATATACGGCGGATTGGCGACCATGAGGTCGAACGGCCCATCGATACCTTCGAGCGATTGGGCAAGCTTCCAACTGACACGCCCGGCAACACCAAGTCTTTCGGCATTGCGTTCCGCCATCTCCAACGCCGCCGGCTGGATATCGGTTCCAACGCCCATCGCATTGGGGAGTTCCGCCAGCAGGGTGATCAGCAGGCAGCCCGATCCCGTACCGACATCCAGGATGCGTAGCCGCCCGGCGGGATCGACAGCATCCGATTCGAGCAGCCCGAGTGCGGCTTCGACCAGCGTTTCACTATCCGGCCGGGGATCGAGCGTCGCCGGCGAAATCTCGAACGTGCGCCCGTAGAACTCTCTCTCGCCGAGGATGCGCGAGACCGGCTCCCGCGCGCAACGCCGTCCGATGAAGCCACCGTAGACATTGCGCCGTGACGGTGAAACCGGCTGATCCGGCCGGACCAGCAACTGGCCCGCGTCCATCCCGAATGCGGCAGATGCCAGCACCCGCGCATCCCGCGCGGCCCCTTCGACGCCCGCCTCGCGTAGGCGACGCGTGCCGTCCGCAATGAGGCTCGCAGCCGTCGACTTATATATGGTCGAAGGCATCGGGTGCCGCAAGCTGACTGGCCTGCCGTTCGGTGGTGAGCGCATCAATCAACTCGTCGAGCCCATCTCCCTCCAGCACCGTATCCAACTTATGCAAAGTCAGATTGATCCGGTGATCGGTGACGCGGCCCTGCGGGAAATTGTAGGTGCGGATACGCTGTGAGCGATCGCCCGACCCGACCTGATCACGGCGCTGCGCCGCACGTTCGTCCGCCGTGCGCTGGCGTTCCATCTCGAAGATGCGCGAGCGCAGCACCTGCATTGCCAGGCGCCGGTTCTGATGCTGCGACTTCTCCGCCGAAACCACGATGATGCCGGTCGGCAAGTGGGTGAGACGGACGGCCGAGTCGGTTTTGTTGACGTGCTGGCCGCCGGCACCACCGGCGCGCATCGTATCGATGCGGATATCCTCGGGCTTGATGTCGATATCGACGTCCTCGGGCTCCGGCAGTACGGCCACTGTCGCCGCCGAGGTGTGAATACGGCCGCTGGCTTCCGTCGCCGGCACGCGCTGGACGCGATGCACACCGGATTCGAACTTCAGCCGCGCGAAGACGCCCTGGCCCGAGATCGAAGCAACGACTTCCTTCAAGCCGCCTAGGTCGTTCTCGGACATCGAGATAACTTGCGTCTTCCAGCCTTTGAGATCGGCATAGCGCTGGTACATGCGGAAAAGGTCGGCGGCAAACAGCGCCGCCTCGTCGCCACCCGTCCCGGCCCGGACCTCGACGATAACGCTCATATCATCGGCGGCGTCCTTGGGCAGAAGCTGGAGGCGGACGCGTTCGCGCAGATCCTCGAGCTTCGGCCGCAGGGATTCCAATTCCTGCTCGGCCAGGGCCGCCATCTCCTTGTCCGAGCCTGCATCCTCCGACATGGCGGTCAGATCGGCGAGTTCGGCCTCGGCCGCCTGCAGATCGTGGATCGCCGTCACGATCGGCGTGAGATCCGAGAATTCCTTGCTCTTCTTGACATAGGTCGACTGGCCGGCGCCCTGGCTGAGTTCAGCCTGTAGCGACTCCCAACGTGCGATGAGCTTTTCAAACTTTTCTTCCGGAACGGAACTCATCAGGGCTTTTCCACTGCCATTCAGCCACTGGACCGCAGGACGGCAGCGCTCAAAAGTTGATCATCAGTCATGACAGTTCGATGGTCTCGGCGCTGGCAAATTGCATCAACTCATCGCGAATACTGCCAGAGCGACTCGCCAGAAGATCCTCAAGGAACATCGCCAGCTTGCCAGCGTGCATCGACAATATCATCGCTTTCACGGGACCGATTGCGGCCGGCGCCATGGAGATCGTGCGAAACCCGAGGCCTATCAAGGCCATTGCTTCGAGAGGCCGGCCGGCCATTTCGCCGCACAGCGTGACCGGCACGTCATGGCGCGCGCTTGCCTGCAAGATCTGCTTGAGCGCCCGCATGGCGCTGACCGACAGCAGATCATAGCGGTGCGACACCCGGCTATTGCCGCGATCCGCAGCATACAGGAACTGCATCAGGTCGTTGCTGCCGACCGATACGAAATCGACCAGCGGCATCAGGGCGTCGAGTTCATAGAGCAGGCTCGGCACTTCGACCATGGCGCCGATGCGCAAGCGCGACGGCCGCGGCACGCCCCGCCTCTCGAGAATCTGTACCTCGCGCGCGATCATCGCCTTGGCAGCCTCGACTTCCGACACCACCGAGATCATCGGCAGCATCACGCTGAGCTCGCGCCCATTAGCCGCCCGCAGTAGCGCCTGGATTTGCGTCCTGAACAGGCCCGGCCTGTCGAGCGACATGCGGATCGCGCGCCAACCGATCGCAGGGTTCTCCTCCTTCGGATGCCGCATGTAAGGGAGGATCTTGTCGCCGCCGATGTCGATGCTGCGGAAAACGACCGGCTTGTCGCCGACCTCGTCCAGGATCTGGCGATAGGTCTGCGCCTGGCGATCGCGCAGCGGGAACGTCGAGGCAATCATGAACTGCAGCTCGGTGCGGAACAGGCCGATCCCTTCCGCACCGGATTCCGCCAGATGCGGAATGTCCACCAGCAGGCCCGCATTGATGTGCAAGGCGACCTTGGCGCCATCCTTGGTCACCGTCGGACGGTCGCGCAGCTCACGATACTGCAACTGACGCCGGGCGCGGAACCGCACCTTGTCGGAATAGGCCGCGATGACCTCCGCCGTGGGACGCAGGTGGACGTCGCCGGTCTCGGCATCGACAATGGCCGGGTCGCCAGTGGTCACGCGCTCGATGATGCCGCGCGCGTCGCCGACTGCCGGGATGCCCAGCGCCTTGGCCACGATGGCGACGTGGCTCTGGCCGCTACCATCTTCCAGCACCAGCGCGCGCAAGCGCGAGCGATCATAGTCGAGCAGCTCGGCCGGACCCATCGTACGGGCCACCAGGATGGTGTCGACCGGCAGCTCCAGCCCTTCACGCAGCGCCGTGGTCCGGCCCGCCAGGATGCGTAACAGACGGTCCGACAGATCGTCGAGATCGCGCAACCGCTCCCGCCAGTACGGATCGTTCTGGCGCAACATGCGGGTGCGCGTGGTGTTCTGAACACGCTCAACCGCCGCTTCGGCGGTCAGCCCCTCGCGCACCGCGGTTTCCATGCGCCGCACCCACCCGCGGTCGTTGGCGAACATGCGGTAAGCTTCCAGCACGTCACTGTGCTCGCCGGCCTGCGCCAGCGATTCGGCATTGAGCAGTTCATCGAGGCCTGAGCGCAGGGCGTGGATCGCGTTGTCCAGCCGCTCGAGTTCAACGCCGATATCCTCGGCCAGAAGAGCCGTGACGACGACGCGTGGCTCATGCAGCACCACGTGGCCCAACGCGATACCGTCGGAGATCGACTCGCCGCTGACCACACCGGTCAACGACCTGGTGATCTCGGCCGCGGCGCCGGCACCAGCCACCTCCCCCGACACGATATGCTCGGCGACCACCATGGCTGTGGTCAGCAGGACTTCGACGTCCTCTTCCGAATATTCGCGCCGCGTGCGGTTCTGCGCCACCAACACGCCGAGAACCGTGCCACCGCGCAGGATCGGCACGGCCAGCAGCGAATGATAGATCTCCTCGCCCGTCTCCGGCCGGTAGGAGAATGCCGGGTGATGCTGAGCGTCGGGTTCGTTGACCGGCACGCCAAGCTCGGCACAGCGGCCAACCAAGCCCTCGCCGCGCTTCATGCGCGTGGTGTGGACGGCTTCCTTGTTGAGGCCTTCGGTCGCGAACAGCTCCAGCGAACCGTCCTGGCGCTTGAGGTAGATCGAGCAGACTTCGGCGACCATCAAGCCCGAGATCTGGCGCACGATCTTGTCGAGCCGTGATTGACCATCGCCCGGCTCGGCCATGATCTCGCGCAGGCGCCGCATGATGACACGCAGCGCTGGCTCGGTCTGTATTGTGCGCGGGTCATCCCCGCGTCGCGTCTGCATGACTGTTGCCGTTCAGTTAACCAAAGCGGGACGGCCAAGCCGGCTAAACGAGACCGGATGCCACGTTCCGGTCCAATACTCTTAATCTATCTGAGCGTGCTGTGCCCGCAGAGCGTGCAGCACGATCAATCTTTGTCGAGACCGTACAGCGTGTGCAAGGTGCGCACTGCGAGTTCGGCGTAGTCGGCGTTGATCAGCACGCTGATTTTAATCTCGGATGTGCTGATGGCCAGGATGTTAATGCCCTTTTCCGACAGGGCTTTGAACATGCGGGCAGCTACGCCGGCATGGCTACGCATTCCCACGCCGATCACCGATACCTTCACGACATCGGCCGAGCTCTTGATCTCGAAGTCGCCGATCGTTTTTGAGGCATGTTTCAGCACCTCCAGCGTACGCGGCAGCTCCGACGCCCCGACCGTAAAGGTCATGTCGGTGGACTTGCCGTCGGCCGACAGGTTCTGGACGATCATGTCGACGTTGATGCTGGCGTCAGCGAGCGGGCCAAAAATGCTGGCGGCGACGCCAGGCCTGTCGGCGACGTTCATGATCGTGACCTTCGCCTCGTCCTTTGCGTAGGCGATTCCGCTGCCGACCTGGGCTTCCACGATCTCTTCCTCGTCGCAAACAATTGTACCGATGTCTTGCCAGTTATCGCCTGCGGCTACCGGCTGGATGGTTTCGGGTGCGGCAAAGCTCGACAGCACGCGCGTGCGCATGCGGTGAACCATGGCCAGCTCGACCGATCGGGTCTGTAGCACTTTCGAGCCCAGAGACGCCATCTCAAGCATCTCTTCGTAGGAAATCTTTGGCAGCCGCTTGGCTTGCGGCACGATCCGGGGATCGGTGGTATAGACGCCATCGACGTCGGTGTAGATGTCGCAGACGTCGGCCTTGAGCGCGATCGCCATTGCCACGGCGCTGGTGTCCGACCCGCCACGACCCAGCGTCGCGATGCGCTGACGCTCTGGCTCGATCCCCTGGAACCCGGTCACAACTGCGACCTCACCCTGGGCCAGGCGACGGCCGATCTCGTCAGCCTGCACATCCAGGATCCGCGCGGCGCCGTGAGCGTTATCGGTAATGATCGGCACCTGCCAGCCCTGCCAGGATCTGGCAGGAACGCCCATCGACTGCAAAACGATCGCCAGCAGCCCCGCCGTGACCTGCTCGCCGGACGCGACAACTGCATCGTACTCGCGCGCGTCATGCAGCAGCGAGGCCTCGCGCACCCAGCTCACGAGCTGGTTGGTGGCCCCCGACATGGCAGAAACGACGACGGCGACCTGGTTTGAGGCGTCGACCTCGCGTTTGACGTGCCGAGCAACGTTGCGAATGCGTTCAACGTTTGCGACGGACGTCCCGCCGAATTTCATCACCACTATGGCCATGTATGCTCAACCGCTCCAAGGCGTCCCGTCAGTTGTCCGCGCAAAGCGAACATTGCCTACAGACGACCGGCGCCCTCCTGTTGTTCGTCGTGGGCAGCCCAATCGGGGCGTACTCATAGCGATATCACCGCCCCCTCGCAACAGACGCTCGCCATCTGCTTGACAACCCTGGCGATAGAGAGACCAAATCGCGGCCATGAACAGTGCCTCACATTCCGACCGTACGACCTTTGAC
>JAEZBZ010000158.1 GCA_023412745.1 Pseudomonadota bacterium | reverse complement strand
GTCCATGACGACCACGGGCGGCGACATCGTCATCGTCGGCGCGGGTCTCGCCGGCCTCTTCACGGCGCTGAAACTGGCACCGCTGCCGGTCACCGTCGTGTCGCCGACACCGCTGGGCGAAGGGTCCTCAAGCGCCTGGGCGCAGGGCGGCATTGCCGCTGCCGTCGGTGAAGGCGACACCCCCGAGCAGCACGCCGCCGACACCATACGCGCCGGCACCGGCATCGTCGACGAAGCGGTGGCGCAAATGGTCGTAGCGGAAGCCGCCGATCGCGTGCGTGACCTGCTGGCCTACGGCGTGCCGTTCGATCGAGATCTCGCCGGCCACTTCATGCTGTCGCGCGAAGCCGCCCACTCCATGAAGCGCGTCATTCGCGTTGCTGGCGATAAAGCCGGCGCGGCCATCATGCAGGCGCTGATCCGCCAGGTGCGCGAAACGCCATCGATCACCGTGATCGACGGCTATTCGGTCGTTGAACTGATCAGGACCGACGATCGCGTGTCCGGCGTGCGCATGGTGCGTGAAGGCGATCCGGCAGCGGTCTACGCGCTCGACAATCTGCGCGCGGTGGTGCTGGCGACAGGTGGCGTCGGCGGGTTGTACGCGATCACCACCAACCCCCCGCATTCCCGCGGCGATGGTCTGGCGCTGGCCGCCAACGCCGGCGCGGCCATCATGGACGCCGAGTTCGTCCAGTTTCATCCGACTGCCATCGATGTCGGTCTCGCCCCTGCCCCGCTGGCCACCGAAGCCCTGCGCGGCGAAGGCGCCGTGCTCGTCAATAGTGACGGCAAACGCTTCATGATCGGCATTCATCCGGACGCCGAGCTTGCGCCGCGTGATGTCGTGGCGCGCGCTGTATTCCGCGAGTTTGCCGAAGGCCGCGGTGCATTCCTCGACTGCCGCAGCAGCATCGGCGCGCGCTTCCCGACCGCTTTCCCAACCGTCTACGCGGCCTGCAAGAAGGCCGGCATCGATCCGGCGACGGATCTCATCCCCGTCGCGCCGGCCGAGCATTATCACATTGGCGGTGTGCGCACGGACGCGCAGGCGCGCACGTCAGTTCGGGGCCTGTGGGCGGTTGGCGAAGTCGCAGCGACTGGACTGCACGGCGCCAACCGGCTCGCCTCCAACTCGTTGCTCGAAGCCGTGGTGTTCGGGGCCCACGCCGCCAATGACATCGCCAAGCTCGATCGCGGCACTACGACACAAGTTTCCCTGCAACGCTTGAAAGCCAGCCACCTGCCCGACTTCGGCGCCCGCGACGCCGCCATCCAGATCATCCGTACGGCGATGACCCGCCACGCCGGCGTCGAACGAGATGCCGAAGGTCTCGAGCAGGCGCTGAAAACACTGTCCGCCATCGGCGAAGCGGCCGACGGCGACGTGGTCATCGAAAACTGGGTTCTGGCGGCACGCCTCGTTGCCGAATGCGCCCGCCGTCGCAAGGAAAGCCGTGGTGCGCACTACCGGCGCGATTACCCGGGTGCCGATCCCAAATGGCAGCGGCATAGCTCTATCCTGCGCTCAGGGCTCGATCTCAAATCAGCCATGTCGGGCGTGCTCGCCGCAACGCTCGGCGCGGCTCGAAATAACGATGAAGGTGAGACATGACGACCAGAACGCGTTTCGACGCCAGCCTGCCCACCGCGCTGATCGACCCGGCAGTCGCCAATGCGCTGGCGGAGGATCTCGGTCTTGCCGGCGATATCACCACTGACTCCACGATCGCACCGCATCTTACCGCCACAGCCTTATTCGCGGTACGCAAACCGGGTGTGATTGCCGGTCTCGACGTCGCCGCAGCAGCGTTCCGTCACCTCGATGCCGACGTCAGCTTTACGCCGCTGGTGGCCGATGGCGCGCACGTCGAAGCCGGCGCTACGCTGGCGCGCGTCTCGGGCCGCGCCCGCTCACTGCTGACCGGCGAGCGCGTTGCACTGAATTTCCTGGGGCGCATGAGCGGCATCGCAACGTTGACCCGGTCGTATGTTGAAGCCGTCGCCGGCACGCGCGCGCACATCATCGACACGCGCAAGACGACACCTGGCCTGCGTGCGTTCGAGAAATACGCCGTACGCGCCGGAGGCGGGATGAACCACCGCATCGGCCTGTTCGACGCCGTGCTGATCAAGGACAATCACATCGCGGTTGCGGGCGGTATCGCCGCCGCCATCACGGCTGCCAAATCGCGCGCCGGGCATATGGTCAAGGTCGAGGTCGAGGTCGATACGCTGGATCAGCTCAGGCAAGCGCTGCAGCATCCGATCGACGCCGTGCTGCTCGACAACATGTCGCCGCAACAGCTTGCCGAGGCTGTGAAAATGGTGGACGGCCGGGTGATCACGGAAGCCTCCGGCGGGGTCAACCTGAACACCGTTCGCGCCATCGCGGACGCCGGCGTCGATCTCATTTCGATCGGCGCGCTGACGCATTCCGCGTCGGTGCTCGACATCGGCCTCGATATCGAGATCGCGCCGCAAGCCTGACCGGCCTCGACATTCACGGTAACAGGTGAAAAGCGCGCGCTCGCTTCATTTCGCCATACTTACCCCTCACGTGCTAAACTGCCGAAGCAGCCAACAGACGAAGGTGTGGCGAGCGAGATGACTATGGTCGAATGGATCGTAATCTGGGGTGCCACGGCGCTTGGGGCAACAGCCATTGCCGGGCTCCTGGCCGCGTGGAAAAAGCGCGACTACTCGTTTTGGATGGGCTGGTCGTTCATCTTCCCACCGCTGATCATCATTCTGGCCTTGATGCCGAAGCGCGACCGTCGTCCGCGCCGTCCAACGCTCGATGAAGAAGACGCCGCCGAGATTTGAGCGCTTAGCCTTCGCAATCACGCCGCTCACGGCATCGTGAGACTATGTCGCATGTATCGGGTTCGTTGCGCTGGTCGCTTGCTGAAACCTGGCGTCTCTTTCCCTTGATATTGCAATACCTTCTCCAACACGAGGCGCCTGCTTTGCCCTCATGCGCTTCGCCCGCCAGCGGGCGATATTCGTAGCAACCGGCTGAGGAACCCGTGTCTTCCGCGATCGGTTAACGCGCCGATACGCCATGCATCGAACACACGGAGTCTGACCAATGAAATACTGGCTTGTGGGCCTCGTGGCCCTCACGGGCGTCGCAATTGCGGCCGGTCCGCCCCCCGTCAAGGCTCAAATGTTCGCGCCTGATTGGAGCGACGGCAACGACGATTCCTACTACGGCCCTGGCTGGACGCCTCCGCCGTATGCCTACTGGGGTCCGCCGCGCGCTGTAAGACCGCCGCGCGCGTATGATCCGCCACCGTCGAACTACACCCCCTCGCCCGGAATGTCCTACTATGCGCCGCCTCGGCGCATCAATCCGGACTCACCGAGCGGTCGCGATGCGGGCCAATGCGGCGCGTTCCACTATTGGTCCAATGGCCGCTGCGTGGACTCGCGCCTGAAGTAATCCTGCGGAAAACGGACGGAGAAACAGGCGCGCGTTTCTCCGTCCGTCTACGCAAGCGAAAATCAGCCGTCCTTGGCTTTCACACCGCCGGAAATCGCAGCTTGCGCCGCAGCTAGCCGCGCGACCGGCACGCGGAACGGCGAACAGGACACGTAGTCCAGTCCCGCCTCGTGGCAGAACGCGACGGAAGCCGGATCGCCGCCATGCTCGCCGCAAATGCCGATCTTCAATCCCGGACGCGCTTTGCGGCCGCGCTCGGTTCCAATCCGCACCAGCTCGCCGACACCGTCGCGATCAATCGACACGAACGGATCGACCTCGAACACGCCCTGCTTGACGTAATTTTCCAGAATGGGTCCGGCATCATCGCGCGACAGACCCATGCAGGTCTGGGTGAGGTCGTTGGTGCCGAACGAGAAGAACTCCGCGCCAAGATCGCCAGCGGCGATCTCATCGGCACGCAGCGCCGAACGCGGCAGCTCGATCATGGTGCCGACGTCATAGGTCAACGTCGCGCCAGTCTCTTTCTCGACCTCCTTGGCGACCTTGTCGATGACGCCGCGCAGGATGTCGAACTCGCGCCGGTAGGCGACAAGCGGAATCATGACCTCCGGCACCACCGCTTGCCCCGTGCGATTGGCCGCGTTGACCGCCGCCTCGAAAATCGCGCGCGCCTGCATCTCGGTGATCTCAGGATACCTGATGGCCAGCCTGCAACCACGGAAACCCAGCATCGGGTTGAACTCGTGCAGTTCGCTGACCCGCGCCTTGAGCTTGGCCAACGGAACGCCCAGCGCCTCGGCGACGCCTGCGGCTTCCTTCTCCTCATGCGGCAGGAACTCGTGCAGCGGCGGGTCGAGCAGGCGGATCGTCACCGGCAGACCACCCATGATCTCGAACAGCGCCTCGAAGTCGGCGCGCTGCATCGGCAGGATCTTTGCCAGCGCCTTGCGGCGGCCAGCCTCGTCCTCGGCGCAGATCATCTCGCGCATGGCGAGGATGCGATCGGCCTCGAAGAACATATGCTCGGTGCGGCACAGCCCGATGCCTTCGGCGCCGAACTCTCGCGCCTGACGAGCATCGCGCGGGGTATCGGCATTGGTGCGGATGCCGAGTTTGCGCGCCGCATCGGCCCATGACATCAGCGTTCCGAAGTCGCCTGACAACTCCGGCTGGCGCATCTGCACCGTGCCCTTCAGCACTTCGCCGGTCGAACCGTCGATCGTGATGATATCACCAGCCGAAAACGTCTGACCGCCGACGCTCATCGTCCCGGCCTTAGTATCGATGCGCAGTTGTCCCGCGCCGCATACGCACGGCCGGCCCATGCCGCGCGCTACCACCGCGGCGTGGCTGGTCATGCCGCCGCGAGCGGTGAGGATGCCGGCCGCCGCATGCATGCCGTGGATGTCTTCGGGGCTGGTCTCGACGCGCACCAGGATGACGCTGCGCCCCTTGCCCTTGAGTTCCTCGGCCAGATCCGAGTCGAATACGATTTCACCCGAAGCAGCACCCGGCGAAGCGGACAGGCCGCGCGTGATGACATCCTTCTTCGCATCGGGGTCGATGGTCGGATGCAGAAGCTGGTCGAGCGCCGCCGGCTCCACGCGCATCACCGCTTCCTCGCGGCTGATCACGCCTTCCTGCGCCAGATCGATGGCGACCTTCAGCGCGGCCTTGGTGGTGCGCTTGCCGGACCGCGTCTGCAGCATCCACAGCTTGCCGTTCTGGATGGTGAACTCGACGTCCTGCATATCGCGATAGCGCGCTTCGAGACGGGCGAAGACATCGGTGAGCTCGCCGAACACCTCCGGCATCAGCGCTTCCAGAGACGGCGATTTTTCGCCTGCCGCCTGGCGCGCGGCTTCGGTCAGGTTCTGCGGCGTGCGGATGCCCGCCACTACGTCCTCACCCTGCGCGTTGACCAGGAATTCGCCGTACAGCTCCTTGGTGCCGGTCGACGGATTGCGCGTGAAGGCGACGCCGGTGGCTGAGTTGTCGCCCATGTTGCCGAACACCATGGCCTGCACGGTGACAGCCGTGCCCCAGGCATCCGGGATGTCATGCAGGCGGCGATAGGTAATCGCGCGCGCATTCTGCCAGGAGCCAAACACCGCGCCGATGGCCCCCCACAGTTGCGCGCGGAGATCCTGCGGGAACGGCTTGCCCGTCGCGTCCTGCACGGCGGCGCGATAACCTTCGATCACCTCGCGCCAGTCATCCGCCGCCAGATCGGTATCGGCGAAGAAATCGTTGGACGACTTGTGCCCTTCCAGGATGTCCTCGAACACACCGTGATCGACGCCGAGAACAACGTCGGAGTACATCTGGATGAAGCGCCGATAGCTGTCATAGGCAAACCGTTCGTCGCCGGAACGCTCGGCCAGGCCCTTCACCGTCTCGTCGTTGAGACCGAGATTGAGAATGGTGTCCATCATGCCCGGCATCGAGGAGCGCGCGCCGGACCGCACCGACACCAGCAACGGATTGGTTGCATCACCAAACGTTGTGCCGACGGTTTCGCCGACCTTGGCCAGCGCCGCCTCGACCTGCGCGTCGAGATCGTTCGGCAAACGTCGGTCGTTGGCATAATAGTACGTGCAGACGTCGGTCGAGATGGTGAAGCCCGGCGGCACCGGCAGGCCAAGTTCGGCCATCTCGGCGAGATTGGCGCCCTTGCCACCCAGGAGGTTGCGCAACTCAGCAGATCCATCCGCCTTGCCGCCGCCGAACGCATAGACCCATTTGCCTTCGACGGGAGTTGCGGTACGAGTGTCCCTCATTGGTCACCTTTTTCAATAAACGTCAGCCTCGGTGCGGGCCACCGATGACATAGCCCCGTGTTGCGCTGCAATCAAACGTGCATCAGGCCGCAACCGTTCGCTTTACTTTGACAGCCTGGGGCAGACTTTCGCAGTGTTGACCCAGCCCTTTCCATCCGCAACGGCGATCCAGCTCCATGACGAACTACCTTCCCGATGTCCTCAAGGCGCTCGACAAATCCCAGGACGCAGCCCTCGAACGGCTGTTCCAGCTCCTGCGCATCGAAAGCATTTCCACCGATCCCGCACACAAGAGCCAGTGCACCGCCGCCGCTGAGTGGTGCGCGGAGACGCTGCGTGACATCGGGTTCGACGCCTCGGTGCGCGCCACGACAGGCCATCCGATGGTAGTCGCCAAGGATCGCCCCAAGGTCGCCAAGGGCACACCGCACCTACTGTTCTACGGCCATTACGACGTGCAGCCGCCGGACCCGCTCGATCTCTGGAAATCGCCCCCGTTCGAGCCGCGCATAGCCACCGAGAAAGGCAACGGCAAGGTCATCGTCGCCCGCGGCGCCGAAGACAATAAAGGCCAACTCATGACCTTCTTCGAGGCCGCCCGGGCCTGGAAGCAGGTTGCGGGCGAGTTGCCGGTCGCCATCACGGTGCTGCTGGAAGGGGAAGAAGAATGTGGCTCGCCGAGCCTGCCAGGCTTTCTCGCCAAGCACGGCAAGGATGTACGCTGCGATCTGGCCCTCGTCTGCGACACCAGCCAGTGGGACAAGGATACGCCCGGCATCACCCTGATGTTGCGAGGCCTCGCTTCGACCGAAGTCATCGTCACCGGCGCATCGCGCGATCTGCATTCCGGCCTCTACGGTGGCCCCGCCGCCAACCCGATCCGCGTACTCACGCACATGCTGGCGGATCTGCATGACAACAACGGCCGCGTGCGCGTGCCGGGCTTCTATGATGGTATCGTCAAGCCGTCGGCGCGCCAGCTCAAGCAATGGCGCGGACTCGGTTTCGACACCGACGAATATCTTGGAGAAGTGGGCTTAAGCGTCCCGGCCGGCGAAAAGCGCTACAGTGCCCTGGAGCAGATGTGGTCGCGGCCGACCTGCGAGTTCAATGGCATCACCGGCGGCTACCAGGGCGTCGGCACCAAGACCGTGATCCCATCGCGCGCCTCCGCCAAGATCACCTGCCGGCTGGTCGCGGGCCAGGATCCCAAGCGCGTGATCGCAAATCTGCAGGACTTCCTGCGCGCGCGGGCGCCAGCCGACTGCAAGGTCGAGTTCACAGAGTCGCGCGGCAGCGAGGCGATGGGCTTCGATGCCGACGCGCCGCACGTCAAGGCCGTTGCCCAGGCTCTCGAAGAGGAATGGAAGCGCCCCGCCGCTCTGATGGGATCGGGCGGCTCCATCCCGATCGTCACCACCTTCAAGCAGCAACTTGGCATGGACAGCCTGCTGGTCGGCTTCGGCTGTGAGGACGACCGCATTCATTCGCCCAACGAGAAGTACAATCTGACGAGCTTCAGGAAGGGCGCGCGCAGCTGGGCGCGCATCCTGGATCGCTTGGCGCGCACGTGACACGGGGGAGACCAATCACGATGACTTCCGCATTTCTGAAAACCGTGCGTGCCGTTTGCAGCGCCGGACTGGTCGCCGCCGCGGCGCTGCCGCTGATGTTTGGTGCACCCGCCGAAGCCCAGCGCAGCAGCCAGGGCCGCGCGCCATCGCAGAGCACGGCCGGCGACTTCGACTATTACACGCTGGTGCTGTCCTGGAGCCCGACCTATTGCGCAAATCTGCGCCAGGGCGATTCCGACCCGCAGTGCCAGGCCACCAATCGCGGGCGGCCGTATGCGTTCGTATTGCACGGCCTGTGGCCGCAGTATGAGCGCGGCTATCCGGAATACTGCCGCACGCGCGAACGTCCGTTCGTGCCGCGCCCGATCATCAACAGCATGCTCGACATCATGCCCAGCCCGCGCCTCGTCATTCACGAATACCGCAAGCACGGCACCTGCTCCGGCCTGACGCCGGAAGGCTATTACGACCTGTCGCGGCGACTGTTCGAGAAGATCAAGATTCCCGAGCGCTTCATTGCACCGGCAGCGCCTTTCACCATCAGCCCCGGCGATGTCGCCGATGCCTTCGTACGCGCGAACCCGGCGCTGAAATACGACATGCTGGCGGTCGAATGCCGTGGTTCGGGCAACCGGATGCGGGAAGTTCGCATCTGCTTCTCACGCGAGGGCGAATTCCGCGCCTGCGGCAGCAACGAGCATCAGCGCCGGATGTGCTCCGCCAGCCGCATGTTCGTGCCGCCGGTACGGGGCGGTGGCCCAGGTCGCACGCCGCCGGGACAACGCTCGCTCTAAGCCTGACCGGGGCAAGTGCAAGAATGCGGTGGATAGGCTCCGCCACCTGCTGACCGTGGCTGTCGTGCAATTGCGGCTGCCACAGGGTTGTCCGCATCATGCTGCAGAGGGTCGCTGATTCGCCCTTCGCCAGGATATGGCAACCGAGGGCACGCAGCATGGTCACCGGCCAGAATGCACTGGAAAGAAGCGGCAAAGCAGAACGCGATAGCGATGGGCGCGGCGGGATCGATGTGCGCTGGCTGGTTCCCGGCTTGGCCTGTGTCGGACTGCTGGCCGGCGCGCTGCTCTGGGATGTCGACCTGAAGGTCAGCATAACGCCGACGACAAGCACCATAACCACGGCATCTGTCGCGCCCGGCTCCCATGAGACGCACGCCACGATGGTGGCGCGCGACAGCACCAATTGCGTGACGTTGGCGATCGGCCGCGAAGGCGCTGAAACGCGCGCTTTACCGTGCACCGCCAGCCTGCCCGCCCTGCGAGAAAGCACGGCCGGACGCACCGATCTGGCAGAACTGAAAACCGAATTCCTCAGCGGCATCGCTAGCGCCATTGCGCAATCCGACGAGCCCGCGCCCGAGCTCGAAAGCACCGCCACGGCGGCGGACTGATCTTTTCCCCAGGGGTGTTTTTTGATCGGCCCCGAGGGGTTGATTCACTGCGCCCACCGGAGCACCTTGCCCACCCAGTCAACGGTAGGGCAGTTGCGCAATGACGGATCAAAGGTTCTCCGTGGGCGAACAGTGGACCTATCGCGCACCGGTAGGGTTTGAGAACTCCCGTATCGTCATTGGCGCCATCGTGTCATTTGCGGATAGTGATCCGATCGTCTGCTGCGCGGTGTTTGGCGCACCGAGGCGCCTGCCCGATGGCCGCACCGCGCCGGTGACGATCCCGTTCCTGCCAATGCAGGTCAGCGCGCTCGCCGCCAGCGTTGTCAGTCGTGACGGCAATGCTGACGTGCCGCAGGACTTTGCGGTGGCGTTCGAAAACTGGCAGCACGATGCCCGTGGGCTGTCGGTGTTCACGGTGCCGTTTGAGGGCCGTCTCGATGCCTTGATCGCACGCCAGATGGCGCAAAGCCTGCCACCCGCGGCCGAGTGATCCGCTGTTCGCAGTCTGCCTGCGCGCGGTCAGGCCGCGCGCATCCAAACCTGCTTCGGCCTCATGCTCACGGAACGAAATCAGGCGTGCCGCTGAGATTGGCCGCTCAGGCCGTCTTGCGCATCCGCTCCGGCCGCCAGCTTGCCGGCGCATGACAAATCAGGCCGGTTGCTGAAGGCATTGGCGCCGCATCGACGCGCGTGGGGTCGAGGCTCCACCGGCTTGCCAGCCGCATGACATGCTCTTCCGTCGGATACAGGATCAACTCGCCGCCCGCATCGCCCAGCCGCTCGCGCACGCCGCGTAGCTCGAACAGCTTGAGGCCCAAGCTTTTCTCGTCCTTGGTCGGCTTGCCCTTGTTCCAGATGATGCCGTCGTCGCCGATGGCGAAGGCGCGCACCAGCTTGCCGTCGATGATCCGCGCCCAGGCGAAGAAATCGATCAGCGGATAGCTGAAGTAGTACTGCACCTCGACGAACTCGCCGCCCAGCTCCAGCAGCATCGGCGTGCATTTGTCGACGAAGGTGCGGCCAACCGGATAGGGCAGCGGCAATCCAACCACGAACGTCCAACCGTTGACCGGCGGCGTCACGAAAACGCGTGTCTCGCCGAGGCGGTCGTCATAGACGGTGCCGATTCCCGAGTTCCAGTTGCACGGTTCGGGATCCTGCAAACCCAGAACACTGATGACACGATTGGTATCGCGGGTGCGGACGGCGAGCCACGCCATCTTATAACCAAAGGCGGCAGGCCGATCGGGCGTCGCATCGAACAGCACACGTCCGGCAGCCATGCGCGGCGCCAGCTTATAGGCGGCAGTGCCGACTGTCAGAAGCAGAAGGATGGCGATGATGATGACCACGAAATCGCCCCCCTCACACGAGCAGCGCGCAAAAATACCGCCACCGAAGCATGGCCGGCAAGCGAGGCCGCCATCACTTCTGGGGAAAACTCTCAGGAATGAGCAGGCGGCGTGCCAACTTGCGGTGCCGCGCGGCAGCGGGGTTGCATGAAGCGGCCCGCGAACTGGTCCGCCGAGAGGGATGCAGAAACGGCGGTGCTCTGCCGTCCAGAGGGCGCATCCAACGCGACCATGCCAGCCTGGATTTTCGCCAGCGCGCGGAGCCTAGCAACGCGCCATGACGTGGCGATGAAAGTTTGATGACGGACTGCCTGGTTTCATTCGCTGCAACAAACGAAAACCGAGGCCATCACTGGCCTCGGCGCTTTGGGCAGACACTTCGGGGACTGATGAAGCGGAGCTGCGCGTCAGTAAGTGAACTTGGCCGAGAACACGAAGCGCTCGTCGCACAGCTTGGTGTGCGCGCAGATGCCGGCGTTCGCGCTGCCGATGTCGGTATCCCAGTAGCGGAAGTCGAGCGCGAACTTTTCGATCGCGAGACCCAGGCCAACGTTCCAGTAGACGTAATCGTCGTCGGCGCCGAGCGTGCCTTTGACGTTATAGCCGTCTGCGAGATCGCCGAACTGATAACCGATCAAGGCGCTCAGCGTCGGCGTGAACATGCCTATCTTCGAGAACTCGTAAGCGGCAGAACCTTCAAACGTCCACACCTCGCCGGTCTCGCCAGTGTATTCCGGCGAGAAGAACATCGTTCCGCCGAGAGTCAGGTTGGTGATCGGCGAACCGCTGACACCGGCCTTCAGCTCAACCATGTTCAGCTCGGCGCCGGGGTCAGTCGCGCCGGGATAGGCGTAGTAGATCACGCCGAAGTCGAACGACAGACCGGAGAACTCCGACTTGAAGCCGGCGTAGAAGTCGACCTCGACATCGGCTGGCGAATTGGGGCCTGCCGAGAAGTCGATCGTCGATGCCCAGGTGCCGATGTAGAAGCTGCCATAGGTGACGTCAAAGCCACCCTGCACGGCCGGCTTTTCCCACGACTGGGACAGACCGCGATAGACATAGTCCGTGGTGCCACCGACGTTGAACGAGAATTCGAGCTGGCGACCGCCGGTCGGTTCGTCCTTAATGCTGCCGCCGGCAAGCGCCGTCGTAGACAGGCCAGCGATTAGTCCGGCCATGCCAAGGGCAAGGCCTGCTCCGCGAAGTGCGAACATTGAATCTTCCCCTTGAAGTAAATCGCGCAACGTCACCGCCCCGGTGACCGTCTCCCACGCGCTCAATGCCGTTGTCTCCTCAGGCATCGTCGCAGTCAGGAAATAGTTTTGTTTACTTCTACGCAAGCGAGTTTCCTCAAGTATTCGATCAATCCAGCAACGCGTTACACAAGTGCAACGCCAGACGCGACTTGATGATTTCTCAGGCTGACGAAGATCAACTTTTAAGCAAACAGCGGCATACAATATGCTCGGGAAACGGGCGATAGACTGCTTTCAAGGCAGCGCGTGACCGGCTTTGGCAGCGCGCAATATGCGGGTATCGTGGCGCACCTTTGGATCGACATGTCTTTGCCGTGAGACTGTCATACGGCATGTCGCAACAAACCTAGAGCTGAGGAATGGGAAGCCACACCACAGGAACCGTGCTCGTGACCGGCGGCTCGCGCCGCATCGGGGCCGCTATCGCGCGGGCTTTCGCGAACTGGGGCTGGCGGATCGCACTTCATTACCGCAACTCGCGCGAGGACGCGGACAAGCTGGCCGCGGAGCTGCGCGAGCGCGGCGTCGATGTCACCCTTCTCTCGGCCGATCTCGCCAGCATGGGCGATGTCTCTAACCTGATCGAGCGATGCGCGGAGGCACTTGGCCCTCCAAACTGCCTCGTCAACAACGCTTCGGAATTCCTGGAGGACGACCTCGCCACGCTGACGCCGGAGCTTTGGGCCACGCATATGGACGTCAACCTGCGCGCGCCGGTATTTCTGGCCCGCGCCATGGCCAGCTGCTTGCCCGCCGGGCAAACCGGCACCGTCATCAACATCATCGACCAGCGCGCATGGCGCCCGACACCGGACTTCTTCTCCTACACGCTCTCAAAAAGCGCGCTGTGGAGCGCCACCCAGATGCTGGCGCAGGCGCTCGCCCCGCGCATCCGCGTCAACGCCATTGCGCCAGGCCCCGTGCTGCCCAGCACTTACCAGAAGCCGGCAGATTTCGAGGCCGAGTGGCGTAATACCCTGCTGCATCGCCCGGCCAGCCCGGAGGAGATTGCGGCCGGCGTGCGCTTCATCCTTGACGCTCCCGCGCTCACGGGCCAGATGATCGCCCTCGACAGCGGCCAGCACCTGGTCTGGCGTTAATATCCCGGGACGCGATCCCGGGGTCTGCACAGTGACAGAGCCTTGTTCATGACCAACCGCCCGCGCCGCGTCCTGATCCGTGAGCTGGAACATATCGGCAGTGTAGGGGTCTATGAGCACGAGCACCGCTACCAGCAGCGCATCGTCGTCTCGCTCGATATGCAGGTGGTCGACAATTACGACGGCACGTCCGATCAACTCGGCGCCGTCTACGATTACGATCTGGCCATCCGGGCGATCAAGCAGACCATCGATGACGGCCATTTCAACCTGATCGCGACGATTGCCGAGCGCGTCGCGGAGGCATGCCTCGCAGACGACCGGGTGCTCGAGGTGTGCGTGCGGGTCGAGAAGCCCGATGTGCTGCCATCGTGCCGCGCCGTCGGCATCGAGATCCGCCGCGGCAAGCCGGCTGCGTGATCCCGAGTCGGCAGATCCAATACACCGGCTTCGTGCGATAATTTCCGGTTCGCCACAATTCCTCCGCGAGCTGTACCAACTTGTGCCCAAAAGATCGGCGATCTCAGGAGACGCTGAATGGAGCGTGCGTCAACCTCCCCTTAAGGTTGATCGACATAATGGGTCTGTATCGATTCCCTACAGACGAGTTGTAGACGCTCATCGCGGAGATAGAGAGATCCCATGACGAGCCGGGCCGCTCCCCTCATCCTATTGCTCGCGCTGGCCGCCACGCCGGCTGCCGCCCAAAGCCTGCCTGCCGTGAAGACAACCGCGGCCAACAAGGTTGCCGCCTGCGCCACGCCCGGTCGCCTGATGGCGTTCGTCCAGCAGCGCAACGCCTCTGTCGATGCGCGTTTCGCCGACATCGCGACGCAGTACATGCGCCACGGCGAGGAACTGTCCGTTCGCTGGGACTACGCCTTCTTCCAGATGCTGCTGGAAACCGGCAACCTGTCGTACCGCCGCGGCAACGGCAAGCCGGGCGACGTCAGCCCCACGCAGTACAATTTCGCCGGCCTCGGCGCCACGGGCCGCGGCGCTCCGGGCGAGCGCTTCCCCGATCTGTCGACCGGCGTGAAGGCGCACCTCCAGCATTTGCTGCTCTATGCCGGAGACTACATCACCGACCCTGTCGCCGAACGTACGCGCAAGGTTCAGGAATGGAACGTACTGAGGTCCTGGCAGAAGACCATCAAAGGCCCAATGACGTTCACGCACCTCGGGCGCCAGTGGGCTCCGGGCGATCGCGGTTACGCCAGCAAGGTCGGCGCCATCGCCAAGGCCTTCTACGACAACCATTGCAACCAGCCAGATCCGCGGCCCGAACTCGTCGCCGAGGCGCGCAAAGGACGCGGTGGTGGTGAGACCACGAAGGTCGCCGCCGCGAAAGAAACGTCCGAGAAGGTATCCGGCCAGGATCTGGCGCGGAGCGCGGCAGACCAGGCACGCGCGGAAGGCCTGACCCAGCGTTCAAGCCTTGGTGCATCGGGCATGGCCAAGCAGTCCGTCCAGGCCGTCGCCAGCGATTTCGCCGCATCGTCCAGTGTCGGCGCCGCAGAACCTGCGGCCGAGGAAACCGGAAACGTCACGCTCGCAGCCGCTGCGGCGGGCGCCGCGGCAACGGCGGCAGCAAAACCCAAGTGCCGCGTCTGGACCGCCAGTTACGGCGGTCAGAAGGCCATCATCATCAAGGCGCCCAACGACGGCTTCGTCAATTACACCGTCCTCGACGTCAACGAAGGCGCTGAGAAGCGTGAAGCCGAGGCCTATATCGCCGCCTACGCGCGCGGCGGTCAGGCTGTCGGCGAATTTCCCAACCAGTCGAGCGCACTCGACAAGGCATTTGAATTGTGTCCGGAAGGTTGAGCATCGGCCAGACAACGATTTGCGGTCGCCGGCTGCTGATGCTCGCTGGCGCTGCCCTTGTCGCGTGCTGGTCGGCTTCGGCCTCGGCCGCACCACCCATTCGCACCAGCGCCGCCAATCAAGTGCCCACCTGCGTAACGCCGGCTCGACTGATGGCGTTCCTGACCGAGCGTAACACGCGCCTCGATCCGCGCTTCCGGGACATCGCCGTCTGGTACAAACGCCACGGCGAAGCGTTGGGCGTGCGGTGGGACTATGCCTTCTTCCAGATGGTTATCGAGACCAACTTCCTGACTTATCTGCGCGGCAACGGTAAGCGCGGCGACGTCGATCCGCGCCAGAACAATTTCGCCGGCATCGGCACCACGGGCGGCGGCGTTCCGGGCGACAGCTTCCCCGACGTCAGCACCGGCGTCCGCGGCCAGATCGAGCATCTCGTGGTGTATTCGGGCGAACGGCTTGCCTCCCCCGTCGCGCCGCGCACCCGCCTGAAGCAGGATCACATCCTGGCGCTGTCCATGCCGCTGGCACGCAAGCGGCCCGTCACCTTCCAGGATCTCTCCGGCCGCTGGGCCGTCGATCGCGCCTACGGGCGGTCGATCGACTCGATCGCGGAACGCTTTCGCGCCCGCCATTGCACGGGGCAGCAGATCGCCGCGAACATGCCTCCGCCGCGTGCCCAGCAGCAGCCGCCCATGCGGCAGGCGCCGCCGCCACAATTCCCGGCCCAGGCCAGCGCCGCCGCGATGCCGCGCATTGGGCCGCCGGTCGCAGCCGCTCGCCCTGCCCCACCCCCGCGTCCGGAGCCGACGGCTTGCCGCGTGCTGATGGCAAGCTACGGCGGCACCAAAACCATGCTAATCCGCCATGTCGCGCAGGACGCCGT
>JAEZBZ010000056.1 GCA_023412745.1 Pseudomonadota bacterium | reverse complement strand
AGGAGCGAGCTTTCGTTCCGGAATAGCGAGCACTCAATGCCTTCTTGCTTGTCCGCCCTAAACTCAGCGGCTCGCCAAACAAAGACGGCATCTCCGTCGTCGGTTCGAAGGACGATGTGGCTTCCGGGGCCGACGAACTGGTCCTGTCTTGGCTGCTTGTTTTTGCAGGAGTAGTGCCGTCGGAAGAGTTGGAGACAGGTTCGGTCGCTGTCCTTGGTGAGCCACCAGAGTGCTTCATTATCTACCGCGCGCATTGCTGGATAGACTTCTTTGGAAGGGTTCGGAGGAGGTCTCTGCAATCTCCAACTAGGATGCTAACTGACATTATTCTTTCTCTGGGGCGCGAAATGCGCAACACCGACGATATTCCGTTTTTATCATTGCGTTTCAACGCTCAATTTGGCTCAAATAAATATTTCACTTTAATTTTGAAAACTGGAATTTCCACACGTTTAGAAAGCGGCATTCTTCCGCCGTCGTGCCAATGATGCGTAGTCTCCCAAAGGAGCCGTAGAACGAACGTTGGCAAGCGGCCTGATACATAGGCAGACCTGCCCGCATGCAAATATCAGATGACCGACTGAGGGCGCTAAGAGGAGACGAGATGGATTGGCTCCAGTTCTCATCAACGATGTTCGGGCATGTAGTTTCACTAGCTTGGCCGATAGCGTTTGTGATCGTTTTCCTCTTGTTGAGAGAAAAGGTCCGAGAACTGCTCCCGCTGTTGCGCCTCAAGGCAGGAGATATTGAAATGTCCTTCCGCCTAGAGCGGGCGGAAGCTACAGCGGCATCGTTGCCACCACCGCCCGAAGGGGCCGATGCCCCACCGCCGACGCCAGAGGAGGTTGATCACTTCTTTATGGTCGCGAACATATCACCGCGAGCAGCAATAGCGGAGCTCCGAAACGAATTGGAGCAGGTCGTCATCCGTGCAGCCGAGCCTTATATGAGTGGAACAAGCCCACCAAGACCTCAGAGGTCATTTATGCTGGCCGTCCGCGCCTTGAGAGCAGCAAATGTTATCGATGCTGGAACGTCGGCTATTATTGATGACTTGCGTAATGTCGGGAACTCAGCCGTCCACGGAGAGAGTGCCGTGCCTCTTGAGGACGCCCTCCGGTATCGGAAGTTGGCCGAAGAGGTAATCGCCCGCCTCTCGAACGCTTAGTTCGCGCCGCAAGTTGAGCGCATATTACCAAGGTTCGGCTGCGCCAAACCTTGGGTTAGCTTCTCTAATTTGCCAATTCCTCTACGGGGCTTTACGGGGCGGTACGGGAATTTAGGCGAAGGGTTGCCGGCCAGAGGCTATTGTTTTCATTGACAATTCTTAGCTCCGTAGGGAGCGCCATAAACTCCCAACAAAATCAGCGATTTGCGCAGCCACCTCAGCAGTGGATGCGCATGCACGACCAAAAAATATCCACCATACCAGAAAGAGACATTCGTGGCGATCGACGAGTATCTGCGACCTTCTCTAAAGTGGAGGCGCCGCTTGGCATCCACTCAGTCCTCGAGCGGGATGGGAAACTCCGCCTGATAATCAGAGCCTCGTGTCCGCGCCGAGACCTTTAGTAGCCAATACCGCTCGAGAGGCGGGTAGTTGCTCGCGATGACCTGGCGCATTCCGGGCACATGCACAGTGAACCTTGTTCGTATTCCTGGGCCAGGCAGGATGCCGCTGGGGACTGGCTCCGGTCCAACTGAAGCCGGCAGATGGAAGCGGAACGGCAAGCCCTCTTGCACATCGATTTCGCGAGAGACCGTCACCTCGCCGGACCATACTGGAAATGAGCGTCTTCGGCGTTTATCGTCATGTTCGAATTCGTGCACGTCGTAGCAGGTAAGGACCAAGAGATAGTCCCCAGTGGCCGACACCGGCCTATCGCTGATGACGCGTCCCACCAGCGGCGCGCCCAAGCGAGGAGAACCTTCAAGATCAAGGCGAGTTGCGCCGAATTGCCAGTAGCGCATGAGCCACCGCGCGGAAGTAACCCCGTACCAGACGACGACCCCGATAAGAAGAAGCTCTAGCAACAGGAGAGGATTGAAGTCTGGGTTGTTGATATCGAAGACCCATGGCCAACCAAGAGCCCCGAGATAGACCGCGCCGCCGCCCGCCATCAGGGCAATCGCACCGGCTCTGAGCGCGTAGCTGAGCGGGCTTGAGATATCTTGCGGTGTGGGCATGTAGGGATCTCGTCCAGTATGTCGGTCCCTGCTATGGGGAAGGCACAATCCCCACTAAATTTGCACAATGCCTCGCCAAATGGCTATCGTTTAGATTGATCTGGATTGGCGACAGCGCTGCTTTTTCGTTTGGCAGATGAGCCGTGGTTGGTTTCAGGCGTTGATACGCATCAACGCAGGTTGCCAAAAAGGATGCGACTTGCATCCAAGGGCAAACCTGACGCTCAGAAGCCTTGACGGAGAGACTGGGCATGCAGAAGCGCCGTTTCGCACTTACCCTAATATTGGGAGTGCTGTCGTTGGTCGTTCTATCAAGCCTCGTGTCCGGCCAACAGTCGGCTCTTGAACGTGGCCGCGCGATCGCAGAACGCGAATGCGCCCGCTGCCATGCCATCGGCCGGACAGGACAGAGCCCTCACGCCAAGGCACCGCTCTTCCGCGAACTGCCTAAGCGGTATCCGGTCGAGCACCTCGCCGAAGCCCTTGCGGAGGGCATCGTGGTCGGTCACAGCGATATGCCCGAGTTCCTGTTCGAGCCCGACGATATTGAAGGGTTACTCGCCTATATGGCGAGCCTGGAAAAATGAGAGGGTGCAAGAGGCATGTGATTGCCTTCTCAAGCGAGCAGCACCTCGTCGTCGAAAACGAGCGAAACTACCACGACGCGCTCATCCGGAACGCTTATCAGGCTGATCGGCTGACTGTTGTGGTCATCGCTACGTTGCGGCCGCCACCGCGAGACTGGAAAAAATCAGCATAGCATAAATCCAGTCAGGCCCGCCGTGATGCCGGCGAGCAAAAAAGTGGGTCGACACGCCCGATAACGGAAGCGACCGCAACAAAGATTCTCGCGCCACAATGACGGAAAGCCCGTACAGGACGAGCGGACAGAAGGTGAGCGATCGTCGCAAACCGAACTGTAGATCTTACCTTGCTTGCCGATTGGGACCTGTTCCTGCGTTCCCTCAGCCCAGCATTCTATAACGCGTATGTGCACGCATAACATGGCCCGCCGGCAGCGGCGCGATGCAGAACAGCCTACGGATTATTAATATTGACGGCCGGCACTGCGGGCCGGCGCGCGTTAATGATGTTATTCATTCGCCAGCCTATCGTTTGGAGGACGCATGCCTTCCCGTAGCCCCGGGCGCATCACCGCAGGGTTGATTGTATCCACGGCCTGCATATTTATGACGGTTATTGCTCCTGGCACCGCCGCCGAGGGCAAGATCAAAAGCGTTGGCTCGGAATACAATGCCAGATCGCCAATTGGCACCAATCTGACGATCGTCTCCGACTACAGTAACGAATGGATCTTCAGCGATCCCTTCAAGCAATCCAGAGGCTGGATCTCGTCAACCACCAATACCTGGTATGATGGACGTCCGCTCGACCTGGACGACCACGGCTGGGTAAAATCTCTGTTACCCGGGCAACTCGCCCGAACCGTCATGTATTGGTCCGATGGAAAAAAGCACTATCCGGCCGGCCAGTACGAAATCCTGTATGACGGTGACGGCAAACTCAGCACATTCCCCCAACGGGTCATTTCCCAGGCGCCCGGCAAGATCACGCTTTCTGTCCAGCCAGAAAAGGGCGGTATCGCCCTGACAATCGAAGCAACCAATCCTGACAACTACATTCGCAATATCCGCATCGTTCCGCCGTACGAAACCTGCGCCGATCGCGCGGCAAATGCCTGCCGATCCGATGCAAATAACTCCGGCCACACCAAAACGTCATTCAATCCGGCGTTTCTCGAAAGCGTGAAATCGTATCGTGCGTTGCGATTTATGGACTGGATGGACACAAACAATTCGAAGATCACGAGCTTCGCGCAGCGTCCCAAGGTAGCGGATGCGCATTACACCGTGAAAGGGGTTCCGGTCGAGATCATGGTTGAACTGAGCAACACGCTCAAAACCGACCCCTGGTTCACCATGCCCCATCTCGCCGACGATGATTACATCACGAAATTCGCAGAATACGTACGCGACCATCTCGCGCCGGACCGCCTCGTTTACATCGAGTACTCCAACGAAGTCTGGAACTCGCTGTTCGAACAATCGCGTTATGCGCTGGAACAAGGCCGGAAGCTCCGTCTGTCCCCTCACGATTATGAAGCCCAGCTCAGGTTCTATTCGCGCAGGTCCGTCGAGGTGTTCCGGATATGGGAACAGGTATTCTCCGGAACCTCGCGTCTCGTCCGCGTTATGGCATCGCACGCTGCTAACGATTGGGTGTCTCATGCGGTCCTGGATTATCAGGAAGCCTACCGCAGCACCGATGCACTGGCCATTGCGCCCTACTTCGGCAGTTATCCAGGCATGCCGCCCGGCGCCTCGCAATTTGCAACCATGTCCGCTGAAGGCTTGATTGCCGACCTCCAAAAGCGCGGCCTTGGGGAAGTCCGGGAATGGCTCGGCAAGCAAAAGGCGATCGCCGACAAGTTCGGTGTCAACATGATTGCGTATGAAGGCGGGCAGCACCTGGTCGGTGTTGGACCGGCCGTCAATGACGAGCGTCTCGCCGCCCTCTTCGCAGCAGTGAACCGGCACCCCGCGATGAAAGCCCTCTATCTCGCATATCTGGATGACTGGAAGAAAAGCGGTGGTGGATTATTCGTGCATTACGTAAATACATCCACGCCGATGAAATGGGGCTTCTGGGGGGCCTCCGAGTACATGAACCAACCGCTTACCGAAGCGCCAAAAGCCGACGCCCTGCTGACATTCATGAAGAACAACCCGACCGACTAGCGGTTTAACAACACTCTTGACGAACGCGCGTGACAGTACCGGTCATCCCTTGCGGATCGAAACAATTAGCTTCGGCCCATCCATACACTCATGTCGGTGAAATGCATAAACATCAGCAGCAATCGTTAATCCGGGTAATTCTGCTGGTTCTGGCGACGCTAATTCCTGCTGGCGGCCACGCTGCTGCCGAAACCAAGACCATTCGCAATTACATATTCGGCAACAGCCTCATCCACCATCTGACCCCAAGCGACGAAACGACGGTGCCGTACTGGCTCCATCACCTCGCCGTCGCGGCAGGGCACAAATACGCTGTCGATGGTCAATGGGGATTTCCGGAAGACTTCATCAAGACTCTACCGCCGATCGCTCAATGGAAATTCAAGGGCGTTCCGGTCGTCTGGGACCGCCACCGTGGGCCATTCGGCAAAGCCGACTATAACGTGTTCATCATGAACCCGGCCAACTTCATTCAGTACAGGGCGCCGGATGAATCGCCGGGGTTTCTTGGCCTGACTGGCAGTTCGCAAGTCGACGTGGCACTCACGCTTTTCGATTGGCTGAAGAAAAATTCCAGCAGAACCCACGCGCGCCATTTCGTCTACGAGGGATGGGCGGCAATGGGCTCCTTTTCAAAACACTTTCCCCCTGACGCTGATGGAATGCGCGGTTATCACACTCTCAATCAGGGAAGTTATCACGCATGGTACGTGGAGTTCGTCCGTCTCTTGAACGAAAAGCGTCCGGGGCTCGACGTACGGCTTATGCCCGTTGCATCGCTTCTGTCGAAGCTTCTGTCGGAAGCGCCACTGGACGCGCTCACGCCTGACGACCTCTATTCCGATCTAAGTCCACACGGCACTGCAACCACGTATTTTCTCGCCGCGCTCATCGTTTACACGATGCTCTATGAGGAAGCGCCACCTGCGCACTTCACCGCAACGCCGGCCGTGAACAGCCTCGTGCGCGAACGCTACCAGGAAATTGCAGGTATCGTCTGCACCTCGATTCGCGGCGCCGGGAACTGCTGAAGCAGCGAACCCGGATATCGCTCACCCAGCGCTGGCTTCCCCCGACAGCCGGCGCGGGGGCGGTGCTTTCCGGAAGAGCATCGCATCTTTGATCTTGCGCCGAAACGAACGGATCGGAACCAGCTCCTGGTCCGCCGAGAATGTGACGCCGTTCAGTGAGCGGTCATGCCAAAGCGCAAGATGGGCTCCCCACCGGGCGACGAGCGCCGGATCCAATCCGCTCGGCAACCCCATGCTCGTCGCCAGAATGCCCGGCATCCATGTCGAGACGACAATATCCGGAAACCGATCCGACAGATCGCTCACAACCGCCTCGGAGAAAATGCGCGCAGCGCCTTTTGAGACGCTATAGGCGCTGGCGCACGGCGCCGGAGCACGATCGGCGAAGGTGCTGACATTGACAATCCGTCCGACGCCGGTGTCGACCATCGTCTCGAGCGCTGCAGCGGTGCACGAAACCACGCCGCCGAGATTGATCTGCACCGTCTTCATGAAACTCGCCGGCGTCTCCTCCAGAATATCGCGTCTTGGATAAACAGCGGCGTTATTCACGAGAATGGTAATGTCACCGATTTCTTTTCGGATATCCGAAAACGCCGCCTGGACCGCAGCATCTTCGCCGATGTCCACAACCTTCGCGACAAAACGTTCGTTCCCGCACAATCTCGCCGTTTCGGCCAAACCCGCTTCGCCACGCGCAAGACCTGCAACCAGAACGCCGCGCCGGTTCAATTCCACGGCCAAAGCACGGCCGAGCCCGTCGCTCGCGCCGGTAACAACGGCGACACCCCGGCGAATAATGTCTTGCGGTTGCTGCACGCTTTATCGCCTTCTAATGAGTTATCTGGTCCGCGACATGATCAGCGACACGCAGAGCGTTCGCGACAATCGTGAGGCCCGGATTGACACCACAGGACGTCGGCATGAAGGACGCATCGGCTACGAAGAGGTTCGCGACGTCGTGCGCCCGGCATGCCGCATCCAGGACACTGGTTTTGGCATCATTACCGAACCGGATCGTACCGCAGGCGTGCGGCAGATTGAGCAAGGGTTGGAACGTGAGGAAAAAGCTCCGTTGATGGCGCAGACGCTGCTTCACCAGCATGCGGAACTCTCTGCGTCTCTGCAACAGGTCGGCATGCATCGTGTACTCGTAGCGCACAGCCCACGGATTGACCTCATCCAGCATAACCCGGTTGTTTTCATACGGCAGATCCTCAATGAGCGCGCTATAGACCTTGGCACTTCCAAACAGTTTTGCCGCCATAACCGCAGGTATCCGCGTAAACTCGCGCAAGGGCCGCAGGCCGCCCAGAACCGACCTATCGAACACATTGTTGAGATAGTGGACGATCTGTCCATAAGAGGCATCAATGCCCATGGCGGCAAGCGCCCCATAGCGCTGGCCGTTCACATAGTAAAAATCCCTCAGGGAAATCGCCTTCGTCGGGCCGCTGCTGTGAACTCCGCGCTCCGGCCAGATCGCCAGCATCTCGGTCATATGAAACATCAGATTGCGCCCCACCAGCCCGCTGCTGTTGGCGCATCCGTTCGGCCATTCCTCAGATCGCGATGACAGCAGGACACGCGGCGAGCCTAGGGCACCAGCAGCGAGAATGAAATGGCGCGCGCGGAATTCCAGGATTTCACCGCCCCTTTCCGCCTCGACGTGCGTAATCCTGTGGCGGCTTCCGCGCAGCGCTCGAACATGACACATGTCGATGAGCGCAGCATGGCCGGTGCTCAAGGCCGGATCGACGCCGGCCGAACGGCCATCCATTTTACAGGCGCGCGGACATTTGAAACCAAAACACATCCGGCAGCCGGGCAGGAAGCGGACGCCGAGATGTATCCGATACGGATGAAGCCCGCTGCGCCGGAAGCTTTCCATCATCGAACCGTCGCACGCCGTCAGATCCGGTGGAGAACGCAATTGCGATGGGACTTCCGGTGACAGCGGATCATCGTCGCCGCAAACTTCGAAGACCTGCTCCGCGTCTCGGTAATAGGGAAGCAGGTCATCATAGCGGACAGGCCAACCACCCGTGGGATGCGGGCGCGCCTCGCTGTGGTCGACGTCGTGACGCTCCGGGCGCTCAAGTGTGCTCGCATAGAATGCCGAGGAGCCTCCGACAGTCATTCCTAGTGGTGCCGGATACTGCGCTCTGCGGCCGTCGATCGTCTCGTCCACAAAGCCGGGCCAGAAGCCCCTTACGCGACGCGCCACTGGGTCAACGATATCATCGCGGAGATGTTGTTCCTCAGCGCGCGGCGCGTTCGGGCCGCTTTCGATGAAAAGAACAGACATGCCTTTCTCGGCGAGGCGCCGGCCGATCGTACCGCCGCCGAGGCCGGCACCGATGATGATGACATCCCACTCGCGGTTACAGAGATCGGCGATCACTGCGCGGTTTCCTTCGGACGTGACGCGCCGTCATTCGGCATCAACGGTTCAAACAGCCGACGGAGGGTTATCGCCGTGTTGTTGACGACGTGATTGTTATCGAAAAACAGCGCGCGACCATCGCGCAAAGCCGAACACTCTCCGTTGCGGCAGAATCCGTCCCAGGAATCGATCCAGGTGATTGTCCCATCTGCCGCGAGCTTGCGAAACGGCCGTTCTGATGCCTCGACGCGATGAGCGACAGTCGACGATGACACCGTGAAAAGACGCATGGCGTCTTCGGGATCCAGCCACCCATGCGCAATCCGGCGAGCTGCATCTCGGGAATCATATGTCGGGATTTCCGGCACCTGACGCAGCACCAGAATGCGCGGAATGTGCTGGGCGAGTTCCTTGACGGTAGATTGCACGGCGGCATCAAAAATCCCCCGGCGATCGGTCTCGCGAGCAGAGGGACCCGAAGCCGAAGAAATCTCGATCGTATTGAAGCTGTCGTTGCCAGTGCCCTGCCCCTCCGCGTAATAAGCCCATCGACCTATGAGGAGCAAGGCGTCGATCTTGCCGAGCTGCGAGATGGCTTTCCGGATGCGATCATTTGCAACGGTACAATCCTCATCCTGCTGACGCGTGGCAGCGCTTTCCGTCTTGCGAATATCAAATAGCGGCGGACATCCTGCCCGCCAGATCAAGAGCCCCGGCCTTCCGCGCTCCTGCGCAAGCAATGCGAGGCCTTCCTTGAAAGCGCGGACGTGTGAATCACCCCAAACCACGAAGGTCGGCGGGCCCTCAGGACCGATTGGGCAAACCTCGACACCTGCAAGAGGGCCGCTCGCAGGCACATGGCAGCGGCTCCAATCCTGCAGAAAATCGGCGGAAGCATCGATATGAGCGCGCACAGCCGGAGCAAAGCGTTCCGGCATCCCGTTGCGCAAGTACGGCACCGCCCCTACTGCCAAAAGGCAAGCGGACAAACCAGCCGCGATGCCCAGAATCGCCAACGGACGCACGCGCGCATGACGGACCGGCTGCTCGACATATCGCCAGGACAGGTAGGCGAGACCGAAACACATCGCCAGCAGCACGATTGTTTGCATCCAACCGCCCGCACCGCTGAGATAATAACGCGCAAGCGTCAGTACCGGCCAATGCCACAGGTATAGCGAATAGGAGATGAGACCGACGAAAACCACTGACGGCCGGGAAAGCAGCCTGTTGACCCAATTATCCTGCCGTCCATTGAGCAGAATGAGCAGCGCGCCGGCCGTCGGAATGGCGGCCAATGCACCCGGAAATGCCGGCGATGGAATAATGAACACCGTGGCCGCGATCAACAGCGCAAGACCAATCCAGGAAACCGCGGCCGGATATTGCCGCTGCTCTGCATACCGCGACACGTAGATGGCAAGAAGGACGCCGGCCAACAGTTCCCAGGCGCGAAACGGGATCAGAAAGAACGATGCGGTGTGCGAGGTTCGGGTCACGATAACGCAAAGCGCAAGTGATAAAACAAAGGCAGCGATAAGCGTGCCGAGCAGAACTCTCCGGTTCCAACGCAGCAACAAGAGCAGCGCCGGCAGCAGGATATAGAACTGCTCTTCGACCGACAGAGACCAGGTGTGCAACAGCACCTTGCTCTCGGATGCCGTGTCGAAATATCCAGCCTTGAGGAAAAAGTAGATATTCGATGCGTACAGCGTCGAGGATATCAGCTCCTTGCCAAACTCGCGAAATTCAAACGGCAATAGAATGAAATAGGCAGCGATCATCGTCACGATCGCCATCGCGAAATATGCAGCGCCCAAGCGTCGGATGCGGCGCGCATAGAAATTCATCAGGGACACCGTTCCCCGGATCTCCAGCTCCCGCCAAAGAATGCCGCCGATCAGGAAACCGGATATGACAAAAAAGACATCAACACCGATGAAGCCGCCGCCCATTCCGGGCACGGAAAAATGATAGAGTACGACGGACAAAACGGCGAAGGCCCGCAGTCCATCGATTTCCGGGCGGTAGTCTGCGACTGGAACGCCTGAGGGTCCCACGCCCTGCGCACATGGCGGCGCTACTCGCGATGGCTGGATATGGGACGGATTCTCTTCCTTGACCGGCAGCATGCTGAACCTGACGAATTGTCCCCACCACCGAAGCGCTGGAAGAAGTTCCGTCTATACCAGCGAAATTGTGTCAACTACGCTAACGCGGCAAGCGCGCGCACCCGTTTACTATTGCGGCGGTCAGGCGCAACGACAGGTTCATGACGGATCAGTCGGCAGCGATCACGATGACACTCTGCGAATGGTGCCAGAACACTGCGAACGGGCTCATTCTGAAACGATCGGAATTTGTTGGGAAAAGATCAATGTCGCGCCAGTATCACGCACGCGGAGAGACCCCGTTCAACAGACTGAGCCGAGGGTATGTCGCTCCTGGATGCTAGCCTGGAATTTTGTTAACCAATACGCGCTTTTGCGCGCCAAATCTGGTTTACAAACCATCCATACAGCAATTCCCCCCGGATGAGCCGTTTGTTTGGCCTTACCGAGGGGAACGATACCAATCTCACTATGTCTAGGACCCTGGGCTTGAGATCCTAGCCTGAGAACAAAGGCTGACAGCCCTACTTCTGCCCACCCTTGCGCCCTGCCTCCGACGCGCGTTCCGGATCATCGGAAAAGCTTCCACCGCCCTGCTTTCCACCTTTGTGGCTGATGTCGCGTTGCTTGTCTTTATCCATGCCGCCCATACCGGATTTTTTGCCTTTATCAGGCATGATCGCCTCCTTGGTTGCTATAGCAAGCCTCACGTTGAGTGGCTGACCAACAGGCTCGAGGGGCGCTTGGTTCCATCTCCGGCATGCGGCAGTTGAGTCCCCCTCGTCTCCTCCCCGGCGTCCCCCTGCCGGCCGACCAAGCGAGCCGCGGAACTCCGGGCCGGCATTCTCTGTTCCCTGGAGACGCAGCCAAACAAAGAAGGTTCGGCGATGAAAGCGCTGACATGGCATGGCATTGGCGACATCCGGTGTGAGCGGGTCGATGACCCGAGCATTGAGAATGACCGCGACATCATTATCAAAGTCACATCCTGTGCGATCTGCGGGTCAGACCTCCACCTGATGAATGGTTTCATGCCGACCATGGAAAGTGGCGACATTCTCGGCCATGAGGCGATGGGAGAAGTCGTTGAGATCAGCAAAAGCCACACAAAATTTGCGATTGGCGATCGCGTTGTTGTGCCGTTCAATCTTGCGTGTGGCGAATGCTTTTTCTGCCGGAAGCAGCTTTTTTCACTGTGCGACCGCTCCAACCGAAACGCAGCACAGGCGATCCAGGCCATGGGCCATTCGCCGTCTGGACTGTTCGGTTATTCGCATATGCTTGGCGGATATGCCGGCGGCCAGGCAGAGTTCCTGCGCGTTCCTTTTGCCGATGTCGGGCCGATTAAAGTTCCGGATTATTTAAGCGACGAAGAGGCTTTGTTTCTTTCGGATATTTTTCCAACCGGCTACATGGCCGCTGAAAATGCCGAAATAACTCAGGGCGATACCGTCGCCATTTGGGGCTGCGGGCCGGTTGGACAATTTGCCATTGTGTGCGCTTGGATGCTTGGCGCCAAGCGCGTCATCGCCATCGATCGCATCCCTGAGCGGCTGGAAATGGCGCGCAACGAAAGCCAGGCCGAAACCATCGACTACAGCAAGGCCGACGTTTTCGAGGTCCTTATGGAAATGACCAAGGGGCGCGGTCCGGACAGGTGCATCGATTGCGTCGGCACCGAGTCCGATGCGCTGGCAAGCTTGGACGCCGCGATCGATAAGCTCAAGACCGCGCTTTATCTTGGGACCGATAGACCGCACGTGCTGCGCGAAGCCATCATGTGCTGCCGAAAGGGCGGAACGATATCCATTCCCGGCGTTTACGTCGGCTCGGTCGATCATATCCCTTTTGGTGCGGCGATGAATAAAGGCCTCACCTTCCGGATGGGACAAACCCATACCCATCGCTATCTACAGCCACTGCTGAACAAAATCGCAAACGGTGAAGTCAAACCGTCATTCGTCATCACCCACCGAGCGACCCTGGATGAAGGTCCGGAACTCTATACAAAGTTCCGCGACAAGAAGGACGGCTGCATCAAGGTCGTCATGAAACCTGGTAGTTGAGGGAACAGCACCAAATATCTGAAACGCGCGACGTTCGTTTGGCAATTCATTGACCACGCCACAACTACGCATATGCCTAGTCGCAGGATGTATGATTTGGGCGCCGCCGGTGGTCAGCCGAAAATTGCGTCATGGGCGGTAATAAGATTACCTGTTTCATCACCTTGCTCTGCTCGACAATTCCCGGCACAGTAATCCCATATTCTTGGGGGTCATCTGCTTTGCCGGACAAGCTTTTATCTATCCAGTACCTGCGCGGCGTGGCCGCGTTGATGGTCGTTATTCATCATACCGATCTACAGTTGCGGCGTGGCGGCTATGAAGGATGGTGGCCGTCTCCATTATTGACGAGCTCGGGCGTGGATATTTTCTTCGTCATCAGCGGTTTCATTATGTGGGTGACGACAGCCTCGCGCCATATGCCCCCCAGCCAATTCTATGCTCGGAGATTAGCCAGGATCGTACCGCTCTATTGGTTTTTCACGACCATCGTCGTCCTTGTCGCAATCATGCTTCCATCAGCGATGCAGAGTGGCAAGTTCGACATTTTCCACGCAGCAGCTTCGTACCTTTTCATTCCCTATCCCAGTCCTGCCGACGGGCAACTGGTGCCGGTTCTGGTGCCCGGGTGGACGCTGAACTACGAAATGCTGTTCTATGTCATTTTTGGGTTGGCCTTGTTCATACGCTCCACATCAACACGGCTGCTCATAATTGCCATCACGCTCATTGTCATGACCCTTGCTGGATATGCATTCAGGCCATCTCCCACAGAAAACCCACCGCTGTTTTACTGGACCAACGCGATCGTTCTGGAGTTCCTGTTCGGCGTACTTATCGGTTGGGGCGCTTCCATCCTGCCCGCAAAACAGATTATCGGCTGGGTATGCGTCGCCGTCGGATTGCTAGCGTTGGCATTCGCCTCACCCGACGTTCCGCGCTTCATCATGCTTGGCGTGCCGGCGGCACTTATCGTACTCGGCATTTTCATGATCGAACATGCAGTACAGCTGCCCAAATGGCGCCTAGCCAAGATTCTCGGCGATTCTTCATATTCTCTCTATCTTAGTCATGTGATTTTCTTGTCGGCATTCGCACAGCTCTGGCGAAAGCTCGCGCTCACCGGATCGCCGATCGGACATTGGACTTTCGGCATTCTCGCAGTGGTCACTAGCGGGGTAATCGGCATAGCCATTTACTACGTGATAGAGCGTCCGCTCATCCGATTGACCTCCGGCAGGCGATCAGGTCAGCCGCAATTGACCTAGGTACTCCTCTCCCCTATGCAGGGTGATCTGCGCCATCGTGTCAGCGCAGGCTTGACCTGGGTTCGGCTGACCGCCCATCAATGACCCAGTTTGTGCTTTCAAGTGAGCGCGGGCAACGTGGTTCGCGCGTTCAGGAACCGTATTCATGGATGAGCAGACGGCGCGGGCAAGATTTGAGACCGCGATCTCGGAGCAAAAACCCGAATTCGAAAACTTCTTCCTCGCCAAGTTCCTCGGGCTGACCTTCGAATATCCAGACGACCGCTGCGTCATCCGATTTCCGGTTCACGACTACATGTTCAACCCGCGAGGCACGCTGCACGGCGGCGTCATCGCGACAGTAATGGACATCAGCATGGGCCACTTGCTGAAGCGGACGATGGACGTCGCCGGCGCCACTCTGGAAATGAAGATCCAGTTTCTCGCGCCCGTCACGCCACCGCAGGCGCGATGCGAAGCGCAGTTTCTGCGCCGGGGGCGGTCGATCAGCTTTCTGGAATCGCGGATGTGGAATGATGCCGGCGAACTGAGCGCTCTCGCAACAGCAACTTGGAAGCCAGCCAAAGAAGCACCCTCGCGCTGACATTCAGCGGGCCGGGAGCCCCTCCCCGCAGCGGAGAGGAGGGATCGGACGCGCCCCCCTGGCTTCAAATCTCCGCAGGTAGGATTCTAAATCCCGAACAGCGACGAAAGCAGACCGGTGCGCGGCGGCGCCTTGAAATCCGCCATTGCGGTCTGCACTTCCGAGTAGAGCGTCGGCAGCCATGACGGATCGCCGGCCTGAAGGCTCGGCGCGCTGCGCAGACGCAGGTCGGTCGGCGCGATGATCATCCGGATATTCTGCAGTCCAGTTTGCGCGGCCAGGACAAACAATTCCTCCGCGGCCTCGTCGCCGACAGCCAGACAGCCGGCGGAAACGGCCTTGCCGTGAATCATGATATCGCCGCCAAGCTTGGAGCGACCATCCGCGGCGGCCATCTTCCGGTCAAATGCATTCGGGTAATTGACCCGCAGCGAGACGTGATAGCGGCTCTGTGGATTGAGAAACGAGATGTTATAGACGCCTTCCGGCACCTGCTTGTCGCCCTGGCGCAGCTTCGGACCCAGCCCACCACTTGCCGCCAATACGGGATAGCGATGAATGAACGTCCACTCGCCGCTTTCGGCGCGCGCGTGCAATTCGATCGTGCGTTCGTCCTTGATCGCTATAAAACCGATCTCTGCCGGATCAGCCATGAACCCGGCCATCTTGAATTTCGCTGCCAGCCGCATCTTGGCCCCTGGCGAGATCTGCGCCAGGCGCTTTGCCAGTGCTGGAGTGTGCCGCGGCATGGGACGGGGACGCGACTGCCCGGAAAGATTGGACGGCGACCCGGCGGTCACGTCGTCCGTCTCTTCGGTCTCCGTCAGCCAGGCATCCAGTACGGCGGCGCCTTCCGGTTCGGATTCCTGCTCGGCGTCCGCGATCACCTCTTCGAACGCTTCTTGCGGCGAAGGAAGTTGCAGCGGCGCCGACCCGGGCGCCAGATACGCGAGCATATCGATGGCTCTGCGCGGGGCAGGCATCGGCAAAGCGGCGGAAATCGGCGGTGGCGCCTCGACCTTGGGCATCTCGGAGGCCGGGACCAGGCTGATGACACCAGCATGATCCAGCGCGAGCGTGCCCGCTGCTGTCCCAATGGAGACGATCGACCCAATCAAAAGGAGCTTGAAGTTACTCCGCCTCATCTCTTCTCCGCGGCTTCCGCAGTCATCGGCACTGACGCGGAACATGACTGATTCGCTTCTGCGACACGAACCAGACAACGCAATGGAATCTTATCTATCCTGGGTTTGCGGCGAAAGACAGGATCGAAACAGGCTGAGATGCGGCAGCCAAGCACTCGCAAAGGTTGAGCAATTCCCACGACTCGCCCAAGCGCACATGATCCGTCGACGGACGTTACTCCAAATGGCCCCGCCCTTGACGTTGACGTTCGATTTCATCGAGCAGCAAGCGCATGTTGCGCATGTTGGCCCGGTAAAACACATCAAACACGGATCCGACGATGGGTATCGCGCCCAGAAGCGCATCTACCACCACGTTCGCTGCCATCCTTCGCATCAGGCGGCCGTCGGCACCCAGCGATCGCGCCTGGCGCAAGACGTCAGTGCTGAGCAGCAACGAAATGATATCGCCTGCGATCGGCACCAGCCCGATGATCGCGTCCCAGCCGATGTGAACCTGTATCAGCGGAATGCGGTAGCGCGCGTCGAGCCGAATAGCCGACTGCTGCAGCCGTTCCAGCAGCCGCAGGTACTCCGGATCTACCGTGGCGTTAGCGCGGGGAATGGCATAGCGCATGGACAATCGACCGCTAGACATGACGCTGGCCAGGGATGCCGCTGGCCGTCAGGGTATGCATCTCAAGTCGTCATAGCTTCTTGGCTGACACCATACGCCAAGCGGCTTTTTAGTTCGCCCAAGGCCTCAATGGGCGAAACCTAAGTCCGCTTTACGTCGCCGGCAAAGGTGTAGCCGATGCCGCGAACGGTCTTGATCAGGCGCGGCTGGTCGGGGTCTTGCTCAATCTTCTTGCGCAGTCGGGCAACCAGATTGTCGATCGAGCGGTCCAGCGGCGACCAATCGTGCCCTTTCAGCAGATCCATGATCTCGTCCCGCGACAGCACGCGATGCGGCCGCTTGACGAATGCTTCGAGCAGGTTGAACTCGCTGGTGGTTAGATCCTGGTGTGCGCCGCTCTGACGCTGCAGACTGCGCTGCGGAATGTTGAACAGCCAATCCGCAAACACGTAGCATTGATCGGTGCGCCCCGCTTCCGACGCGCCGCCAGTTCGCCGCAACACAGCACGGACGCGGGCCAAAAGCTCGCGCAATTCAAACGGTTTGGCCAGATAATCGTCGGCTCCGAGTTCCAACCCGACCACCCGATCGATGGCGTCGCCCTTGCCCGTCAGCATGATGATCGGCACGGTGTGATCGCGGCGAATGTCGCGCGCCAGATCGAGACCGTTCTCCTTGCCGAGCCCCAGGTCGAGCGTGATAAGCGACACGGCCTGCCGGTTCAGGACGTCATAGAGTTCAGCGCCGTTCTCGGCCTCGGAAACGGCAAAGCCCTCACCTTCGAAGCATCGCCGCAGCAGGGTCCGCACCTTGGCGTCATCGTCCACGACCAGAATATGCTGCTCTGCCGTCATCGCATGCCATTCGTTGCCATGGACATGAATATCTGCCGTTTCCCGGGTGCGCGCGCGTCGCTTTGCCCCCTACCTAGCGGCGTTGCGCCGGTCAATCAACGTGACCTAATATTCATGTCCAACGCAAGTCATTCGGGACCCGATATGACGCATAATTCAGATTCGTCGCCGTCGCCTGAAGCGCAGGCCACGAAGCTGCTCGGGATCCTTGAATCGGCGGTCACGGCGATTGTCACGATCGACGATCGCGGGCTGATCGAGAGCGTCAATCCGGCAACGGAGCGCCTCTTCGGCTACGATGCGGCGGAGCTGCTCGGAGAAAACGTCAAGGTTCTGATGCCGGAGCCCTACCGGGCCGAGCATGACGGCTACATCGCCAACTACAGGACAACCGGCGAACGCAAGATCATCGGCATCGGCCGGGAGGTCAGCGGACGGCGCAAGGACGGCACCACGTTCCCGGTGCATCTGTCGGTAAGCGAGTTCTGGGCAGAGGGCCGGCGCTATTTTACCGGCATGGTCTATGACATCTCCGACCGCAAGCACGTCGAGGAAGCACTGCGCGAGAGCGAACGCCGACTTGCTCACGTGCAGAAGATGGAGGCCGTAGGCCAGCTCACGGGCGGCATTGCGCACGACTTCAACAACCTACTACTGGTGATCAGCGGCAATCTCGAACTGCTGGAGATGCGGCTTCAGGACGATACCTCGCGCGCACTGCTGGCCGACGCCCGCGACGCCGCCGCGCTCGGATCGAAGCTGACCGATCAGCTCCTGACCTTCGCACGCCGCCGCCATATGGACCCGCAGGTGATCCAGCTGAACGACCTGGTCGTAGGCATCACGAACATGCTGCGGCGGACGCTGGGGCATCACATCGCGCTATCGACCTCGCTGGCGCACGACGTGTGGTTGACGCGCGCCGATCCGGCCCAGTTCCAGAGCGCCATCATCAATCTGGCGGTCAATGCGCGCGATGCCATGCCGAATGGAGGCAAGCTGGTCGTCGAAACGCGCAACATCACGCTGGACGCGGACCACGCCCTCGTGCAACCGGAGTTGAAACCCGGCGAGTATGTGCAGTTGTCGATCTCCGACACCGGCAGCGGCATGACGCCGGAGGTGCGCGACCGCGTTTTCGAGCCATTCTTCACGACGAAGGAGAAAGGCCGCGGCACCGGCCTGGGGCTGCCGATGGTGTACGGCTTCGTCAAACAGTCGGGCGGCCACGTCGCGATCTATAGCGAAGTCGGCCACGGCACCACGATCAACCTCTACCTGCCACGCTCGGACGAGGGTTCGGCATCCTCCCTGCGGGGCAAGCCAGCCAACGAGACCGACCCCAATGCGCGCGAAACCATCCTGGTGGTCGAGGATGACGCGCGCGTGCGCAAGCTCACCATCCGCCGGCTGGAAATGATCGGATATACTGTGCTGGAGGCCAGCGATGGTCCGGCGGCGCTGGATATCCTGAACCGCGGCTTGCCTGTCGATCTGATCTTCACCGATCTCGTCATGCCGGGCGGATTATCGGGGCGGGACGTTGCGCAGCGGGCGCATGACCTGCGACCCGGCATCAAGGTGCTGCTGACATCGGGTTACGCTGAGGAACTGATCCACGGCGATGAACGCGATCGCCCGCAATTGAAGGTGCTGCGCAAGCCCTACCAGCAGACAGATCTCGTGACCGCGCTGCGCGATATCCTCGGCAAGCCTCAGGGATGAGCCATTGCCGCGCTTGATCGCAATCAAGGCGGCGTTTGCCGATATCGGCTTTCCTCACGCATTGAACACGTGGGCTTGCGCACGCCGACTTGCACGTAGGGCCACGGATATTTGCGCTACCGGGACTGTATTTGATCCATGTCAATCTACGAACGGGGTGTCGCAGATCAATCTGGGCGCCGTGCTTCAACACTGCGAGGCGAAACTATTCGCCCGACTGGACAATCGATGCTTCGTTTCGCGGTCACGAGTTTCGACAACTGGGGCGACTTGCAGGGGGCAATCCGCGATCTGCGCGCCAAAGGTCTCGCCGATGCTGCCTTTAACTGTCTCTGCCTCGCGCGGATCTGCCAGCAGAAGCCGGCATCGCTCACGGCCTGCGTCTCGCGTCCGGAGCAGGATCTGGTGTTCGCCGGCACGCCTGAGCGCATCTGCTGCTCGCACGGCATCCTCGCCGATCGCCTCACGGCCCGTGCAGGCGTCGGCGCGGAGACGCTGGCAACCGCCCTGCAGTCATGGCTGATCGCGCGACACGCCGAGCAGGTGCAGCAATCCGTCCTGGCCGGGCGCATCGTTCTATGGGTCGAGCTGTCCGACGATACCGCCGAACGCAACGCCTATGACGCGCTACTGGCACACAGCTGCCATCCGGTCGGCGTGCACGATCTGGTCAACGGCTGAGACACCGACGCCACCCGCACGGGCGCTGTTACAAACTATTACAATTCGATACGCCACAGGGGCACGCACATGACGAGGACATGATCGATTAGCCGGGCTCAGCAAATGAGAAGGAGCCCATCGATGCTGGCCTGGAGCGATCACACCTATACGAGCCATGGCGCACACGGTGCGCGCGCTTCCGCGACAACCATCGCAGCGCCCATCTCGGACCTCGACCAGAGCTTGGCCCGCGCATCGCTCCAGCGGGTAGAGGCCAAGGAATTCCTGTTCGCCGATGGCGACGCCGCCACCCACCTCTATCGCGTCGAGACCGGCGCGATCGCGCTGTTCAAGGTGCTCGCCGACGGCCGCCGCCAGGTAATGGGTTTCGCCTTCCCGGGTGATCTCGTCGGCCTCGGCATCGAGGGCGAGCACATGATGAACGCGCAGGCGACGCGTGCGACCCGCGTTCGTTGCCTGCCGATCGCCAAGCTGCGTCAGTCGGCAACCGAAAACCCGGCGCTCGGTTTCAAGTTGTATGAAGTGCTGGCGCGCGAACTGGCCGCAACGCGCGATCTCATGCTGACCACCGGCCAGCGCAGTGCCATCGAGCGTGTCGCCAGCTTCCTCCTCGCCCTGTCGCGGCGCAACGCGCGTAACGGTTTCGATCCCATGCGGATCGAGTTGCCGATGACGCGCACCGATATCGGCGATTTCCTTGGACTGACGATCGAAACCGTCAGCCGGACGTTCACGAAGCTGAGATCCATGGGCCTGCTCGACCTGCCCCAGTGCAACCAGGTCCACCTGCTCCAGAGTGGACAACTCGAAATGCTCGCCAACGGCGGGCATTCGGCCTGCGACTAACGATCCTTCCTGCCGAGGCGCCGTCCCCCGGCGCCTTTCCCTTTCTCCGCCGTCTGCGCGCGTCTCACGCCTGCTCAACAGTCAAGACGCCGCAGACCATTGGGTTTTGACCAAGATCAAGGCCAGCCCGCCGGCACAAACTTCATATCGCTGATGGTGCAGAGCAGCATCGCGAACGGACGAAACATAGAGGGCTTTCAGAATGACAGACACGGCAGTCGAACGGCGCGCCTTCGCCGACGCCGTTTCGGTGTTCGGATGTGTGGTCGGGTTGGTCATTGGCTTGATTTTGGCGATCGGATCCAACGAATCCGCGATGGCATTTCACGGCACGCTGCTCGCACTGAGTTGCATCGCCGGCGGCGCATTCATTCTCAAGACATCGTTCGGCTTGAAGGAGTATTCGCCCGACGAGACCGGATACTTCGACGGCCCCATCCGCGTCGCGACCATCGCGGCGGTGATCTGGGGCGTTGCCGGGTTCCTCGTCGGTGACATCATCGCATGGCAGATGGCCATTCCGGCCCTGAACCTCGATCTGCCCTGGACGACATTCGGCCGTCTGCGCCCGCTGCACACCTCGGCGGTGATTTTCGCCTTCGGCGGCAACGTGCTGATCGCCACTTCTCTGTATGTGGTGCAGCGCACGTGTCACGCCCGCATGCCGGGCCGCTGGGCGCCCTACTTCGTCGTCTGGGGTTATCAGCTTTTCATTCTCATCGCCGGCACGGGCTATCTGCTCGGAGTCACCCAGAGCAAGGAATACGCCGAACCCGAATGGTACGCCGACCTGTGGCTGACCATCGTCTGGGTCGTGTACCTGCTGGTATTCCTCGGCACGATCTTCCGTCGCCGCGAACCGCACATCTACGTCGCGAACTGGTTCTACCTGGCGTTCATCGTCACCATCGCGATGCTGCACATCGTCAACAACCTTGCGATCCCGGTGTCGCTGACCGGCTCGCAGAGTTACGTGCTGTTCTCCGGCGTGCAGGATGCGATGACGCAATGGTGGTACGGCCACAACGCGGTCGGCTTCTTCCTGACCGCCGGCTTCCTCGGCATCATGTACTACTTCATCCCGAAGCGCGTGGAGCGGCCGGTCTATTCCTATCGCCTGTCCATCGTGCACTTCTGGACGCTGATCTTCATCTACATCTGGGCCGGTCCGCACCATCTTCACTACACGGCGTTGCCGGACTGGGCGCAGACGCTCGGCATGACCTTCTCGATCATGCTGTGGATGCCCTCGTGGGGCGGCATGATCAACGGCCTGATGACGCTGTCGGGCGCCTGGGACAAGCTGCGCACCGATCCCGTCGTGCGGTTGCTGGTGGTGTCGGTTGCCTTCTACGGCATGTCGACCTTCGAGGGCCCGCTGATGTCGATCAAGGCGGTGAACTCGCTCAGCCACTACACCGACTGGACCATCGGCCACGTGCATTCCGGTGCGCTCGGCTGGGTCGCCATGGTCTCCTTCGGCGCCGTCTACTGCCTGGTTCCCTGGCTGTGGAAGCGCGAAGGCCTGTACTCGCTGCGGCTCGTCGAATGGCACTTTTGGATCGCGACCGTCGGCATCCTTCTCTACATCACGTCGATGTGGGTGTCGGGCATCCTGCAGGGTCTGATGT